>JASJDH010000134.1 GCA_030065175.1 Leptolyngbyaceae cyanobacterium MO_188.B28 | reverse complement strand
ACCCTCTGGCGGCGAACAAGTGATTCAGATTGACTTTTGGGATGTCTTAACCACCGGCAATATCCAAAACGACATCACACTGCGCCACGGGGATGCGATCCACATTCCGACGGCGACGGCCCTGACGCCCCAAGAGCTTACCCAGCTGTCGGCGGCTAATTTTTCCCCCGATAGCATTCGCGTGACGGTGGCGGGGGAAGTCAATGCTCCAGATACGGTTGAAATTCCCCCGAATGCTCCGCTGAATCAAGCCCTATTAGCCGCTGGCGGCTTTGATCCGCAACGGGCCAATACGAACGAAGTTAAATTAATTCGCCTTAATCCAGACGGTACCGTTTCTCAGCGAATTGTCCCTGTCGCCTTCGACCAAGGTATCAATGAAGAAACCAATCCATCCTTGCGCGACAATGATGTGGTGCTAGTCGGGCGGTCGGGGAGCGCAACTTTTTCTGATGCCGTTGGCGGCGTTTTCGGTCCCCTGGTGAGGATTTTATCCCCTATTCGGCTGTTGGATGATTTAATCGGCAACTAGTTCACTGTTTGATCACCCCTGTTTAATCACTTTATAGAACGACGCTAGGACAGCTATGTATGCAGCAGAATCAGAAATCGATATTGATCAATATTGGCAGATCCTGAAGCGACGTTGGCTGCCAGCGTCGGTGGTTCTTGTCGGAACCGTGGCGATGGTAAGCGTTTGGGGCTTCAGACAGACGCCTATTTACGAAGCAGAGGGCAAACTTAGGTTTAAGAGCCAAGATGCGACATCCGCCTTAACCGGCCTTGGGGACGAGTTTAGTCAGCTAGAGTCATTGGGTAGAGGAAATCCAATCGCCACCGAAATCGGCATCATTCGTACGGTTCCGATTATTCAAAAAACGATTGATGAGTTAAAGCTGAAAGGCGCTGAAGGAGGGCCAATCAAACCCAAACAGCTTCTCGGCAAACTTCAAGTCAACAATGAAGAAGGCGCCGATATTCTTAAGGTAGCCTATCAGTCACCCGATGCTGAGGCCGCGAAGCTCATTGTTGACACGCTTATGTCGGTCTATTTAGATGAGCATTTGTTGGCCAATCGGGCCGAAGCGGCCGCCGCCAGGGAGTTTATTGAGAAACAACTACCGGACGCTGAAGATCGGGCTCGCCAGGCGGAAGCGGCGCTGCGAGCTTTTAAGGAACGGAATCAGGTGATCGACCTAGAGGCGGAAGCGCGCTCAGCGGTTTCCGCTTTAGAAAACTTACAGGCAAGTATGACCAATGTGTCATCCAAAATGGCTGATGCAGAAGCTCGGTTTGGCGCCTTAAACGCTCGATTAGGGCGCAATCCCCAAGCGGCGCTGGCGGCGACGGCTATCAGTCAATCGAGCGGCGTTCAACAAGTGCTCGACGCTTATCAGCAGGTTGAATCCACCCTGGCGGCTGAGCGAGTTCGATTTCAAGATCAACATCCCATCATTGTTGACCTGGAGACGCAACAGGCTAACCTGGATGCACTGTTGCGCCAGCGGATTAGGGCCGTCATTGGTTCACAAGCCTTGCCTGCGGACGTGAATTTGCAAGTGGGTGAGGTCGAGGCTGACTTAATCGGGGATTATATTCGCCTAGACGCCCAGCTGATGGGGTTACAAGATCAGGCGTCGGCTTTGCAAGCAGCCTACACATCATACTTGGTGCGGGCCAGCATATTGCCTCGGCTTGAGCAAGAACAACGGCAGCTAGAACGCCAATTGGAAGCAGCCCAGTCTACCTACTCCTTGTTATTGCAGCGGCTACAGGAAGTGCGGGTGGCTGAAAACCAAAATGTGGGGAATGTTCGCATCATTCAGCCAGCGGCCGTATTGAGGGGGCCAGTGGCGCCGCGCAAAAAGCTCTATGTGGTCACCGGAGCCATGTTAGGGGGGCTATTGGCGGCGGCGACGGTCTTGATTTTAGAAGCTCAGGATCGATCCATTAAGACCGTAGAGGAGGCAAAGGCCCGGTTTAAACTGCCGGTGTTAGGGGTTATCCCGACGTTTGCCAAAGATGTGCAGGGCAATCGACTCAGAGACGCTGACGATCGCACCATTCCCAACCTGGTGGTTTGCGCCGAGACGACTTCGCTATCGAGTGAGGCATACCATATGCTTCGCAATAATCTGAAGTTTCTAGATTCAGACCATCCCCCCCGAGTGATTGTGGTGACCAGCTCAGTTCCTCGAGAAGGGAAATCAACCGTCGCCAGTAATTTGGCTGCTTCGATCGCCCAGACGGGGAAGCGTGTGCTGCTAGTCGATGCTGATTTGCATCATCCGATTCAACATTGGATTTGGGATCTGCCAAATCGCAACGGCTTGAGTAATGTGCTGGTGGGTCAGGCTTCGCTTAAGGAAGCGATAGTCAAAGTGACGCCAAATCTGCGAGTATTGCTGGCGGGCGTGCTGCCGCCCAATCCAGCAGCGTTGCTAGATTCGCAGCGGATGACGATCCTATTGCAAAAATTTAAAACTCAGTGTGATTACGTGATTCTTGACACACCCGCCTTAAGTGGCGGGGCGAGCGCCTCAATTGTCGGCAAGATGGCGGATGGTCTGCTGTTGGTGGTTCGGCCTAAAGTAGCTGACAGCGCCAGCGTTAATTACGCCAAAACGCTGATAGAACAGTCTCAACAGAGGGTGCTGGGGCTGGTTGTCAACAGCGCCCTGTCTCACTATGAACCCTATGGTCAGTATCTATCGGATGAGTTTTATGTGACCGCCAATCAAAATCCTGCGCAGATTGGGGAGAGTGATTTGGAGATGGAGATCATATCCCCTGATCGGGATGGTCGTTGACGGCTTATCGGAAGAGAAATTGGGACTCTTTGGACAGCTGCCTAAGTTTCCTTGAATATCCTCCAAAGAGACCCGGTTTCTCGAAGTGAAAACCTGTTGAATTTGGGTGAATATCGATGACTAGACGATGCGATCGCAACCGTAAACGGTCGAAGCGACGGGGGGTTTATTGCCCGATTCATGGATGCTATCTGGACAGTATCAGTCGCAAGTATTCGCTGTTTGCTGATAAGCCCGAGCATCTTCAACAGCGGGGCATGAAGCGGCTCTCGGCGCTGACGTTGATCCAAAGCTACACCGCTATTCCCCTAACGGGGGAATGGTTAGAAGACTTTTGGTGCCAGGAATGCCAGGAAACCACTTGGTATCATGTCTGCAGATATGAGAATCCCCAGTTGCAAGGGGGAAAATATCACTATAAGCTTTCCCCTGCTCCAGAATCTCTATGGCGGCAGGCCAGCGGTGTGATTCAACCGGGGGGGAATCCATCGGTGGGCGAATTTACTCGTAGGGCGGCGCGAAATATCAACTATCAGGGCGTTCGCGGCTTTCGATTGATTGGCTAACCAAGTCGTTGTGTGGGTTGCACGCCACGGTCACGGTGACTCATTTTACAACGCTGGTGGATATCTCATCGCGCAAAGCATTCGCCATGTGTATTTGGTCACATCTGATTACCACATGGCCCGGGCAAAGACGATCGCGGTCGTGTTTTTTGGCGGTTGTGAAGTTGAGATCGCATCTATCGCCCAGCCTCCTAAATATCAGTCTTCGGAGGAATTTTGGGTCAAAGTCATGCGGGATGGGCTGCGCGCCCTGATGTTGCTAGTTACAGCACGCAGTGGGGCTCGGTTTAATCCTCGTTTACAAGTTGAGGCGTCTTGTAGGTTTTAGGTTGGGAGGGGCGCGCCAGATAGGCCTCTGTCAAAGCAATCGCGGGAGGCGTTACCGCCAAAGTAACCCAAGCGGCGGAGGCTCCAAATTGGGCTAGGCCTATCGCGATCGCCAGCGTTAATGCGACATAGAGTCCTGCAACATGGGCATGGGGCCAACCTGCTTGGTGGAGGCGCTGGTAGAGGTGGCTGCGGTGAGCTTGAAAGATGTTTTCTCCTTGCAATAGGCGACGACAGAGGGTGTAAACCGCATCGCCCACAAGGGGCGACAAAATGGCGAGTGTTGTCCAGGATAAGCCTAAATCGGGTTGGGGGTGTGAGAGCAGCGAGATCCCTACGATCGCCCCTAATGTTGTGCTGCCGGCATCGCCCATAAAAATCTTGGCGGGGGACCAGTTCCAATAGAGGAAACCGATCAGGGCGGCGACCCACAGCCACAGCACCGGCTGTTGGAGCCAGAGGGCTAAAAAGCCCAGTTGCACCGCTGATACGCCAGCAACCAACCCGTCTAACCCATCCATAAAATTGTAAAAGTTGATCAGGGCGGTCACGCCAATGACCGTCAGCCCAACGGCTAGCCAGAGACCTGGCGCGCCAAGTTTATCCAGGCCCGGGACTGGAAATGGGCCGCAATTGTTGACAACTGCTACAGCAACGCTGAGCTGAACCAGGTATCTTACCCCAGAAGAGAGGCTGCGCCAGTCGTCTAACATGCCGATGGCGACCAGGGGAATGAGTGTTGGCCATAGCAGCGGTGGGATGCCTACCGTCAAGTTTGGGGCCGCTGCCTGAGTGATGGCAAATGCGATCGCAAAGGCGATAATGAACCCTAACCCGCCGCCCCGGGGAGTGGGTCGGGTATGGGAACTGCGCTCGTTGGGAATATCGAGCAGTTGGTTTTGCAAATATTTACGAATGAGATTCACGCTCAGTTTACTGAGCGTGAATGTGAGTCCCACAATAGTTAAAAGTGTAGTGAGGCTTGTAGTCATGAGTGATGCAGTCCTTTGCATGGTTTAGACACTTGCGGTATGGCTGAACCCTATGATTAGGGATCTGCAGATAAATAAAATCCCATCCACCCATCCACCCATCCACCCATCCACTGCCTTCTGCTGGGACTTTATTTCTACGCAAATCCCTTAGAGGGCAGGGGAAGCACGGGAGGCCCTTTCCTAGGTCAGGATGGCTCCTGGTTGGGAGATGACGCTTTCACCAATTTCAATGCCGGGAGGGACTTTGGTTCCCACCTGTAGCCAGCTGCCTGCGCCTACTGTGACGTGGCCGCATAGGGTGGAGCCGGGAGCGATGTGGCAAAAGTCTCCAATGGCGCAGTCATGATCAATCGTGGCGGCGGTATTAACGATGACGTGCTGGCCAATCTGGGTATCGCAGTTGATCACGGTGTTGGCCATGATGACGGAGCCAGGGGCGATAGTGACGCGAGAGCCGATTTGGGCGGAGGGATGAATGACGGTGGCGAAGGTGTGGCCCTGGGCTGCAAGTTTTTGGGCGATTTGTCGTCGAATTGTATTGTTGCCGATGGCGATGACCCACTGACAGCCTTTGGGGTCCAAGTTGGGCGGCGGAGTATCGGTGGTAAAGATGGGAATACCCTGAATGTGGGTCTGCCCTGAGGGGGGGTGATCATCTACAAAGCCTGCGACGGCGGCTTTCTGGTGTTGCAGAATGTCTAAAATGACACGGCCATGACCGCCACATCCGTATAGATAAATCAGTGGCATGGCTAAAAGACGGTTGGTTACAAGCTAAAAAATTCCTTCAAGTTGCGCTAACTACAAGAAATTTTTCCATTCGCTTAAGTCCCATCCCAGCATCCTCTCCAATTCTTCGATGTCACAAAGGTATTCATTGAGCAGAATCTTTCTGGCTTCAACGGATATGTTATCGCCCTGATAGGAGTGGATAACCTTAGATTGAGTTGGGTTGCCATTCACACCAAGAAAAGCGTAGATGGCTTTCATTACATCATTATGCTTGTTCATCAAATCTTCTGTGCGAAGGAAAAGCATCTGACTGGCTGGGAAGAATCTTTTGAAGGTCTTAATTTGCTCAGGATACCTGCCAAATTCAAGATATTGCTCTATCGTTTTTGTGGAGAATCCGCTTTTTTCGTTAAGGACTTTTTTTTCGCCTTTTTGTTTTGCAATTTCAAGGCATTCCTCAAAGGACAGTCTGAGATCGTGTTTTGAGCGATGCATTTTATATTGAGAATACGCTCTGTCAATAGGATTCTTGAGGATGAAGATCAATTTCATTTGCGGATTATAGTCCGCAATTCGTGGCGCCGCTTCCGAATGACAGAGCATGTAGCTTGGAGACGCCTCGCCTAATATCTTACCTCTAGTCGGAAATGGGAAAAGCGAATGGTAAAATGTCGTTCCTTTGTTGAAGTTGTATGCAAAGAAGTTTGTTTCTTTCTTAGTGGGCATGCATATCTCTGGATGCTGCCTAAGAAAGAAATCTAATGCAGTTGTGCCGCTTTTTTGGGCGCCTGCTATGACAAAAGAAACTTTTCTGGTGGAGATTGTCTCTTCATACTCAAAGAGAATTCTCCTAGAGAGTGAGCGGGCAGGTTCTATAAGCTTCTTGGCTTTACTTTTCAGGTGATTTGCAGGCATAATCTTCGTGCTTGCCACTGACAATGAATTAAAAACGATAAATTTTATGGGGGTAATTATGAGCATATTGGACTCGACAGCGCTAAATCACGGTCTTTTTGCGCATGAGTTCTACTTCTTGCCGGAGTCCTTCTTCTAGGGACCGGGGATAAAACGCTAAGTCTTTCTGAGCAGCCTTATGGGGATAAGCTTTGTCTTCTTGGAGGCGGAGGATTTGTTCGACTTTGACGGGTGACCGGGTTTTAAGGATGGCTTCTAAAATCCTCGCCATGGAAATGCCAAATTTAAGCGGCAACGAAATCTGACGAACGGGCTTGCTAATCAGTTGTGAGACCAGGGCTAAGAGTTCTCGGAAGCTAACGACGGTGCCGCCAGATAGGTCATATTCTCCGGCAATATGCGGATTTTCCCATAGATAAAGCAGGGTTTTGGCTAAATCGTCGGCGTGGACAGGCTGGAGTAGATTATTGCCTGGGCCAAAGACTGGGAAGAATCCATATTTATGACAAAAGCGAATGAGCTTGTGGATATTTTTGTCCCGGTAAGACCCATAAATCATGGTGGGTCGTAATAGGCAGTAGGGGCCCGGATATGACTTCAACCGGGTTTCAGCAGTTTTATACTCAACAGAATACTGATTATATTTTGAGTAAACCCCTGTGGTGCCAATGATGACTAAACGTGGGATTTGGCCTAAGGTTTGGAGACTATCTAGAATTGTTGGAACATGACGCAGTTGGACCAGGTGAAAGATCGTGTCGAATGTTTCTTCGCTAAGGATATGACGCCAGGTTTCTGACTTGGCGCTGTCGCCTGTTAGATAATTAAGCTTCAGATTTAGGGTATTGAGGCTAGAGCAATTACTTGTCGGGCGAATCAGGCAGCTAATTTCGGCGGAGGGATGATTTTTGGCGAGCTTTTCCAAAAACAGTGCGCCCATTAAGCCAGTTGCACCTGTTATGAGTGTTTTCATAGGGAGGCGATTACACTTTAAAGATCTGAAACGGGGGTTGCTAGCTCTGCTTTTAAGGCATCAAGTTTTCCTCGCTTAGCAAGGACTTCTTTATAGACTTCGAAGGTCTTCTCGAACATGTGGTCAAAGGTGAACTCTGCCTCGTATCGCTGGCGGCCTCGTTGCCCCATGGTTTGGCGCAGCTCGGCGTCTTTTACAAGTTTCGAGAGACGATCGCGCAAAACATCCACGTTGCCTCGGGGGATGCAATAGCCGGTCACACCGTCATCAACTGCTTCGGCAACTCCACCTACATCTGACGCGACGACTGGCAAACCGGCTCGCATGGCTTCGATGATGGTGCGTGGGAATCCTTCCCAGTTTGAAATCAGGGTGAATATGTGCGATTGAGCCAAAAATTTGGCAACATCTTTTTGAAATCCTAAAAAGTTAACGCGATCGGCCATGCCGTTTTGGGTTGCATAGGCTTTTGCATTTGCCAAGCCTGGACCATCGCCAATAAGATCGAGTTGCGCTTCAGTAATGTCTTTGACGGCTTCTAGTAGAGTTTGGTGATCTTTCTGCTTGTCGAAGCGGGCAACCATGACAATTTTTACTGTATGTAGATCATCTACAAGGTTTGCCCTCATCTCAATAGGAATATCTGGCATCCCATTATGAACAGTAATGAGTCTGTCCGAATTCATCCCGCAATTAAGACCGATTTGCCGATCGTTTTCGGAGACACAAATAATTTTATCCGCCAGAGGTTCTGCAAACTTCTCGACTAACTGGTAAACGCTACGTTTAGGTTCAGGCACTCCACTTGTAAAAGCCCAACCATGGGCGGTGAATATGCAAGGGGTGTTGGTCGCGTAACAAGCGAGACGCCCTAGAATTCCTGCTTTGCTGGAGTGGGTGCTGACAAGGTCAGGTTGAAAGGAGCGGATTAGATCTATGAGATAGTTTCGAGTTTCCCAGTCTTGTTTCAAAGAAATTGGCTGTTTAAGCGTATCGCAGGAGTAGGACTGAATAGAATAATCCTCTAAAACATCGTTGTATTGCCCCTTTTCCCCCGTCACCACGAACACCTGATGTCCTGCCTCAACTAGATAGCGAGATAGGTCTCTAACATGGACTTGGGCGCCCCCAACTGTGTCAGCACGGGTGATAATGAATAGTATTCTCATATATAATTTGTGTCCCTATAGAAACACGATGAAAGTCATTAGCATTAAATTGCTATCTTTATCGTCAATTGGGCTTTAACAGGACAGAAAAACTTGACACAGAAAGTTCTTCATCAGGCATGGATCTAAATTCCTTTGCCATTTCTAGCTTAGGGGTTGGTAAAGATTTCCATTTTCTTCTGACATCGATTACTTCAACCGAAAAGTCCGCTTGATGAAACATATCTATCATTTCTGAGTAGCGGATACGATTTGTATAGAAACCTGATTTAGCCATAAATTCAGATTCCCAAACCCTCTCAGAAAACCTCAAATTGTTTAATGCGCCACCTAAATGGTCTTTCAAATCAATGACATGGGAGCATGTGCCGTTAGGGCTAATAACTCGTCGCAGCTCTCGCATGGTGTCAAGAAAATCTGCCTTTTTGATGTGTTCTAGTACAGCTTGAGACCAGATAAAATCAATGGACTCACTTGGTAGAGACTGCAAGGATTTCAATCCTGATGTTAAGTACTGAGCGGAATAATTCTGACAAATCTCTTCAAGAGAGGCTTTGCTTGTTAAAACAGGTTCTAGTAATCCTTTTGCTTGCAAAAAGCTTTCCATCTCTTGATAAATTTTCAAGTCATTACTGGCAAACTCACCTGAGTCTATAAAATAAGAAGCAGAACCGCCGAAAGTCTGGCTTAAAATAGCTGATAGAAGAGAGTCGCCAGGACCTAATTCTAGACTGACAAATCCTGGCTGTGGATTCACTCTCTCAAAATGTTGATTGAAAATTTTATAAGCATATGTGGCCGATTGCATCTGCCCATGTTCAAACAGGCCCAATTTTTTCCAAGCTTGATATGAAAATGGGAGTCTACTCATAACAATCTTGGTAGAGATTTTCAGCCACCAAGGTAGGTAACTTTTTAGTGTCATAATATTTTCTGTCGATTTAATTTATATGACTATTCTTTTTCGGCGTTCGAAAACAAAATGGAGCGTCGATTAAATAGATTAATAAAGATTCTCTCAAAGATCTAGCTGTTTTGTTTATGAGTGAAAATAGCATATGATCGATTGTTCTTGGACTATTTTTCAATAAATCCAGCTTGGACTGAAGGAAGTCATTCGCTTCCAGTTCTACTGATTCAAAGTAAGCTTCTCCAACGGCTATAATTTCATTCATGAATCGATAGTAAGTACAATCTTTTAAATATCTATCTCTGTAAATTGCTCTTTGTAGAGGCGAAGTATTTTTATCTCTTTTTCCCAATCCCAGAGCATAGAATAACTGCAAATATCTAACCCGCAGTTTGCCTGGAGGTAGCCAATGCGCTGCAGGTATCATTACATGAAGTTCTATTGGACAAGTCGCCAAGGGAAAATTTGATAGTAAAATTCCATTTGGTTTCAGGACTCTTGCACATTCAGACAACATTTTTTCAAAGAACTTAACATGTTCAAAAACCTGATTTGCATAGACTATATCGAATAAATTATCTCCAAATGGAATGACCTTTTCGTTGCTCATAAAATGGATACGATGCTCAAATTCGATTCCCCAATAAGGTTCTAATCTCTGCCTGAGAAATTTTTCCCGTTTCGGAAAATCATAACCATAAAGATCATATTCATAGTCAAGGAGATGCTCAATGGTAACCCCATCTCCACAGCCCATATCTAAAACTGCCATTTTACTAGTGCTTTCTTGATCAATAGAATGCAATTTTCTAGCAATATATAACGTTGTTGCCGAATTCCAGTTTTTCTCTGCTGCAGATATCATCGGTATCAATCACTCTCTAATTTGACTACTTGATTTTGATTATGAAGCAATTATCCTTTATCAATTTTTCATCGGCAGAATAGAGATCTTTGTGTACTTTAGATTTGGCCATTGAAAGCTATTTAAGGTGAATTATAATATCTGTAAAAAGCGTCACTGGTTCTGTAGCAGAGGATAGATCTATGAATCGCTCTCAGAACAAGGGTTATATCGCATTTATCCTTAAATGCGATATAACCCTTGTATATTAAGTGTTTCCATTCACCCTATCTGGTGGAACCAGCGCCCGAATGGGTAATATCGTAATAATGTTCGCTATAGGTAGAAATCATTTTGTCTAGGCTGTAAGATTTAGATCTATCAATAGCAAGTGCACTGTAAATAATGCCATTTTCGAGTGCTATTTTGATCTTTTCAATAGCCTCAGCTATTTGTGTTGTATCACCTTCAGACACAAGAACAGCCGCCTCACAACCAGAGAGCAACTCCCGAAGACCTGGGACATCACTGGCAATGACTGGCAAACCTACCGAAAGTGCTTCAACGGCGACTAATCCAAACCCCTCCCATCTGGAAGGAATAACAGCAACATCCGCTGCGCGATAATGCTGACCAACATCGTCCGCCCATCCCACCAAGCGCACGGTATCCTGAAGGTTTAGGCTATCGATCAGCGATTCAAGCCGCGCACGCGTTGGACCTTCCCCAACAATGGTGTAACTATCGACAATCATCCGCTTTTCAGACACGGCGCGGATAGCCGTTTCAAACCCCTTTTTGGGGGACAAAGAGCCAACAGACACTAACTTTAATCCACCCGTTTTTAGGTATTCACCAGTAGGTTTGGGCTCTAGCAGCCTGGCTCCATTCGGGATCACCACAAGACGCTGACGCAGGCATTGATCATTTAACCATCGATCCAGCGCCTCACGGGTCCCTTCTGAAATACAGATAATCTGGTTGTACCTCCTGTATAGAAAACGTTCAAAACGCGCCAGTATCCTAAAGTTTCGGCGCTTATTGTGGGTGTTGTGTTCGGTATACACCAGGGTTACAGGCAAGCCCATCGCTGCGATCGCCACGTAGTAGAGCGGCCAAGTTAAATGAGCGTGGACGATGAGAGGTTGCTTCAGTTTTGCTGTATGGGTTTTAAGGAATTGACGTAAGGCAAAAACGATGCGAGGAGATCGGGGAGACTTAAACCCTAAGCAGTATTCATTCTCTGAAAGTTCTATACCTCTAGGATTAGAAAAGTAAACTGCGCTGCTGGCGATTCCATGCTCATAGGAGCGGCGATTCAGCTCACGCACGAGTACCTGGGCTCCTCCCCCAATAGGCTCTGTGATGACGTGCAAGACTTGAGGCGAAGAGAGGTGGCTCATTGTCCAGTGATCCTGCCTGCTTCTAAAGGTCTTTGTCGAAGCTCCATATTTCGTTCAAGAATGTCAATATAACGGTCTTCCCAGTCAAAGTCGAAGTAGCTCGCCCGCTCCCTCGCTATATCCATTGCTCTAACGTATCCTGCGGGTTCAGCGACTCGGCTAACACATCTGACAAGTCCAGCTACATCTCCTGGAGGGAATAATATCCAATCATCCGCCAACATGTACTTAATGCCGTCAACTGCGCTGCCAACGACGGGCAGGCCAATCGCCAGGGCTTCAAGTACAACATTGGGGAATTGGTCCTCACGGGAGGGCACAACCAATAAATCGTGTTCTTGCATCAGAGAGGGTATATCATTATGGCGGCGGCGCCAGACTATATCAATCCCGGTTTTGGCAAGCTCTGCACTGGCTGCTTGAACAGCATTATCTGAAACCCCAACGAGCGTTATTTGCTTGATAGAAGGTGTGCACTGATGAAATTGTGGAATTGCTTTAACCAATACATCAAAGCCCTTAATTCGGGTTTCATTCCCGACAAATAACAGGCTCCTAAGTTCGCCGGGTTTACGATTCCCGAAATATCTTAGTTTGAACTTTGGAGGCAGGTCATTCTCAATAACCTCAACCTTATTCTCTGGAATGTTAAAGTTAACCAGAAATTCAGCCTTGGCTTGAGGTGTTTGAACCGTAATTTGTGAGGCATAGCGATAAGCAAACTGCCAAAATCTCAACCCAACCTCAAATTTTACATTTGCCCATATTTTCTGGAGCAGTGGCATGTCCTCCACTAGCAACTTATGGCGGGTTAATATATTTGACCTGACTCCTATGCTTAAGGGTGCTTGTAAAGTAAGGGAGACAAATAAGGCTGCTAGGAGGTTAGTTTCTCCAAAGGTGATTACAATTGCGCTTGACTGTCGGCGCCGGATTAGAAAAGGAAAGCCTTGAATCGCAAAGTTAAGCATGCGAAGCTGCATAAAAGATCCCAGATTAGGCTTCCTTCCTGGCAAAAAAATTACATTAGGAAAAACAGAAAACTTTTCTCTCGGAGGAGATACCCAAAGAATCCTTTTCCCATCTTCGGCTAAACGACGAACCAATCGGTCAAACCTTACGTGGCCGCCAGTCAAAGGAATCCGATGGTGGGATACACAGACAACTTCGTATTTGCTAAGTAGATCCTGTTCCATACGCAGTTTCTAGCTGATCCGAAGTGGGTAGCCAAAATTCCTCGATGATAATTAGAACGTTGGAATAGGTAGTCCTATAACTCAAGCCTATGTTTATTTGTGGCCACCTGCTTAAATAGTTGGAGAAACCTTGTGGCTAAGCTTTCCCCATAGGGGAGTCAAAACTTTTCCTAATTCTTCAAGAATCTGCTGTGACATTTAGGACCATACCCGTAGTTGTCAGTCTTTTTTGCCTTTTTATCTGCAGCCTCTGCCGTTCACACTCTATGACTAAAAATACAAACAAAATTCCAAACAGAGATTTTCCAAAGAATAAAACATTGTCTGTCAACGATCTCAATAGTATAGCCAGGAGTAGAACCATATGATATGGGCTGTATTTGTAGTATTTCACTAGGGCATACAGAGCATATATCATAAGAAAAATACCCGCTATTCCAAGGTAGCTATGCCAGGCTAAATAACTGATATGGGCTGACAGTCCAGTCTCTTTTTCGAAAAATCCTCGCTCATAACCTATCAGCAGCTTATCACCGTCAAAATTATTATCATCAAAATAAGTGCTAACAATTCGGCTTCGACCTCTTGACTCCAGACCTTGGTTCTCAAATTTAGCGAATTTTCCGGTTTCCGAGAAATAATTGATTGAATAGAAAGTGCCGAGCATCAAGGCTGTGACGGTCAAAAAGGCTAATGCTTTTTTGAGGAGATTTTCTCTAGCTAAAGCATGCCAGTATTTCAGCATTGATAGCAACGAAAATAGCACGCCTGATGTAACCATTCCCATTCTGCCTAAAGAGAATATGCATAGTATGAAACAGGCTAATGCTGGCAGTATGGAATATTGCTTCTGACGAATTTCTAGAGGGCTGTAGCTTAGATAAAATAAAATGGTTGCATACAATAACAAAATTGAGATATGGTTACGGGAATTACCTAGGATGTCCATTGGGTCGACACCTGAGATGTATGAAAGTGTGACATATGAAAACACAATCACCATGAAAATAAATTGACAGGCCCTATTTAAACCATTGTGGGCTAATACAGTCCCGACAACCGTGTTTGCTAATATTAGCGAAGTGGTTTTAAATTCAAATTTTCCATAGATGAAAACTCGTATCAGTAGAATCAATATTGCCAGGAGCCAGATACTATAAAGTCTAAAGTTTTCTCTACGAAGTAAAGACCGATAGCTCAGCCATGAATATACAATAATTAGGCCCGCATCTAAAGCAAATAGACCAAGGGGCAAAGACTGCAAAAACTCTGTTCGATAGTTGTGGAATAAAACTAAGTTTGTTATCAGAAATATGATATTAATGAATATTTTTTTGTTAGCGTCTTTTTTCTTCACCATAAATAACCTATGGTCCCCTTCTTTATCTGCAACTAAGTGTTAACGAAAGCAACCGATGTTAAAACTTCTTTGGCTCTGGTTTTCCAGCAATATCTATTTTTTAAGTCATGATAGGCGTTTTGAGATAGCGCTTGAGATAAGTTCGGACAATCCCTTAGGCGATATAGGGACCATTGCCATGCTTCTAAATCGTCAGGATCGCACAGTAAGGCATTACGCCCATTTTTGAGAACCTCGCGTAAAACGTCCACATCAGAAGCCACAATTGGTTTTCGGGCTGCCATATACTCAAATATTTTGAGGGGTGAGGTCCACTGGCTAATGTCAGTGTCTTTCTTACCTGGGAGTTTAATACTTCTAAGGCTGGGGGAGATCAAAACATTCATTTCATCCATAATTTTGGGTATGTCCCGATGGGGACGATACCCATGAAAGATTATGTTGCCATAACCCTGGAGTTGATTTTTCCAGAGTCTAATATCTTCTTCCAGGCCGCCTACAATATGAAACTCAAGATCAGGACAACGGACAACCAGTTTTGAAATGATTTCCATGCCCTTGCCTGGATATAAATGACCGACATAGCCGACTCGAAATGTATCCGCCGATTGAGGGCTGAAACTGTCTATTTGGTCATGTTCAGTATTTTTAGGTAAATCTGCGCCATCCGCTGCAACCAATATCTTGTCTGTTGGGATATTGTAGTTTTTCAGATACCATTGTCTTAGTGACTGGGTAATAACCACTAAATAACTGAAGCTTTTCTGTTTCAACAACTCATTGAATAACCAAGAGGCTATTTTTCCTGAGTTGGTGATAGGAGCGTGGGATTCAAAGACGACTGGCAAGCCGACTTTTGAGGTAAAGTAGCAGCCAATGATGTTACGTCCATAGACAAGATCAGGTTTCAGGTTTTTGGAATATCTAGCAGCAAACCACCCATGAAAATAGGCTCGACCTTTGATGGGGGGCCATGGGAGATAGGTAATAGTGAAGCACGGTTCAACACCGTAATACTTATGGACATCCTCAACGCCAGTCTCTCTATCATCAAAGATATTAGGCACAAGGAGATGGATATCATGCCCATTATGAGCAAATGCCTGACACATCTTCATCACATGAATGCTGTTGGCGAAGCGTGATGGAATTGTGGATTGAGCAAGGTAGAGTATCTTCATTGCCTGGTTTCCGTTTCACTCTGGGGTCCTCCAAAGCCTCAAACTGCCTAATTAATTTTGCATAACTACTTAGATTCCCCATACCATCACCCTTCTAATTCCAACCGACCGATTGGAATCCCCTTGAGGCTATCCATCAGTGCGTATCGTGTTTTGGTTACAAACGTACACTACACGATGGATAGCTTTCCTCCCAACTCTCCCTCAAAAATGTCTAGGGCATTGCATGTAAAGAACATTGCAGTAATGTGCAATGGCTAGAGTGTTTTTCTTGTATCCAAAATCATAGAATCCAATCAGGCCATAGTTATTTGGCCATAAGAGCTTACTGATAGACTCAAAGTTTGTGTGATATTTGTCGTTAGGATCAAAGCTTACTTCAACTACGATCATATGAATGTTGCCGCTCGATATCATTCTAGATGCTCCACTCAAAACCTCTAGATCAAAGCCCTCAGTATCAGTTTTTAAAAAGTCTATTTTATTAATACCATTCGCTTCACAATAATTATCAACTGTTTCGATCTTAAAGACTTGAGACTTTTGAATTTCTTGCGCGTCGCTTTTTATTTCATTTCTAAGAGAGTTTACACGAGAATTTTCACGGAGAAAAACTCTTTTCTCTCCTGGTTGGCTGCTAAGAGCAAGATTATTTAAGAATATCTTTTGAAGGTTATGAGTATTTTTCTTTAGAACCTCAAAAGTATCCTTTACTGGTTCAAATGCGTGAATTTCTGAGTTTGGGAAATACTTTTTATATCCAATAGTACTATCACCAATATTTGCTCCAATATCAAAAATAACATTCATAGGATGAGAACTTTCTTTTGATAGGTAGCGCAGATCTCTCAGAAAATGAAAACCCCTCTTTTTACGTAGATCTAGCAGGGCGAAAGCAAAATCTTTTAGAAATCGACGATAACCAAGCATTTCTACTCCAAAAATTTATTGTTTTTCAGCAGATGATAATAATTATTGATAATATAATTACTCCTTAGGGTACCTAGAAAAATTGATTAAGAGTAGGTTCTAACCTCTCCTC
>JASJDH010000133.1 GCA_030065175.1 Leptolyngbyaceae cyanobacterium MO_188.B28 | reverse complement strand
TGTAAACAAGCTAGGGATTATCCTGAGAATACTTGAAGAAGGCCCCTTCATTGGAGCCTTTATACTTTCGCCCTCTTACCCTACACCCCTCACTGGATTTTCTCTGAAAGGAGGGATGAACCCTGAGCGAAGCAACTTTAAACTTTGGAGAGATTCATAAGAAAAATAAATATATCCAATAAGAAATAAGTAGTAGTCTTGAATAAATTTGGGGCAAATTGTAAATATAGATACAGAAATTAACTAACATTGTTTACCCATTCTCCGGAATTTGGTGCTAAATATTGGTAGCAATCTGAAGCAAGGGCGGAAGTAGGGAGTTATCCCGAAGGAACGCGCCTCGATCCTAATTAACTCCTAACTGAGGTGAAAAAGATGAACGCTGCACTCTTAGATGGATTTGAAGTCATTTTGGCTGTGACGGTGATGACCGTTGTACTTTGCCCCATTCTTTGTTGGGTGCTACCCGATCGCATTCACCAATCCGAAGGCGGCGAAGCCGTAGAAGCTTAATTTAGGTAGAGCTTTCTACACGTATAGATTTACAGGTATAGTTGCGTTTTCCTAAGTCGCTTTCCTGAGCAAGGTCAGCGGCAGTTGGGTGGTTCAGGCTTTAACAGCGTGTTTCTCAAGCGAAGCATCCCTCTCAAGCTGAAACGCCTGCATTATCCTTAAAGACCTCCACAACTTTTGTTGCGGAGGTCTTGTCAATTTAGTCTTCCTGTCGGGGGTTGGTAGGGGCTTAGCATTTGGCTGTAAGTTTTCAGGCGCTTCTGTCAATTTTGCTCCAAATGCTAAGCCCCTACAGCAGTATCTCTACTCCCCAGCGTCGAGGTACTGAGCAATCGCCGCCGCCGTCAGCTCCGTCATCGGCTTGCCCTGCTTCTCCGCCGCCGCCTTCAGTCGGATATAGAGATTATCCGGCAGACTCACCCGATGGCGACGTCTACGGCCCTTAGGCGCAGCTTTAGCGGGATCATAAGTGTCAGAAAACTCTCGGATCGCTTCAAAGCCAATCCGGGCGCAGAAGTCGCCGAAGCTTTCCCCGGTTTCCCGACTCTGCTTGAAATAGGCCAAGATTGGCTCCAGGGTCGTTTCCAAATTATCAATGTGCATCCGATCCATGAAGGGCTGGGCCAGACGCGTTTGATTCGGGGATCCGCCTAACCAAAGCTGGTAGGTTTTGGCGAGGCTGCCGACAAATCCCAATTCAGCCATATAAGGACGGGCGCAGCCATTAGGGCATCCCGTCATGCGAACAACAAAATGTTCATCGGCCAGATCCAACTTAGTCATCAACGCCCTCAACCGTTCCAGAATGCTAGGAATAGCTCGCTCTGACTCGGTAATCGCCAAACCACAGGTGGGTAGAGCGGGACAAGCCATGGCGTAGCGCACCAGGGCGTCAATTTGAGTGGCGGCTTGAATGCCGCAACGATCAAGAATTCTCTGAATGTCAGACTGATGGGCGGGATCAATTTCATACAGGACAATGTTGTGGTTAGCGGTTAAGCGCATCGGTAGATGGTACGATTGCTCAATCTCCCGCAGGGCCGTTTTCAGTTGAAGTTTGCCGTTGTCATAAACCCGGCCATTCTCCACCGAAATCCCCACGAACAACTTGCCGTCGCCCTGTTCATGCCAACCCAAGAAATCCAGGTATTTCCATTCTGGTAAGGGGCGATAGGGTTGAACCGGTTTGCCGAAAAAGCCTTCAACGCTGGCTCGGAACTTCTCCACGCCCCAATCATTGATCAGATATTTCATGCGGGCGTGACGCCGGTTGACGCGATCGCCGTAGTCCCGTTGAGTCGCCACAATCGCCTTCAGCAGGTCGTAGACGTCATCCTTGTCCACATAGCCAATGGGATCCGCAAGCCGGGCGAAGGTCTGTTCTTTATTGTGGGTGCGTCCCATGCCGCCGCCCGCCAAGATGTTAAAGCCCTCCAGTTGATCCTGGTCGTCCGTTATCACCACCAGGGTGACATCTTGAGTGTAGGCGTCAATGGAGTTGTCCCCGGGAACGGTCACCGCGCACTTAAACTTACGGGGCATGTAATACGTCCCGTAAATCGGCTCTTCGCTGTCCTGGAAAACCGTCCCATTACCATTGCGCTGTCGAGCCGCCACGACTTCAGGGCTTTCTTCCGCCGTAACAAACTTTTCTCCGTCTAACCAGATGTCGTAATAAGCCGCTGTCTGGGGCGTGAGCAAGTCAGCAATATTATCGGCGTACTCGCGGGCGTAGACATATTCTGGTCGGTCTTTATAGGGGGCCGGGGGCGCCATCACGTTGCGATTGAGATCGCCGCAGGCCCCTAAGGTGGACCCCAGGTTTTGAACGATAGCGGCAATGGTCGCCTTCAGATTTTTCTTCAGAATGCCGTGGATCTGAAATCCCTGACGCGTGGTGGCCCGTAAGGTATGGTTGCCGTACTCTTCTGAAAGCTGGTCGAGAGCCAGATAGAGTTCTGGCGGGATAAATCCGCCTGGACTACGGGTCCGCAGCATGAACTGGTAGTCTTTTTCCTGCCCTTTGATGCGATTATCTCGATTGTCCTGCTGGTAGGATCCGTGAAATTTTAGGATCTGCAGGGCTTCTTCTGAGAAATGGGTCGTGTCCTCAAGGATTTCTGTGGCGACCGGTTCCCGCAGGAATTGGCTACGTTCTTTGATCCCCTCAAGTTTCGAAGGCTTTTTAGTCGGGGAAGTTTCAGTAGATGGCTTAATAGGAGTTTGAACCATGGGAAGTCCGGGGTTATGAGTCAACAGGTATACAGGGACGAAAACCTGACTTGAGGGATTTCTAACTTGTCTAACGGTATAAGGTCAGTTATAGAGTCCTCTTAAATGCTCGATTCAGCATTGTCCGGTAAGTCGGTCGGGATTAGGGTGAATCCCATCATATTAGCATCCCATTCCTGAGTTCATGTCCGGCATTCTTTTAGGAAACATTAACCTTAGAGGTTGCCCACAAACCGCCCCGGACTGAGTAGACTGACCGCATCGAATTGAGACTTCAGGCGACGCATAATCTGAGCACTATTGCCGGTGTATCCCCAGACTTCTATTGCTTGCTTTAGCGCTTTGGGGGCCTGGAGCACCGTTAGGAATCCCCCTTCAGTCTCGCAGTGCGATCGCACCTTAAGCAGCAGGTCAGCGGTGATTTCTTCCGGATTAAATCGCAAAACGCCTAGACCGCTGCTGGCGTGAATTCGAGCCAGCCAGGGAATGGCGTTGGGGCGGGTAAGTTGATCAATCGCCTGCAGGAGTCCCACCGCAGCGGTCGGCAGAACGCCCAATTTACAAATCACGTCTTCTCCAGCAGTCCCAGGCGACCAGAGCATTTGGTCCGCTTGCCGCCAATAGTCAGCCTCCGCCTCCGCCGCCAGCAGACATCCAGTGAGTCCCATCGCGGCTCCCATCGCCATCAGCCGGTTGGTCTGCTCTTCAACCCCCGCAGGAATTCCCTGAAATTGGGCCGCCAAACCGAATCCCTCCTCCTCCCCCAAAGTCGCCACCCCCAAAGTCGCCATAAGAGTCGGTGAAAAAATATCAATTGAAACTGGAGTGAGGACCGAGGCGCGTAATTTCAAGGCAACGTTGGCGATGGCCTCTGCGGTTCCAATCTGCACTACGGATTTAGACGCCTCCTGCAGCGGATAGGTGCGGAAGGTGAGCTGAGACAGAATGGCCAGGGAGCCGTACGAGCCCGTCATCAGCTTCATCAAATCATAACCAGCGACATTTTTAACCACCTGTCCGCCGGCTTTCGCCACCTGCCCATCCACCCGCACAAAGGAAACCCCAATCAGCATGTCCCGCACACCGCCATAGCGTTGGCGCAGGGAGCCTGCACTAGCAGTCGCAACGACGCCGCCGAGGGTGGCGGTTTCAGGATAAGCCGGATCGAGGGCTAAAAACTGCCGTTCTTGGGCGAGGGCGGTCTGTAAGTCGGCAAATGTCAAACCGGCCTCCGCCGTAACGGTGAGATCGCCCACCGCATGGCGTACTAAGCGATTCATCCGAACTGTACTGACCACCAGATCAATGTTGTCCGCCGATCCGCCCCAGTGAAGTTTGCCAGTGTTGCCGCAGGGCAAGACGCGCCAGCGATTTTGCCAGGCGCAGGCCATCACCGCTGCTAATTCATCCTGGGTTGCGGGATAGGCAATACAATGGGGCGCAGTTGCGGATGCGATCGCCGCCTGGATTCTCAGTTGCCTAGACTCCTCAATCTGATCCCAGGGGGTAACGTTGTCCGCCCCAATGATAGATGCTAGCGCTGTCGCGATCGCGGCCATGGCTCCCGTCCCCACTAAATTCCAACTCAACCTAAATTTAAGAAGCGAAGAATCCTACCAGAATAGAGTCATCGTGTTCTAATATGTCATGACCAACTGAGTGTAGTCCGCGATCTAACTCTCCATCGCATGAATTCCGATACGTCGTCTTCAACCGCTGTCACGCCTTTACCAGAAACCTTATCAGAGGAAACTCCGATGCAACAGTCGGCGGCGAATGCATTGACCCCTTCATCTCCAGAGGAAAGGGCGTCCCAAACCGATTCAACTAAAACGCCAGGAGGTTCAACCCAACTGGATGACGCCCCGCCTGAAAATGCGCCTGAAAATGCGCCTGAAACTTCCTCCACTCAGGGGTCTCCTCACCAGACTCCATCCCCAACAGGATCCGAAGAAACGCCTGCCCCCATCCCCGCCAATCCAAATCTGCAAATTCAGTTAAAGAGCGAAGCGGGACGGTTGTTATTGCGACTGCCGCCCAATCCAGAAAACAGTCGCAGCCTAGTTCCTTGGTCTGACTTATGGCTGCAGTTAAAGCAGCGGTTGAATGGGGGAGACCGCTTCTGGCAGCCTCAAACTGTGGTGCATTTAGTGGCGGGCGATTACTTGCTAGACGGACGCCAACTACAGACGATCGCTGAAGCTCTGGAAGAGGCGCAGCTGCAACTCAAGCGAGTTTACACCAGTCGCCGTCAAACGGCGGTCGCCGCCGCCACCTCTGGCTATTCTGTGGAGCAAGAGTCCGCCGTCACCCTTTTCAGTCAAGCTTCAACCGTCAACGGTCAGGCATTAGACGATCCCCTATACCTGCAAACCACTATTCGCTCTGGGGTGGAAATTCGCCATCCAGGAACGGTGGTCATCCTGGGAGATGTCAATCCTGGCGGGTCGGTGATCGCAGATGGAGACATCCTGATTTGGGGCCATTTACGGGGAATCGCCCATGCTGGCGCGTCAGGGCGGTCCCAATGTCGCATTATGGCGTTGCATATGCAGCCGACTCAACTGCGGATCGCTGACAAGGTCGCCCGTGCGCCTGAAACGCCTCCTGCTCGATATCAACCTGAGGTGGCCTACATCGGGTCTGATAGTATTCGTATTGCGATTGCAACCGAGTTTTCTCGCGTTAACCTGAATAGATCATTCGGCTAGATAGCGCTTAACTGTAATACTTTTGTCCCCTCGACGATATATTACAGGTGTATTACAAAAGCTGTTCCCTCATTCCTACGTTCCAATCCCTGCTTACCCATGACTCGTATTATCGTTATCACCTCCGGTAAAGGAGGGGTCGGCAAAACTACCTGCACCGCTAATCTCGGTATGGCTTTGGCGAAAAATAATCATCGAGTGGTGGTGATAGATTCCGATTTTGGCTTGCGAAATCTTGATCTGCTCCTCGGTCTAGAAAATCGGATTGTTTATACGGCGCTGGATGTGTTGGCCAAAGAGTGCCGCATGGATCAAGCCCTGGTAAAAGATAAGCGGCAACCGAATCTTTCTCTCTTACCGGCGGCCCAAAGCCGCAATAAAGAGTCGATTACGCCGGAGCAAATGAAGGAGTTGATCGGCGAACTGACGTCTAAGCACGACTTTATCTTGATCGACTGTCCGGCGGGCATTGAAATGGGGTTTAAGAACGCGATCGCAGCGGCCAAAGAAGCGATCGTGGTCACCACCCCAGAGATTTCCGCTGTCCGAGACGCCGACCGCGTGATTGGCTTGCTGGAAGCCAACGATATCAAGGCGATGCGTTTAATCATTAATCGGATTAAACCAGCCATGGTGCAGGAAGATATGATGATGTCCGTTCAGGATGTGCAGGATATCCTGGCGATTCCGCTGGTGGGGGTGGTGCCTGACGATGAACGGGTCATCGTTTCCACTAACAAAGGGGAGCCGCTGGTGCTAGAAGAAAGCCTCTCTCTGGCTGGCTTAGCCTTTGCCAACATTGGGCGGCGACTAATAGGCGAAAAGATTCCCTTTTTGGATTTAAATGCTCCCCACGACCATCTGTTTTCGCGGATTCGACGAATGTTTCGGAATTAGGCTGTTTCGACACTATTTGTATGAATGCAACTTGATTGACCCGATGAATCTCACCTTCCCTCCCCATTTAATGCCCGAACTCTCCAGAAAATCCCATGATCAGCGAATTTCTAGACCGGTTTTTTCACCGTACGCCAACTGAGAGTAGTCGTGCGGAAGTTAAGCGCCGCCTGCAATTTATCCTCGCTCACGATCGAGCCGACCTCAACCCTGAAACAGTCGAGAAAATGCGGCAGGAAATAATGGAGGTGGTCTCTCGCTATGTAGAACTTGATCCCGAGGGGTTAGAGTTTTCTCTGGAAACGGATCAACGTGTAACTGCGCTGATCGCTAATTTACCCATTCGGCGAGTAAAGGGGGAATCATAAGGGCAGAATGATAAGGGCATAGGTATTTTGGCTCTATGACGCTTGACTCCAGTAATTCCGCTTCAGATTCTCTGTCTAAGTGTGTGCAGACGCTTAAGTTGTCCGCCATCCAGCGTCATGTGTTCATCTGCGCTGATCAAACCCTGGCAAAATGTTGTGATAAAGCCTTGGGATTAGACTCCTGGAACTATCTTAAACAGCGCTTGAAAGAACTCCAGCTTGATATGCCGACGACTGATCGGCCAACCTATATTTTCCGGACTAAAGCGAATTGCCTCCGTGTTTGTCAAAAAGGGCCCATCATGGTGGTCTACCCCGATGGAGTCTGGTACCACAGCGCTACCCCCAAAGTGCTTGAGCAAATCATTCAATCCCACTTCATTAACAACCAGATTCTAGAAGAGTATGCTTTTTGGATTCATCCCTTAGCGACTCCCACTAGCTTGGAGGAGGATGTAACAAGTAAGACCTCAGTTCCATCTGGAAGCCAAGATTCAGCCCCGCCGCCTTCTCCCCCTTAGGCTGAACCACCGAGCGCCTAGTTCTAAAAACAGAGTTATCTTAGGGAATAGGGCGATGAACCTTGACGCAGTATAAGAGGATAGGTTGGAATGGAACCGAACCACTTAGAAACCCGTAAAGTTTTACTAGCAATAAGCTGTATCCTTAATGAATTTGATGGACTTTTGTAAACATCTCTTCATGGAATTTAAGGACTCATTAAGATAGCCATATAAAAATTAGGGTTTATACTCTGAGAGCACGATATGAGCTGTTAAAAATCTGGTTTATTTATTTCTCAAGGATTCACTAGACAAGGCGAGTAAGGTAGCATGAAGGATTCTAGCTTGGGAGATCAAAAGCAGCTTCTCTTAATTGATGACGACCCGAACCTCATCCTGTTGGTCAAGGATTATCTGGAATTTCGGGGATATAAAGTCACCACCGCAGGCAATGGTAGAGAGGCGCTAGAGGTTCTAGATAAGGTGACCCCAGACATGATCATCTGTGATGTGATGATGCCTGAAATGGATGGGTACGCCTTTGTGAAGCAGGTGCGTGAAAATACTAAAACCAATTGGATTCCCATCCTTTTCCTTTCTGCTAAAGGGCAAAGTCAGGACCGTGTCAAAGGCCTGAATACAGGCGCCGATGTTTACATGGTGAAACCCTTTGAGCCGGAAGAGCTGGTCGCTCAAGTCGAATCTTCACTGAAGCAAGCATCGCGATTAATTCAGCATCAGAATAAAGGGGCGAGCGCAGCGCCGACGATTCAGGTGCCCTTTGATGTTGAATTGACCCCGACTGAATTGCGGGTGGTGCAGTTTGTGGCGAGGGGAATGGCGAATCGGGAAATTGCCGATGAGTTAAAGGTCAGTCAGCGCACCATCGAAAGTCACGTCAGTAATATGCTGGGTAAGACCGGCTTGCACAATCGAACTGAACTAGCCCGCTGGGCGATTGAAAACCAAAAAGCCTAAGCTGCTTTTATCCACTTCCAGTTTCGCTCTTGATGCGGTTAGATAGGTTGCGATAGCTCCTCAGAGAGTAGCATCTTTTGGGGCGAGACTGGAAGGGAATGAGTGGCTAGCTCCTGTTAGAGAGCAACGGGTGGTGGGATAAAAGGGGGCTTAACCACAGAGTCTATTCAGATATATGTGCAGACATTTATATGGGGGGACGTCTCTCTAAAGATCTTCTGGAAAAGGATTGCTATGGAATGTCATAGCTTTTGTTATAGTAGATAAGCGAATTGCTGGTGTAGCTCAGTTGGTAGAGCAGCTGATTTGTAATCAGCCGGTCGCAAGTTCGAGTCTTGTCACCAGCTTCTAGAAAAATCGACCATCTCACTTAGTGGGCAGGACTTAAAAGACTTGTCCACTAGTAATTTTAGAGGGTGGTCAAAAAGTCGGATGGACATCTTAGGGTGACTTTGGGCGAGTTTGAAACGTGAATTGGGGTAAAGATTGGAGTAAAAAATCTATGATTAAGTAGAGCATTTGTTCCAAAGGAAGGCAATCTAACTCTATCTCTTCTTCACCCCCGACCTAAATCTCAAGACTACTTCATCATCCTTGTTCTCGATGACATCCGGATTCGTGGTACTCGCATCGGCATTGAGATCATCTTGAGATGAATACATCTAACGACCCCCGAAGAAATTACCGAGTAATTTCACACCGTCACCCTAGAGCAAGTCTACTCCGCCATCCTTTATTGCCTGCATAACCAAACTGAAGTCAGGGCCTATATCGCCGATTGGCTAGCCTTTGCGCAGCAACAAAGGCAGCAGTAACAACAATGAGCCCAATCCTGCATCGCCAAGCCTATTGCGCAATCTGAGCCTCTAGACTACAGTCAACGTGAGTAGATGGCATCTCCTGAAAGCCGAGATAGATCATGAATGCGCCGGACCTTTTGGCCAAAGTCCTCAAAGACCGATATCAGCTCCAGCGGCAGCTCAGCAAAAAGGCGGGTCGTCGCACCCTATTGGCCTTTGATCAGGAGACACAACAACCTGTCATACTCAAAGTGCTGACCTTCAGTCAAGACCTACCCTGGGAAGAAGTAAGGCTTTTTCAGCGAGAAGCTGAACTGCTGCAAACGCTATCCCACCCCTCCATTCCCCAATACATTGACGCCTTTGAATTTGAATCCGCCGCCAGCAAGGGCTACGCCCTCGTTCAAAGTTATATTGACGCCCCGTCCCTTGAAGAACACCTCAAGGCTGGACGATGTTTTACCGAAGACGACGTGCGCAGTATTTTAGAAGCCACCCTCGAAATTCTGGTCTACCTGCACAGTCGGCAGCCCCCGGTTATCCATCGCGACATTAAACCCAGCAATATCTTACTCACCGATCGTTCTGGAAACTCCCCCGGACAGGTTTATCTCGTCGATTTTGGCTCAGTCCAGACTCTGGCGAATCGAGGGGGGAAAACCATGACGGTGGTGGGCACCTATGGCTATATGCCGCCGGAACAATTTGGCGATGTTGCCTGCCCCGCTTCAGATTTATATAGTCTTGGAGCCACCGCCATTACAATTCTGACTCAGACTCACCCCGTCGATTTGCCAAAAGCGGGATTGCGAATTCAGTTTGAAGATAAGGTATCCCTGCAGCCCAATTTTCAGACCTGGTTACAGCAGATGACGGAGCCTGAGGTTGCAGATCGGCCAGACTCCGCTTGGGCGGCGTTGCGATCGCTCACTTCCCCACAATCATCTCCCCTCTCCTTGCCCAAACCCAGACCCCCTAAATTATCGCTAACGCCTAGCCAGTTGCTGGTCGACGCACTTTGGCGGAGTTTCCGCGAAGGGGTAATACTAGGGGCAATTTGTCTCAGCATTTTTCCGGGCTTATTGCATATTATTTTCTTTCCTCCTGTTATATTGTTCACGGCCTTAATTGGCGCTGTATGCGGAGCCCTATTAGGCGCGATCAACGGCGTACTTGTCGGCATTTTGACACGACTGTTCTATTTCCCCCTATCCCATCTTCAAACCCATCGCGCTTTCTGCGTAGGGGCTAGCATTGTGGTGGGTTTAGCGGCAAGTCTGTTGGGTTCGCTCCCGCTGATAAACTCCCCAAACTATGCAGGCATCCTGATACCCGCGATTGTGTTTACCGGAGCCCTAATGGGGATCCCCAGCTATAGAATTATCAGCCGATGGTATCGGCAGCCTTCAGCTACGCTATCTGATCATCAGCCTTCAGCCGCGCTATCTGATCATCCTCACTCGGTATAGCCTATGAGCGTACCCGATCTGTTTTTAGCGAACGTCCTTAAAGACCGATATCAGCTCCAGCGGCGCCTTAGCAAAAAGGCGGGTCGTCGTACTTTATTGGCCTTTGATCAGGAGACGCAACAACCCGTTATTCTAAAAGTCCTGACCTATAGTCAAGAACTGGATTGGGAAAAAATCAGGCTCTTTCAACGAGAAGCCGAACTCCTACAAACCCTGTCTCATCCTTCCATCCCCCAATACATTGACGCCTTTGAATTTGAGACCGCCGCCAGCAAAGGGTACACCCTTGTCCAAGCTTATATTGACGCTCCTTCCCTTGAGGATCATCTCAAGGCTGGACGGAATTTTACTGAAGACGATGTTCGCCATGTTTTAGAATCCGCCCTTGAAATCTTAAGCTACCTGCACACCCGTCAGCCTCCCGTCATCCACCGCGACATCAAACCCAGCAATATCTTACTCGCCGACAGCTCTGGAAACTCGCCTGGGCGGATCTATCTCGTTGATTTTGGTTCGGTTCAGACCCTGGCTAGTCGAGGGGGGAAACCCATAACTGTGGTAGGCACGTATGGCTTTATGCCGCCCGAGCAATTCGGCAATGTCGCCTGCCCTGCCTCAGATTTATATAGCCTGGGTGTCACGGCGATCGCTATTCTGACCCAGACTCACCCCGCCGATTTGCCAACAGCAGGATTGCAAATTCAATTTGAAGACAAGGTGTCCCTGCAACCGAGTTTTCAGACCTGGTTACAGCGGATGACGGCCCCTGAAATCCTTGACCGCCCAGAATCCGCCCAGGCGGCGTTGCGATTGCTCAACTCTCCCGACTTATCTCCAATATTCGCCCTCAAGCCCAGTCCCCCTAGGACTCCGATGACGATGACGCCCACCCAATTGTTGATGGACGCCGTCTGGCGAAGTATTCGCTCTGGAGCGATGTTTGGGGTAATTTGTATGAGCGCTTTCCCAGGTATTGTGATGGTTGCTCACCCCCAAATGTTAATCGTGATTGTTTCGATTGGCGCTGCATGTGGTGTCTTGTTAGGCAGCATGAATGGATTATTGGTGGGTATTTTGACAAAACTCTTTTACTTTCCCCTTAATCGCTTTCGAACTCACTGCGCGGTCTGTACAAAGACCAGCGCTGTAGTCGGTTTTATGACAGGTTTGTTAGGCTTTTCCACCAGTGTGAATAATCTATATCTGAGTAATGATTACCTGTTTACCTTTAAGGTGACGATGTTACTTCCCGCAATTTTACTCATCGGGGGGATGATGGGAATAGCCAGCCATAACGTTGTCAGTCATTGGTATCAGCGGCCTTCGGTTAGTCTTCCAGATCATCTTGGTAAGCTTTGAGTCGATTAATGAAAAAAAATCGTAAGCGCTGCAAAATTCAGCAAGAACTCTGGCTCAGACGAGATAGTCGAGAATGTTAACCATAGCCTATGAGCATGCCAGACCTATTTTTGACCAAGGTCCTCAAGGACCGATATCAGCTAAGGCGACAACTTAGCAAAAAAGCGGGTCGTCGCACCCTATTAGCCTTTGATCAGGCGACGCAACAACCCGTCATTCTGAAAGTTCTGACCTATAGTCAAGACCTAGATTGGGAAAAAATCAGGCTATTTCAACGAGAAGCTGAATTGCTGAAAACCCTGTCTCACCCCTCTATTCCCCAATACATCGACGTCTTTGAATTTGAGACCGCCGCCAGCAAAGGCTACACCCTCGTCCAAGCCTACATTGACGCCCCATCGCTAGAAGATCATCTCAAAGCCGGACGGTGTTTTACTGAAAATGATGTTCGTTGCATCTTAGAATCCACCCTTGGGATCTTAAGATACTTGCACAGCCGCCAGCCTCCCATCATTCACCGCGACATTAAACCCAGCAATATCTTACTCACCGATCGTTCTGGAAACTCCCCTGGCCAGGTCTATCTCGTTGATTTTGGCTCAGTTCAGACTCTGGCGAATCGAGGAGGGAAAACTATGACCATAGTAGGCTCCTATGGCTATATGCCGCCCGAACAATTTGGCGATGTTGCCTGCCCCGCCTCGGATTTGTATAGTTTAGGCGTCACCGCAATCGCAATTTTGACCCAGACTCACCCCGTTGATTTGCCGAAAGCGGGATTGCGAATTCAGTTTGAAGATAAGGTATCTCTGCAGCCCAGTTTTCAGAGCTGGTTACAGCAGATGACAGCGCTTGAGGTCCCAGATCGGCCAAATTCAGCCCAGGAGGCGTTGCGATCTCTCACGTTTTTTCCTTACCTAATATCACCACCCAAGTCTGCTTATCCTCAGTTATCGCTTACGCCTACCCAGTTGCTCGTCGATGCAGTTTGGCGAAGTGTCCGCGCCGGGGCAACATTAGGAGCAATTTCCACCAGCATTTTCCCAGGAGGAACATTGATTCTTATTGTACCTCTCCTTTTAGTCATAATTGGTCCACCAGACCGACTAAACTGGGTGATGCCTTTCTTTATACGGATAGTCCTGGTTGGGACTACATGCGGAGCAATATTAGGTGGGATTAATGGAGTTTTGGTCGGCATCTTAACACGCCTGTTCTATTTTCCCCTGACTCGTCTTAACTTGCACCGCTTCATCTGCGTATGCGTCAGTATGGTGGTTGGGTTAGTCGTTAGTTTGGCGTTAGCAGTCAGTCTATGGAGTTTGAGATCGCTGTTTCCTGACGATAGAATCATCTCGGCGATACCTGCAATTGTTTGTACTGGAGTGCTAATGGGGATACCAAGCTATAAAATTATTGGCCGATGGTATCAGCAGACTTCTGCAAGTCTGCTTAATCGTAAAGACGAGCTTCAGAGACTTGGATGACAGAAACTATTGGCGATCGCTACGAAATTCAAAAAGAGCTAGGCCGACAAACAGGACGCCGGACAGTGCTAGCCCTTGATAGACAGACAGATCGCCAGGTTGTGATTAAACAACTGTGGTTGGGAGAAGATTTTGATTGGAAAGATCTGAAGCTGTTTGAGCGAGAAGCTGACGTCCTCAAAGCGCTTTCCCATCCCAACATTCCTGAATATCTTGACTATCTTGAACTCACTTCTGATAACGGACCCAGTTTCGCTCTGGCGCAAAGCCATATTAACTGTCGATCCTTAGAGGCTCAACTCACGGCGGGGCGCACGTTTTCTGAAAGCGATGTGAAGGTGCTGGCCAAGTCTCTGTTGGAGATCTTGATTTATTTACACGGCCTATCGCCGCCGGTCATTCACCGGGATATTAAACCCAGCAATATTCTCTTAAGCGATCGCTCTGGCAATAGCCCAGGCGACGTGTATCTCGTGGATTTTGGCTCGGTCCAAACCTTAGCGGCCCAAGAAGGCGGCACGATTACAGTGGTCGGCACCTATGGCTATATGCCGCCGGAGCAATTTGGCGGACGGGTGGTCCCGGCGTCTGATCTGTATAGTCTGGGTGCCGCCTTGATTTTCCTGGCCACTGGCCAGCACCCCAGCGAACTCCCCCAGAAAAAGCTGCAGCTTCAGTTTCGCCAACGGGCTGGACTCAGCCCCCGCTTCGCCGACTGGCTAGAGTGGATGACAGAACCCAGTTTGAGTAAACGATTCGCCTCCGCCCAGGCCTCATTAGACGCATTGGATGACCCGCCGCGCCGTCCGGCTGAAATGGCCAAACCCGCCAATAGTCAGATACGCTTAAGCCAAACCTCAGAGTCACTCACTCTGCTTGCCAGGCGCAATGATTCCGGTTTTCTCGGCATCACCGCCCTAACCATAGTGGGCTTGATCCTTGGTTGGTTAATGCTCGGCTCCATCTGCGGATTTGGCGCAGTTTTACCCATTAACCCATTCGGCGCCGTGCTGGGCGGATTGTTATTTGCAGCGCTGGGGCTGCCGATACTGCGACAACAACGACTTGAGATCACGCCGCGTCAAATTACCTTATTTGGAATCGTCGCCGGTATCCGTTGGCGCCAGGCGCAGGCTTCCCGATCCGTCGTCGATCGCATTGTGCTCCAACGGGCTCAGCAGCGCACCATTCATGACCAGCTAATTCGCACCCCCGCCAAACTCACGATTTTGGCGGGTCGAGACGCCTTCCCCCTGGAAGAAGGCTTATTCACTCCGGATGACCTCTATTGGTTAGCGGAGGAACTGAGTCGTTGGTTAAATCTACCCCTCACGATTGAGGAAGCCCCCTAAAGATGCAATTTCCTGTCTACATTGAGCTTGGCGCCTGGAAGATTCATCCTCATTTTTTGTTTGAGTCTATCGGGTACGCTGTTGCGTTTCGCCTGTTGCTATGGAATGTTCGGTCAGATACCATTGTCCGTTCCCAAAGGAGCTTGGTGATCATCGGCGGTCTGGTCGGGGCTTTGTTGGGGGCTAAGGGACTGGTGGCGCTAGAGCATCTGGATTTGCTTTGGCAAAATAAGCATCACTGGCTGTTGCTGATTCTGCAGGGCAAAACTATTGTGGGAGCCCTGTTAGGCGGGTGGGTGGGAGTGGAGTTGACTAAAGCCCGAATCGGCGTCACCCAATCGACCGGGGACGCCTTTGTCTATCCCCTATTAGCGGGAACCGCCATCGGACGGATTGGGTGTTTCCTGACAGGGTTGAGCGATCGCACCGTCGGCGTCGCTACCCATTTGCCCTGGGGGGTTGATTTTGGCGACGGCGTTCTCCGTCACCCCGCTCAACTCTATGAAATCGGCTTTCTTGCTGTTCTAGCTTTGCTAATCTGGCGTCGACGTCAGTCCGCCTACCGATCGGGCGAACTTTTTCAGATTTACCTGGCGAGCTATCTGGGCTTCCGCTTCTTGATTGACTTTCTCAAGCCAGCGTTTCATCCTATTCCAGGACTGAGCGCCATCCAACTCGCCTGTCTGATGGGCTTACTCTGTTGTTCGCGCCAGCTATCCCGCCGATTTTTTATCCCCCGCTAGCCATGCCTACTCGTCCCCATCTGTTTTACGCCCTCACCAATAGCCTGTGTTCCCAGTGCCTAGCCAAGGTGGAGGCCAAAATCATTTTTCGGGATCAGGGGGTCTATTTGGCGAAGCATTGCCCCACCCACGGGCGAGAAGAGGTGCTAATCGCCGACGATATTGACTACTATCGGCAAACCCAAGCTTTCATTAAACCGGGGGACATGCCGCTAAGGTTTAACACTGCCATCCAGCACGGTTGCCCCTTTGATTGTGGGCTCTGTCCCGACCATGAGCAGCATAGCTGTTTGACTCTGGTGGAGTTAACCGACCGCTGCAACCTAACCTGCCCAATTTGTTACGCCGACTCGGGGGTAGATGACCTTGACAGCCAGCAGCGCCGCCGCCGCCATCGCAGTCTGGCGGTGATTGAGCGCATGTTAGACGCCATTGTCGCCAATGAGGGGGAACCGCAGGTGGTGCAACTGAGCGGGGGAGAGCCCACCCTACATCCCGATTTCTTCGCCGTGATGGATATGGCTAAGGCCAGACCCATCAAGCATTTGATGATCAACACGAACGGTTTGAAAATTGCCCAAGACCGGGACTTTTGCGATCGCCTTAGCCAGTACAAACCCGGCATTGAAGTATATTTGCAATTCGACAGCTTTGAAGCCGACAGTCTGAAAGAACTGCGAGGGGCGGATTTACGGGCTGTGCGGGAACAGGCGATCGCGCACTTAAATGAATTTAACCTCTCCACCACGTTAGTGGTCACGCTGAAAAAAGGATTGAACGACCATGAAATTGGCAAAATCATCGACTTCGCCCTGCAACAGCGGTGTGTGCGGGGGGTGACCTTCCAGCCGATTCAGGCGGCTGGAAGATTGGAGGGATTTGAGCCAAAGTGCGATCGCTAC
>JASJDH010000132.1 GCA_030065175.1 Leptolyngbyaceae cyanobacterium MO_188.B28 | reverse complement strand
CAAAAATACAAAGTATTGTGGAAAATCTTTCTTGATTTTGGGTGCTAGATTAACTTGAGTTAGCTGCAATTGCCCTGGTCTATCAGAAAGCCAGGCTGACGTGGTTTGGGATGCAATCGCGCTACACACCTCAAATGGTATTGCCTCTCGTAAGCAGCCTGAAATCGCGTTAGTGCATCTAGGCGCTAGCGTAGATGTTCTGGGAATTGGGTTGGAAGCGCTTGAAACCTCAACCGTAGAGGAGATTTTGGAAAACTATCCGCGCTTAGATTTTAAGCAGGAATTTCTGGATGTGTTGCTGTCAGATATTCAGCAAAAACAGCCGCAAGCGATCGCAACTACCTGGATGGCGGAAGTAGGAAGAACCGAAATTGCTGACTACATCTGTCCAACATTCACCGACCTATTCAAAAATAGTCCGTTTTCAGAATAAGTGAGATCTCAGTTCCCTCAATTCCTTCGGAGCGTTCGCTGATTTGAAAGGCTTGTACAGACGCGGCGATCGCGCTCCGCTCTTTTTCGGTAAGCTCCCCTCCAACGCCCCACGGAATATTGAGCAGCGATTCACCATTCTCTTTGTAATACGCTAACCATTCGCGGGATGTATGCATGGTTAATTCCATTTAGAAACGAATGAATATTCCTGAGATTTACTACGGTTTACTTCCGTAAACTTCGCCTCCTATCGTATTTCCCATCAGAAGTTCGGTTAGCTGCAGAATGCTCATTGAGGATTCTGCGGCGCCGTTTGCAAAATGGGTTCATCCAAGCTGGCGAGCGCTAAAGTCAGCCACACTCCGAACCCATCTTGAGAGGAGACTTCCTATGCAAACTACCCAAGCCGCTGCCAACACTGCGTTAGATCTTGCAGGCTACGCCCACCCGAACCCCAGTTATTTTCATACCCGAGCCCGTCTTAACTATCTTGCTGAGAGTTATCTCTCACCAGATGTGCTGACCGATCGACTCGCCGATCTCCCCCGGCAGTTTCAAAAACCGCACCAGCGAACTTGGGAACGATTTGATTGGAAAGCGATCGCAACTGATCAAATTATCGGTGTCGACCCTGAATTGTTTATTAGCCTGATTGCCTCTTCAGCGGAGATTGAAGCGCCGATCCGCCTTTACGCCGAAATCAGCCGCAATTATCTGCAAACTATTCATCCCGAGATGAGCCGATTTGTCAGCGGTGTTTACGACGAAGCTGGCAATCGGATGGAAGTTGGCGTTTGGGAAAAGGAAGAACGACAGCACGCCCCAATGTTTTGCCAAATCTACCAGCAGCTTGTCGGAGCCAAACTAACCCCTCAAGCCAATACGATTACACCGCTTTCCCCGCCCAAAGCCCAGCAGAGGCGCTTTATCGACATGCTATTCGCCGCATTACTACTGAATGGAGCGCTGTCTCGATTTACCTTTGGCTGATGGCTCATTCTACCGGGGCTTTGCAACAGGCCATCGCCCAACCTCTGCAAGATGAAGTGAATCACCTGGCCAAGTTTTGGGGCATGACCCGTTGGGGATTTGCCGACCCGGATTGGCATCGCTTTACAACAATGGCGACCCAGTTTCTGGACATGTTTAACCATCATCAGGAAGACCGCCCCGGCAGCGAGGAGATTGTTCAGGTCGCCAATCTAAGATACGGGATTGAGCTGGTCTATATCTTTACCCGAGTGTTAGGGCAGCTGCACAATTGGAACGCCCACCTGCAGCCAGAATTACTCGATAGTTTATTTGGTCATGGCGATTCTCAATAGAGATAGAGATTAGTGGTCAGGGGGACGAGATCCCTGGGTTCTTAAAGAACCCAGGGATCTGGGAGCGGGTCTGGCGGAAACGAATCCGCTTTTTCAGAGACTGCTTAGAGCTTAGCGCCGCATTCGGGACAAAACGCATTCGTGGACGGATTCTTGGCGCCGCAGCTGCTGCAGTACATGAGTTCAACCGTTTTTTCCAGCTTGGGCTGTTTCGGTAAGCCAATCATCTGAGCATTGCTCTTGCCTGGGGCCACCATGGGGTAGCAGTTTTCATCCCGCTTAACGCGGGCGTCCACCAGAACGGGGCCATCATAAGCCAGCATCGCCGCAACGCTCTCCTCCAGTTCGCCGCGATCGCGAATGACAATTCCCTTCACCCCAAAGGCCTTAGCCAGCAGCTCGAAATCGGGCATGCCGACTTCCATATTGGAAGAGGAATAGCGCTCGCCGTAGAAAGCCTGCTGCCATTGACGCACCATGCCTTGCCAACCATTGTTGATAATGACGGTTTTAACCTTGATGCCATAGTGAGCCAGGGTGCCCAGTTCCTGTAAATTCATTTGGAAACTGGCGTCGCCGCTCACACAGATAACCGTCTCATAGGGCAGAGCCACCTTAACCCCCATAGCCGCGGGCATACCATAGCCCATCGTGCCCAGTCCCGCACTAGAAATCCAGCGGCGAGGGCCATTCTTGAGAAATTGGGCCGCCCACATTTGGTGTTGTCCAACGTCGGTGGTGAAATAGGCGTCGGGGGCTTGCCGACCCAGCTCAACAATCACCTCTTGAGGAGACAGGCTGTCGCCATAAGTGGGAGCCACCAGGGGATAATCCTTCCGCCAGCGGTTAATCCGTTGCCGCCAAGCTAACGTTTTACTAGGATCAGGCGTTTGATTGTCTTCATCTAAACGGCGGAGTAATTCCACTAAAACCCGCTTGACGTCCCCCACAATCGGCACGTTAGGGGTGCGATTTTTGCCCACCTCAGCAGGGTCAATGTCAATGTGGATGACTTTTGCGCGGGAGGCGAATTCATCCAGCTTCCCCGTTACCCGATCATCAAATCGAGCCCCGACTGCGATTAGCAGATCACATTCGCTGACGGCAAAGTTAGCGTACGCCGTGCCATGCATTCCCAACATCCCAACCGACAGGGCGTGGCGTTCGTCGAAGGCGCCTTTGCCCATGAGCGTCGTCGTTACTGGAATATTGAAGTATTCCGCTAGCTGGTGAATTTCAGCATGGGCGCCGGAAGAAATTGCGCCGCCGCCAACATACAAAAGCGGTTGCTTCGCTTTACGCATCAGCGCGATCGCATGATTAATCTGACGCGGATTTCCTTTCACGGTCGGTTTATAACCGGGCAGTTTGACCGACATCGGTTCAATCGGCTTGTAGTCAAACTCTTCTAGACCTACGTCTTTGGGCACATCAATTAAGACCGGACCCGGGCGGCCTGTTTGGGCAATGTAAAAGGCTTCCGCCACAATGCCAGCCATTTGCCTGGGATCCCGCACAACATAGGAATGCTTCACAATGGGCAGGGTAATGCCGAAAATATCCGTTTCTTGAAACGCATCGCTGCCAATCGCCCCGCGAGGAACTTGCCCCGTCACGACGACCATAGGGATTGAGTCCATTTGAGCGGTTGCAATCCCGGTGACTAAATTAGTAGCGCCGGGGCCCGACGTTGCAAAGCAAACACCGACTTCTCCAGTGGCGCGGGCATAACCGTCGGCGGCATGGGAAGCTCCCTGTTCATGGCGCACCAGAATATGCTGAACACCGCCTTCCGCCTCTGCCTTATAGAGTGCATCGTAAATCGGCAGAATGGCGCCGCCGGGATAACCAAAAATGTGCTTAACCCCATGCCGCTTTAGGCTGTCAATCAGCGCAAAGGCTCCAGTAGCGCGCTGTGTTGATTGGATATTTTGCACTTTTTGGGGGGACTCTTGCATAGGGGAAATCATAAGGAACGCCAAATTGTATCGTTGGGTGCCAGAAACGACTTATTTAATCCATAATGCCCCGAAACGGGCATGGTCGAAGCAGCATTTAATCTTAAGCAATCTATATCTCTAAGCTGTAACAACCATAACTGGAGGCAAGCCCACATTCTGTGTCAGGGCTTCCAGACAAAATACCATAGACTCGCTGTTTCCAAAAAATTAAGGGAACCTCTCCAAAAGCCGTTCGGTTCTACCTATAGCCTGAAACCCCGTCTTCCCAGTAACCTCTTAATAGAGAGTTGAATTGAATTGTCTATATCGATCTAGATTTGGCTGGCGTAAGGCATAACGAAGGGGGGAGATGCTAATGCGTGGGTGTTTCCTGCCAACCCTCAGTGATATTGTGGCGTTGGGAGAGTTCAGTCAAGATGGGGCTGGGTTTGGTCAAAGTCAAACCCCTCCATCCGTTGAAGAGGCTGAGCCAGATCCCTGGCTTGCTCGAGGACAGAAACGGCGAGAGGATTTAGAAATCCAGCATCGATTGAGAACTGAGCGGGAATGGCAAGGGGCGATTTCCGCCTTGGGCCATTTACTGAATCGATCATTGCCGACGGCTTCTAATTGTGATGTGACGGCTGATCCTGTCTCCCAAGGAGTTGTGCTATCAGGACCGATACCGGTTCTAGATAATCTTGACTTGGCTGAGCGATTTTCCACTTGGGTATTCACCCCCCAATCGCCTGACACCCTAATTCCATTTACGCCACAGCTTCTACCCGCTGAAACCGCCGAGGCTGCCCACAAGAATTCACCTACCCATACACTACCGCTGATTCCTGGCGATCCCCTAGCGGAAGAGCGCTTCTGTTTCGTGCTGACATCGACATATAGCCTAATTCTGGTGTTGGGGGAGGATGCGACGGGTAAGCCGCGATTCCAATTTTCTTTCACCCCTGAGGTTATTCAGCAGGTTTGGGAGTTATTGCGCTCTCGGGTGGTGCTAGCCTGCCCTCAGCAGTTGGATACCTTAGAGCAACGAGTGAGACAGTTTGCTCCGATTGCCCCTGATTATCGGTTAGTGGCGAATTTTGGGCGGTTGCTGCTCTCATACCTGCCGGAATCCAGACCCGCAGAATCTACCCGGATTGAATTTTCGGCCAAAGATCGAGGATCTACCGCTTCCCAATCCCAAAGTCAGATTGCGTTTCTGACCTACAACACCCATTTGGGCAAAACGGCGTCTGCTCAATCCCTGTCAGATCAGGTTTCTCCAAAATCGCCTCATTTTCCTCAGTCTGCCTCAGCATCCGATGCTAAGGTTAATCGCGACGCTGCTACTGATGAAGACGCCAAACCGCCGAATTCTCCCGGCTTAGACACCCAACTTCTGGAGGCGATGGCCCATGAAATTCGCACACCGCTAGCCACCATCCGGACCTTTACGCGGTCTCTGCTGAAAAGACGAAATTTAGCCGCCGATGTGCGTAAACGGCTGCAGCTAATTGATCATGAATGTACGCAGCAGATCAATCGGTTCAATCTAATCTTTCGAGCGGTTGAGCTAGAAACGGCAGCGACCAATAAGCCAAAATCGCCCTTAACGCCAATTTCCCTTGCTCAAGTTTTTGAGGAATCCATTCCCCAATGGCAGCAACAGGCAAGTCGTCGGAATCTAACCCTTGATGTCATCTTGCCTCCAAATCTGCCTATGGTGGCGAGTGACCCCTCCATGTTGAATCAAGTTTTGACTGGATTAGTCGAACGATTTACCTATAGCCTACCCCCCTACAGTCATATCCAATTACGGGTCATGTTAGCGGGGCATCAGCTTAAGTTGCAATTTCAATCTCAACCCCAGGGCGATGATTCTGTCAAACAGGCTGCCTGCGCTGATGTCGCCAAGGCTGTGTCATCGGCTCCCCGTTCAACCTTCAAATCGCTGGGACAACTCCTAATATTCCAACCAGAGACTGGTGGATTGAGTCTCAATCTCAACGCGACTAAGAATCTTTTCCAAGCGTTGGGCGGCAAGCTGATTGTGCGGCGACGACCACAGCAAGGGGAAGTTTTTACGGTGTTTTTACCGTTGGAGCGGAAGTAGGCGGAGGGGGTAGTGACTAGGGGGTAGTGACTAAAAGGCTCCACGATGAATAGGGTGGATGGGTGGATGAGAGATTACAGCAAGTAGACCTTAATCTGTTTGTTGATAAATGGGTAACTGCACGGTCACGGTTGTCCCTTCGCCGGGTTGACTTTTGGCGGAGATGGAGCCGCCGCAAATTTGCAGGAACTGCTGGACAATGGTTAAACCTAATCCTGCCCCTTCTGGTTCGCCGCTAATGGGTTGCCGACCCCGGTAAAAGTAATCAAATATCTTGGGGAGGTCTGTCCCAGGGATGCCGATGCCAGTGTCTCTAAATTCCAGTTGAATAGAGTCTTGATCGGGCTTTGCAGTAACCCAAACCTGCCCGCCTTCATTGGTGTATTTAATGCTGTTATGGAGAAGATTGATCACAATCTGCTTAAGCCATGACTCTAAACAAGCTACCGGGGGTAAGGTCTCTGGCACGGTGTAGGCTAACATAATGCCTTTTTCACGGGCTAAGGGTTGATAGGTGCTGACCACCCCAGGGACAGTGTCAATCAATCGAAGCGGTTGTAGCGCGTTATCCGCCAAATGACTTTCTATCTGCAGCAAGTTAAGTACGCCGCCAATCAGAGAACTTTGGCGATCGCATTCGCTGCTAATCATATCCAAATAACGCTGCCGTTGGGCCGACTTGAGGCTAGGCGAGGCCAGCAATGTAAGCGCTGTTTTAATGGTGGTTAGCGGGGTTCGTAACTCTTGTCCCACTGTATTCAGAAAATCCTTCTTCAAATGAGGGAAATGGGATGCTTCCTGGTTATCTGGGGATGACGCGGCCAAGGAAGATTGGGGCGAGGAATCGGAGGAATTCAACGCCTGCTTTCGGTAAGCCGCCAAGTTATGGCGCATTTGCTCCTGACGCTGAAGCTGCCAGCCAAAGAACCGATCTAAGGTGGCGGGATTGAGCGACTCAGTCGCCGAAGCGGGAAAGTGTTGCTCCCAATCAGTCAATAGTTGGGAAATGGCCGGAATTTCAGGATGCTCCTCCGCACTTGTTTGGACAGTCTGGCGAATTCCTTGTAAAGTCAATTGAATTACCTTGGGGTCGACGGAGCAAATGACCTTCAAATACTGTTTGCCGTCCTTTGTTGCTTCTGGACCATGGCCGTTATTGCGGAGGGCTGCCGACGAGGGTTTGTCGTATTTGGGAGTTTCTCCTTTTGACGAATCTTCAGCTAACTCATTCCGAAATCGTCGGGCTAATAGTAACCCCACAAATTCCTGGGAGTATACGAGCAGTACGTATTCTCCTTTCAGGCGATTTTTAGACGTCGGAGGAATTATCCGATCCCAAGGCGCTGAACCATTTGAGGCGTAAGCAGTTCGACGTATTTCGGCCGACTCTGGTTGGGGGACCGGTTTACGTTGACTCAGATAATAGGCGCCTTGAGGTAATTTTGGATGTTTCAGGTATCGGTCAAGCTCTTCTTGCCAAGCCTCTGATCGGGGCAGCTTCACCCAAAAAATTGCCGAAATTTGCTGCTCTATCAGAAAATCAATGAAGCTTCTGATCAGAGCTTTAAATCCCGTTGGGTTAACTTGAATAAGCGCTAGGGGAGGTTCAGCCGCAAGCGCCGCATCATAGAGAGAACCGTCTGGGAAATCGGATGGACACATAAGGTAGAGTCAGTGACGTTAACAAGGGAAGAGGGTCTTCGTCGGCATGCTCCTGAAAGAGTAGGACGGATGAACAAATTTTGTATCCGTCACCCTACATTTCTTTTGAAAATGTTCCGATATGAGGTTTAAAACGGTAGGCGGCAGTCAATTGGGAGTGGACGGGGGCTAAACATCGACCCTAAAAACGGGACTTCAATGCAAATCTTGCCTGTTCTCGATCATCAAAGTGGACTTTTTCAGTTCCCAGGATCTGATAGTCTTCATGACCTTTGCCTGCGATTAGAACGCCGTCGCCGGGTTGAGCGCTTGAAATAGCCGCGCGAATCGCGGCGGCCCGATCGCAGATAACATAGTCAGAACTTAATCCTTGGGGTATTCCGACTGTAATATCCTGGAGAATACGCTCAGGCTCCTCAGTCCGGGGGTTGTCTGAGGTGACAAATATTTGATCAGCTAGAGTATAGGCGATCTTACCCATTTTAGGTCGTTTTGTTCGATCGCGATCGCCGCCGCAGCCAAATACGCAAATCAATTTCCCCGAAACAAATGGACGGGCGGCCCGCAGAGAATTTTCCAAACTGTCTGGGGTATGGGCGTAGTCAACGATCACGCTAATATCTTGAGCCGGGTTGATTTCGACCCGCTCCATCCGACCGGGAACCCCGGGGAATTTCGGCAACGCCTGAACGATTTGGTCTAACTCAACGCCGAGGTGTAACGCTGCGCCCGCCGCCGCCAACAGGTTTTCTAAGTTAAATTGACCCACTAGGGGAGAGGTGAAAGGGGTTTCTCCCGCCGGGGTATGCAGCAGGCCGCTGACGCCGGTGGAGGTGTAGGCTAGTTGGCTAGTATACAGATCGGCCTTAGAATCCTCAGGGCTATAGGTCCATACCCGGTCCCGATCCAGCTGTTCAATCAGACGGCCGCCGTAGGCGTCCTGTCGATTAATCACGGCCCGTCCTGATAGGTAATCAGGGGAAAATAGGAGGGCCTTGGCGGCGAAGTAATCGTCTAAATCTCGATGATAGTCCAGATGGTCTTGGGTGAGGTTGGTAAATATAGCTGCTTCAAAGGGGCATCCCCAGACCCGTTTTTGGTCCAGGGCGTGGGAGCTGACTTCCATAACCCCCATTTGACACCCCGCCGCCGCCGCCGCCGCCAGTTCGGCCTGGAGTTCCACGGCGAAGGGGGTGGTGTGGACTGCTGTTTGCTGATAACCGGCCCAACGGCTATAGAGGGTGCCGAACAAGGCAGTTGGCTGTTGAGCTTGGAGCAAAAAATACTCAATTAGGTGGCTGGTGGTGGTTTTGCCATTGGTGCCGGTCACCCCCGCCAACTTCAGCCGCCGCGCTGGGTATCCGTAGAAAGCGGCGGCCACCTCGGCGCATGCGATCGCCATATCCGCCACGGGAATTGCGCAAGCAGTTTCTGTGTCGCCGGTGGGAGGGCGGAGCCTCAAGGCGTTGGGAGAAATCAGAGCGGCGATCGCCCCCGCCTCAATAGCGCTTTGCCAAAATTCCCCCCCATCGACTCGGGTTCCGGGCATGCCGATAAAGAGATCACCCGGCTGACAGGCGTGGGAATTGGTTGAAAGGCCCTTGACCTCTGAATTTAACGCCGGATGGTCAGTTAAGGCGGATGAGAATAAGGGGGATCCTTCAGAAGCTCTTTCCAGTAGCGATCTCAGTTTCATGGCGGGAACTCCTTCAATGAGTTGTCCTAAGTTTAGTGCGATACTTTAGTTCGATAGGTAAGTCTGCCTATTTTGCCTCAGACTGTCCTAAATATTTCTGTAACATTCGCTCCACCTGTCCCACGCTCGACCGGGGAGAAAGACGCGGCAGAGGGGCTTCAACGATTTTGTCCCCAGTTGAAATGACTTGACAAAGAACGGGAATTTCATATTGATACGCCTGAAACCAATCAGGCCGAGTGGTGATATCTCGAATTTCCAACTCAAACTCTAATTCAAATTCCCCCTCCTCGATTTGTTCTAACTTTTCCTGTAACCCTTCACACAAATGGCAACCGGGTTTGCTGTACAGAATAAGCTGCATGGTTTAAGTTTCCTTGAGCTAAGAGGCTGATTGAGTATTCAGCTTATAACCGGAACGTTCTGATGGGGCAAGGAGTCAGGAGTCAGAAGTCGGCGTCCGACCTGTGGGAACTCTTGACTTCTGGATTCTGTCCCAGTGATGATTCCCTGCCTTTTAGTTGGAGTTTGGCTGATGGGTAAAATGAACGGCGGTTATATTCGAGGACGGATATCCGTTTCCAAAGGTGGGGTTAAATCCCCGTTTCCCGACCGGAATATGTGTGTTTATAGGGTAGTATTGGGTGTATAAGCAATTTAGCGCCGTTCCAGCGGCAAATCGGTGGAATCAGACTATGGTTCAATGCATGGCGTCTCCAACTCGGTCAATCACGCCCGATTTCGATCTCGACCGACTCAATTGCACTTTTGAGGGCGCTCACCCGAGGGACATCCTATCTTGGTGTATCGACAATATTCCTCAAGGATTAGTGCAAACTAGCGCCTTTAGCCTGCTAGTGATAACAGACATTCTCTATCGAGATCTGAAAGCGAGTCCCGCTGTTCCGGTGATATTCCTTGATACTCTGCATCATTTTCCTGAAACCTTAGCAACCGTGGAGAAGGCCCGGGAAACCTATGGTTTGGATGTGCGGGCCTATCGAGCTAGGGGCGTGGACAGCCGAGAATCCTTCGCCGAACTCTATGGAGAATCTCTGTGGGAGCGGGATGTCGATCGTTTCCACTATTTGACCAAAGTTGAACCGCTGCAACGCGCCCTTCGGGAAATAGGGGTTGTCGGTTGGGTGAATGGCCGCCGTCGAGAGCAGTCCCATACCCGGCGCAACCTACCTATTTTCGAACAGGACGCCAATGGACGGATTAAGGTTAATCCGCTTGCGACATGGAGCCGTAAACAGCTTTGGAGCTATACCTTTGAGCACAATGTGCCCTACAATCCGTTATTGGACCAGGGGTACGCCAGTATTGGCGACGAACCTTTAACGACGCCTGTCGCCGCGGGTGAAGATGAGCGGGCGGGTCGCTGGCGAGGAAGCGTCAAAACGGAATGTGGGATTCATGTCTAGGTTATTAATTTAATGGCATTGGCATAGAGTTGCGCAAATTTGCGGCTCTATCCGGATATTCAGTTCAGAGCCGCGAAATTTCGCGGCTTTAATTTTTTTTCTTCCTGGGCCTTACCCCCAAATTTGATCGTAATCACCCACATGTAGTTGAAACTGCATGTATCCTATTGAGCAGTCTAGGGTGGTTACTTGGGTGTACATCTTTCGATAGGATAGGCCGTACCCAACGTTGATGGTTCAAGGAGTGGTGATATGTGCGGGATTGTGGGTTATATCGGCACTCGAACAGCAAGCAATATCCTATTGGATGGACTGCGTAAGCTGGAATATCGGGGGTATGATTCGGCTGGAGTGGCGACCCTTTTGGAAGGAGAGCTACACCGAGTGCGCGCCAAAGGAAAGCTGCAGAATCTACAGGAAAAACTTGAGGGGTTTGAGCATTCAGCCCGCTTAGGCATCGGACATACCCGTTGGGCCACCCATGGCAAACCTGAAGAATACAACGCCCATCCCCACACTGATGCATCGGGGCGGATTGCGGTGGTCCAGAACGGCATTGTTGAAAATTATCGAGAACTGAAGGAAGAGCTTAAACTCAAGGGCCATGAGTTTAGTTCAGATACCGACACAGAGGTTATTCCCCACCTGATTGCGGAATATATGGCCAATCCGCCTGAGGAATTAACTTTTTTGCGGTGGCAGTCTCTGTTTCTAGAAGCGGTGCGATTGACGGTCAACCGTTTGCAGGGGGCGTTCGCCCTGGCGATGATTTCTGCAGATTTTCCAGACGAGTTGGTGGTGGCCCGACAGCAAGCGCCCCTGGCGATTGGGTTTGGTCAGGGTGAGTTTTTCTGTGCGTCGGACACCCCTGCAATTGTGCCCCATACTAATGCTGTTCTGCCGTTAGAGAATGGCGAACTGGCCCGCCTGACGCCGTTGGGGGTGGAAATCTATACCTTTGCCGGAGAGCGGCTGATTAAACATCCCCTCACCCTCAATTTGAACCCCGTCATGGTGGAGAAGCAGGGGTTCAAGCATTTTATGCTGAAGGAAATCCATGAGCAGCCTAGGGTGGTGCGAACTTGCCTAGAGGCCTATTTCGTTGACGATTGGAGTGGAGAGAATGGGGCGCGATCGCCCATTAATCTGGGATTGCCCCCTGACTTCTACCAGGATCTGCAGCAAATCCAAATTCTCGCCTGCGGCACCAGCTGGCATGCAAGTCTAGTGGGCAAACACCTGCTGGAGCAATTAGCCGGTATCCCGACTACGGTCCACTACGCGTCCGAGTTCCGTTACTCTCCTTCCCCCTTAACTTCTAACACCCTCACTATCGGCGTCACCCAATCGGGGGAAACTGCCGATACACTAGCGGCTCTGGAGATGGAGCAGCAGCGCCGGTCAGCGGCGGCGGCGCGGTTCCAACCCCGCATGTTGGGCATTACTAATCGGACTGAAAGTTCGTTAGCCCGTCTGGTTCCGCAGATTATCGAGACCCATGCCGGGGTTGAAATTGGCGTGGCGGCCACGAAAACCTTTACGGCCCAGCTAATCGCCTTCTACGCTTTGGCGTTAGATCTAGCCTATCGGCGTCAATCATTATCGCCGGAGCACTTAGCAAAACTGCTGTCGGGATTGCGCCAACTCCCGGCTCAAATCGAGCTAATCTTGGACAGTCAAGAGGGCTATATCGAAGAACTGGCCCACAATTTTGCTGAAACCCAGGACTTCATTTTTGTCGGTCGGGGGGTAAATTTTCCCATTGCGCTGGAGGGCGCCCTAAAGCTGAAGGAAATTAGCTACATCCATGCTGAAGGCTATCCAGCAGGGGAAATGAAGCATGGGCCAATCGCGCTGCTGGACGCGAAGGTGCCGGTGGTGGCGATCGCAATGCCCGGCGCTGTCTATGAAAAGGTGCTGTCCAATGCGCAGGAAGCGAAGGCGAGGGATGCTCAGCTAATTGGCGTGGTTCCGATGAATGACCCAGAGGCGGAACATACGTTTGATTCCTTACTGCCGGTGCCGCCTGTGGATGAGCTGTTGTCCCCGATTTTGGCGGTGATTCCACTGCAGTTGTTGGCGTATCACATTGCGGCGCGACGCGGGTTGGATGTGGATCAGCCGCGTAATTTGGCGAAGAGTGTGACGGTTGAGTAGCCGCCTTGTGTCATCACGCGTGGCCAGGTTGATCGCGATGGCTTAGAGACCGGGTTTCTGTCCAGAGCAGTCACAAATGATGATTTTTTTTCGAAGAAACCCGGTCTCTGGCCCTCCCCCGTAAATATGCACTTACTCCAATTAAGGGCGCGATTAGCAGGCTCTCTCGCAGAATCGCAAATAAATTTTGAGCCCTCAGAAGAGTCTTTACAAAACCCAAGGTTGGATCGAAATAATTGAAGCTGGCGAATACCGTGATGGGTGAAATGTAATACGCCATCGAGAACGGCCAGAGCAATTGCACCCCGGCAGGCGGCCTCACATCCGTCACCAGCATATCCAGAAGCACATGCCCCGCGTAGAGACCAGCCGCCCAAATCCCCCATCGACCTTTGGGTAATTTCAAATATCTGGCCAGTTGACTGAATACGATGCCCGCCGCGATCGCCGCCGTCAAACTATGGGTCCATTGCCGATGAAAAGCGCCCGGATCCCCCATCATCAAACCGGGCAGCATATCGAAATCCGCCAGGTTAGCCGTTAAAATCACGCTGAGTAGCAGCCAGCGTCGTTGATGCCTTTTGACTGGCTGATGCATCAAAACGTAGCCGCAGAAACCTGCAAGGGTGTGACCGATGGGTGAAGGCATTCTTTGAGCTGATTTATGTCTTCCTAAAGATAATGGGCAGATGTCCTCACGTTTTAACCCATCGTTCCATCAAACCACTGTCTTCTGTCTTCCTTCCCTTTCCAGGCTCAAGTTATATGCCGACTCCACATCTATCGCTTAATCATAGATAAAAATCAATTTATATTTCTATCATGATTTACTTTATACTATATTTAACTAGCTAACTGACAATAGTTGTCGTTAGTGATCCGCCGTCTTGTAGAAACCGCAACTCCCCAGGTGAATCTTCCATCCCAAATTTTGGACTTATTACGTTGAGATAAGAAATAGCATCATGAAATCTGCCCGAGCTTCTAATGATTTGTTCCGTGTCTATCTCCAGGAAATTGGTCGATTTCCTCTGTTGACCAATGAACAAGAAATCCAGTACGGCAAGCAGGTCCAGCGGCTAGAGGAACTGCAAGTAGCTAAACAATCGCTGACCGAGCAACTGGGGTGCGACCCTAGTTTGTTGGTGTGGGCTCAACAGGTTAACTTATCCGTTGCAGACTTGCAGCAGGCGATCGCGGAGGGAGAAGTCGCTAAACGCAAGATGGTGGAGTCAAATCTGCGGTTGGTGGTGTCCATCGCCAAAAAATACGCCAAGCACAATATTGACATTCTAGATTTGGTCCAGGAGGGGGCGTTTGGCCTACAGCGAGGTGTGGAAAAGTATGATCCAACCAAGGGGTATCGATTTTCCACCTATGCCTATTGGTGGATTCGGCAATCGATAACGCGCGCGATCGCTGAGAAAAGTCGCGCTATCCGATTGCCCCTTCACATTAACGACAAGCTGCTCAAAATTAGAAAGGCTCAACTTCAACTGGGTCAAAAGTTAGATCGGCCTCCCACCATTGCCGAATTAGCAACAGAGCTAAATTTCACAGAAGACCAGGTACGACAATATCTCAAATATGCCCGCAACCCTTTGTCTTTGGATTTGCGCGTTGGGGATTCACAAAACACTCAATTCGGGGAGTTGCTTGAAGATCCGGGTGTCTCTCCAGAAGACTATGTCGCCCAATCGCTGCTAAAAGCAGGGCTTAATCAACTGATGGGGGAGCTTAGCCCACCGCAGCGAGAAGTGCTATCCCTGAAATATGGCCTGGAAGACGGAAAAGCACTCTCTCTGGCCCACATTGGACGTCGGTTGAATATGACGCGGGAACGCGTGCGCCATCTTGAGCGAGAAGCCTTTAAAAAGCTCCGGCAACGCCGAGCTTATATAAGAGAATATTTGGCGGGTTAGGGAATTCCTTTACCTAATTTCCACCGTCAATTCATATGTTGCGTTGCCCCGCGTTCCCCCAACAATCACCTGTTGATCTCCCGCATGGGGCAAAAAGATCGTCTCTTCCGTCGCTTCAACCGCTAGAACGTATCCACTGGGCGACACCACATCAAATACTGCATTGTCTTCAAGAGAAGAAATTGATACCGTCATCTGTTGGCCCCCTTCAGCGCGGAGGGTATAGAGATCTCGATCGCCTCGAATAACGCTATTACTCACGGTTGCGGAACTGGCGCCCGATTCAAAGCTAAGGGAGCGCTTATGCACTGCATTTGCATAGCCGGTTAAATCGCTGGCTTCTAGTCCATTAATATCTTTGAAGGCTTGATCAACCACAGTGCAACCGGTCATCGACAGTTCATAGCCATCAGCATCGAGTGTGTCATTGCTAAGAGTCCAGGTTTGTTGATCGCTTTGGAGGTCATACTCAACCCAAGTGGTGACATCGAGACTGGCTTTATTGCCTGACAACGTTCCTGAAAACTTTTGGGCGGCGCTTGAGTAGTAGCTTGCTTCTTCGTTATGAATAGACGATCGACTATCGCCAGAGATCTGGTTGTTGCGATCAAACTCCAGCCGTAGCCAGATGGTCACGTTTTCATCGTCTAGCAGATAGCAATAGCGATCCGGCGGTAAGTTGAATTCACTAGTGGAGACAGTCTCAGCGGTGTCGATAGCTTGGTCGCCAGAGGTTGGGTCGACGTTTTCAGGGGCGGTCTCTGGCGCGTTTGCGTCTTTTGTGTCAGATGTTTGTTGAGGGTCTGCAGCAGTTAACTCAGGAGTATTTACCGAGTTAATGGAGGAATCGCTTTCTGAGCTTTTGTCGGTTGATTTAGGTGTCGAAGCACAGCCGATCAACAATCCTAAAGCAACAATGATCGAGGCATATCGACTCAACTGAGTTATGTTCGACATGGATACATCCCCATTAGCTAATTTACCTACGCACATAGCCAACCAAGGGATCTGCGGCCAAATAATAGGCGATTTAGCCGTTCCACAATTGTCTACTGGGATATCATTTCTATGCTTATCCCTCAGTGGGCGTTCAAAGAAATTTCACCTATTAGCTCCAGGGGAGCTGCTCAGGCTCTTAAAAATGAAAGTTTAAGTTAATCCTGCTGACTTAATTAGAGCTGTCGAAGCCATGTAGCTCCAATCTAGTATTTGTCTCCTCCCTATATTTGGATAGTACCCCTAGGGGGTATTCAAATATAAGCGTCCGTATTTGACGTTATTGGACTTAGTGTCGTTACAAATATTGATGGAGGGCTATTGTAATATCGTCTTGGACACAATCCGAGTTTGTTTGTAGTCACGTTCGCTCAACTCATCCCCCGCCTGAAGCCGAGTGGCATTGTCCTGCAGAATCGTTGCGGCGTTCTTATCGCCCATTTGTAATGCCGTCTTAGCCGCAGACTGGAGCAGGGTTACCGCGCCTTGGCGATCGCCTTCCTTAAGCTTGGATTCCGCAATTTGGGTTTGGCGATATTTGGCTAAGGCAAACACATGCTGTTGTACTTGAGCATCCGGTGCG
>JASJDH010000131.1 GCA_030065175.1 Leptolyngbyaceae cyanobacterium MO_188.B28 | reverse complement strand
TCTGCGGAGTGGCAAGGCGACTGTGATTTCCCAAATGAGTTGCTACCTTAATGGATAGATATCTCAAGTAGAAGGCAACCATAATGCAGAGGCCATGGCTAATCAATTCGAGCCGTCGGGGATTCTTGCGGATGTGTCCTCCAATGCTGGGTGCGTTTGTGTTAGCTACTTGCAGTCGAAGATCTCCTAACCAAACCCTTTATGCAGGGGATCAAACCGACTCAGCCCAAGGCTTGCCTCCCACGCCTGCCTGTGATGATGACGGGCTTACACCGTCTTTAACGGCAGGACCGTTCTATACTCCCAATTCGCCAGAGCGCCAATCTCTACTAGAGCCAGGAATTACTGGAACCCGAATGATCATAACCGGCCAGGCGCTTTCTGTAAGCTGCGCTCCAATCGCAAATGCCTTAGTGGATTTCTGGCATGCCAACGATCGGGGCGAATATGATAATAATGGCTACAATCTGCGTGGGCATCAATTTACAGATAATGAGGGGCGCTATTGGCTTGAAACAATCGTTCCAGGTATCTATCCTGGGCGCACACGCCATTTCCATGTGAAAGTGCAAGCCCCAAACCAATCCGTCCTCACGACTCAGCTATATTTCCCGGAAGAACCCTTGAATCGGAGCGATCGCTTATTTCGTCCAGAGCTACTAATGTCAATTCTTGATGAGGATGATGTGAAGCAAGCTAAATTTAACTTTGTTCTGGACGTCGGTTGAATGCGAGGGACGCTAGCTCGCTCGAAGCCTGAATCCCTAATGGGAACTGAAATATTCAGATGTAATATGAATCATTTTTGTATGACATCTGAATCATTTTGAGATCACGAAAGATCACCAATCTCAACAGTCAGCTCATCAGTTCCTAATTAGAATCAAAGATATGCCGCAGAATCACATACTAAACCCACCAGTTCTCATTTGAGAACTGGTTTCCTATTTGACACTACAGCCATCGGTCGCCGCTACACGTCTTTATCGGAATGAAAAAGACTCGGCGCAAGAGAGGCGTTAAAGCGCGGGAAAGGCAATGTAGTTCGCCTCCCTAATCAACTATGAGTGCGCGATCGCAACCCAACAAAAAACAGACATTCAGAGGAAGAAAGTTGATTGGATTTGGGATTTGCGATCGCTGAGAAGTATAGGTGAAACTGTTAACGCAGCCGAGACAACCCGTCTAACCTAGAGCCCATCACACCGCATGCCTCACGCGGGCCGCCGCCGCCCAATGGCGAAGGCGTATCCGAGAAATTATCTCCCCGGGCATGGATCATCAAAGACCGTCCCCAGACATCCGAAACCGCTAAACGGGGCGCCAGAACCGGTACATTCGCCACGCCATCCGGACCCACATAGAGCGGCGGCAAATCCCCTAAATGACCTTCCCCATAAGGTCCTTCATGGTTACCCGACTGTCTAGGATCAAAATGACCGCCCGCTGCTAATCCCGGCACGATCGCGCCATTCTTCTCAGCCGGACCGCAATCCGGATTTTGGTGGACATGGAACCCATGTAGACCCGGAGTGATTCCCCGCAGATTTGGGGTTAACAACAATCCATATTGAGTATTACGCACATTAATTGAGCCGACAGAAGCGCCCACGCCATTCATGGCCGTTAGGTTAACCGGAATGTTTAGGCCTGCCGCCCCTCTAGCAGGTTGTATGAGAACAACAACGGCAGTCAGGACAAGGGTAACTGCAACAGTGAACAAGAAACGTAGTTTTAACATTTTAGGTTTATCAGCACCTATAGGAATTAACAAAAGCACTTCGGTTCGGGTAACCCTTTGCCAAGGGATTGATTAGCAAGGTCATTGCATTTTTGGGGGATCGGCAGGATCGTTATACCCACTTGCCCTCATCCCCTAACCCCTTCTCCCAAACTTGGGATAAGGGGAACCGAGCCCTCTCCGAGGCTGGGAAGAAGGGAAACCGTTTCCTCTATGAGGCTTGGGATAAAACCAAAACCTGCTTTTCTCCTTCTCCCCTCTCCCAAATTTGGGAGAGGGGCCGGAGGTGAGGGCAATCTCCCAAAAAACTCGGACAAAACTAAAACCCGCTCCTCTCCTTCTCCCCTCTCTCAAACTTGGGAGAGGGGCCGGGGGTGAGGGCTTAATCAAATCTGAGATAACACTCAACACCCTCGGGAATATTTCAGGTAATACCTCAATCCATGTATTCTTTACTTCAAAAATATATCCGGAAAATGATTTTAATACGTATTAAATTATACTCTAAATTTAAGTGCTACGGCAGTGTAAGCAAAGTAAACCTAAGAACCGTCTTCTAACCCGCAGCCATCCACTCAACCCATAACAGTTGGCCTTAGCCAAACTGTGGGATTGAATCTGACAATGACAAAACCCCATGGCCCAAAGACTTAGGCTGTCGGGCCGCACCAAGAGCGCCGTGCAAATAAAATGTTTTGGTGAAGTCTCTGTTTAATCGAAGAAATGCATATCCATCCGCTAATTCCATCCACTGCGCTAAGACGACTATAGAATTAGATACACGGCCAAACTCTGAAATTACGTAAGTGATTCCGATTTTTCCTCGGCAGCGTCCAGGCTGAGGTGAGGGGGAGTGCTGTAAATGAATATGTGTTGCTAGGATGGATGGAGAACATCAATAAATGTTTACTGCACCCTCTTACATTGACTAATTTATGGCTGCCACAATCCAAGTTGAAAAGAAAAAACTAAAAAAGCCCCCCTTGGAAATTCACCACTTGGGCGATCGGGTTTTGCGGCAGCCTGCAAAGCGAGTTTCAAAGGTTGATGATGAGATACGGCGGCTAGTTCGGGAAATGCTGCAGACCATGTATAGCTCCGATGGAATCGGTCTGGCGGCGCCCCAAGTGGCCGTGCAGAAGCAGGTGATTGTCGTGGATTGTGAGCCGGACAATGCGGCGAATACTCCCATGGTGCTGATCAATCCCAAAATTATCCGTTCCAGTAAGGACCTATGCACTGGTCAAGAGGGCTGTCTCAGTATTCCTGGCGTTTATCTGGATGTGGTTCGACCCGCTGCGATTGAAGTGTCGTTTAAGGATGAAAATGGTCGGCCCCAGAAGCTACAAGCGTCTGACCTATTGGCTCGGGTAATTCAGCACGAAATGGATCACCTTAACGGGGTGATGTTTGTCGACCGGGTTGAGAATGCCCTGGCGTTGACGGATGAACTCAAGAAGAACGGCTTTTCAACCAAGGATGTAAAGTCAGTTGCCTAATTTCATAGACTGAATCGACTCATCCGTCTAATCAGTCTGATTTAATAGATAGAAACTAGGGAAAGGGGAAAGGTGGAGGGGGAATAGACGTCTTGTACGGCCCCTCTGAAAGCCTGGCCTTAGGTTCTGCACTTTTGGCCATTTCCCTGCAAGCTCTATTGAATCAGTTTCTGAAGAGGTAAAAGCAAGCTTTGTATACAGTTAAAGGCGGTATTTTTTTTCTGGGATCTTGTGTGACTGCGATCGCAGCAGTCGGCTCAATGTTTGAACTCGGCTATGGCGAACCCGATTTGGGAGCCATGCCCACCACTATCATCTTGGGTTTGTGCCTTCCCCTGAGCGTCATTCTGCTTCTAGCGGCTATTCGAGAGGGTAGAGCGAATCAGGAATAGGCGTCATTTCGAAGCTTTTTCGCATAGCTGCTTTTTCTGACAGCTCAAATAATCCCTGAATTAATTTTGGCCTCCCAAGGGATAAATGGCCCAGTTACTCTCGTCATCCGTGTCGCGAGGCTTCTATAACTTTCTCATTATGATCCAGGCCCTCTCTCAACCGGTCACCTTTGAAGAGTTTATCGAGTGGTATCCCGAGCACAGTGAACACCGCTATGAACTACGGCGAGGGGTAATTATTGAAATGCCGAAGCCGAGGGGAAAGCACTCTGAAGTTGCAGGCTTTCTGAGTGGGCTGCTGTTTATGTATATTCAACGGCAGCCGTCGCCATACTTTATTCCTAAGGAATGTATTATCCGGGCGGAGGGTGAATCGGGTTACGAGCCTGATGTGATCGTGTTGGATTCGGTTGCCGTCAAAACAGAGCCAAATTGGGAGGCCAGTTCTATCATTACGCAGGGCCGGTCAGTAAAACTAGTCATCGAAGTGGTGAGCAGCAACTGGCGGGATGACTATTATTTCAAATTGGCGGATTACGAAGCGCTGGGCATTCCAGAATATTGGATCGTGGATTACGCTGCTTTAGGAGGACGCAAGTTTATCGGCAACCCCAAGCAACCAACACTCAGTGTCTACACCTTAGTGGACGGAGAATATCAGCGGGAGACATTTCAAGGCTCAGCGAAGATTCAATCTCCTAATTTTTCAGACTTAGAGTTGACAGCTGGGCAGGTTTTTAGTGCGGGATAAGCAGCTGCAAATAATAGACTAAAGTCTCGCCACATCCTGAAAGCCCTCATCCCCCGACCCCTTCTCCCAAACTGGGAGAAGGGGAGTTAAACTTTACTGCGAATTTATTCTGACCCAAATCCCTAATCCTTCTGCAGAACCTCAGCAAACGCCAGGTCCTCCGACGCTAGCACAAAGACAGTGCTGGGCAGTCCCGCTGTTCGCTTTTGCAACGACCGGTAGTATTCACTAAAATTCTCATCTGGCGTCGCCAACCCCAGAAATACCAAATCTGCGGATTGGGAAGAGGTTTGGAGAATTTCATCAAACGGACGGCCAGCCGCCACAATCACCTCAGAGACAGCGCCAATGCGGAGGTCTTGCGTCAACTTATCCAGATTAGTTTGGGCGGCGGCGGCGGCGGCGTGGTCGGGCGCCACCAGTTTTAGACGCACTTCCGCTTCCCGCCAGGGCAAACTGGTGCGGAGCAGGTAGGCCAAAATCAACATCAACCCGCCGTTGGATTGTAAACCGCCCCACCACACATCGATGCGACGCTTGCGGGGAGGCCGACGGAAGAAGCTCATCGGCTGCTGCATCGGCTGATCGCGGAGGATCACCACATTGCGTTTGGCCTGATAGCATTTGGTGATCATCTGGCAATAGCGATCGCGACTCTCCTCATTCTCCGTATCCCCCAGCAAAATCGTATTTGGCGACAAATGGCCAATGCCATAGGCCTCCACCAATTTCTCCGCCCCCGCAAACGGTTCCGGCGCCGTGACAACTCTCACCAGCGCCCGCATGCCCTGCTTTTCCAAATATTCCTGGATGGTGGACTCCATCGTTTCCTGCTGAGTGACGCTGCGGGAGCCGCTGGGCAGAACGCTGGCCACGGTGAATAACCCTCGGTTGTGGGTTAGGGCGGCCGCCATCTCAATCAAATGCCAGCGCTTAGTGGGCGCTCCGGAAAACACCAAGACATGGGGGCGCCAATTTTTGGTATCCGGGGTTTTCTCAATATTGAACAAGCTGGCCCGCATCAGGCTCATCCAAATCCCCTGCCTGACATCTCCCCAGGCGCTTTCTAACTCTCGTCGCTCCAACCAAAGATAAATTCCCGCCACAATCAAGGCCGCCATCACCGTCGCCACTGAGTTAATCAAGAACATAATGCTCATGCAACCCAGGGCTCCCATCAAGGAAAAGGCCCAATGCACCTTGAAGGAGGGACGGAAAGAAGGACTTTGTAGGAACCCTTCAATCCCAGCCGCCACATTCAGCACCATATAGGTAGTGAGGAAAAACATAGTCAGGACTGGGGCGATCAGATTCAGATCCCCTAAGGAAACCGCCGCTAGGGCGATTCCAAGGGTGAACAGGGTGCCCAGTCTGGGTTCATCGCTGAGGCCATGGCCTTGCCCTAACCAGCGCAGGCGACGAGGCAGAATGCCGTCCCTAGCCAGCGCCTGCAACACCCGAGGAGCGCCGAGAATGCTGCCAATGGCGCTCGACAGCGTCGCCCCCCAAACCCCTAACACAATGGACTGCCCCACCAGAGCCATCCGTTGCATCACCAGGGGCTCCGCCACCAGTGTTGTCGGGTCAGCCCGCATATTCAGCAGAATGGGGATGCCCATATAGATGATGTAGCCGGTCCCGATCGCCGCCAGGGTGCCGATGGGAATAGAGCGGCTGGGGTGTTTTAGATCCCCCGACATATTAACCCCCGACATAATCCCAGTTACGGCGGGGAAGAAGACCGCCAACACCGGCCAGAAGCCCAGGGATCCAGGCGCTTCAGGCGGGGTTATGGTGGTGGGTTCGACGGGATGGCCCAAGACCAGGAAGACCAGCGATAGCACGATCGCCGCCATGATCACATATTGAGCCCGAATGGCAATTTCCGCCGATTTCAAGGCCAGAGCGGTCACCAAAATCGTCGTGATCAGGGCGATCAGGGTTTGATTGAGACCCGGGAAAATCTGAACGACGCTCTCTGCAAAACCGATGGTGTAGAGGGCTACGGAGAAGGCTTGGGCGAAGTACAGCGGAATGCCCACAGCCCCGCCGGTTTCAATCCCTAAGGAGCGGCTAATCATATAGTAGGCGCCCCCGGCCTTAACCACCTGATCGGTAGCGATCGCTGAAATGGACAGTCCGGTCAAGAAGGTGATCGCAGTCGAAATTGTGACAATCAGCAGGGTGCCCCATAACCCCACATGTCCAAGAACCCAACCGAAGCGGAGGTACATAATCACCCCCAAAATCGTCAGGACTGAGGGGGTATACACCCCGCCAAACGTTCCCAGTCCTGGGTTCGAATCAGGCTTGGACATGACAACCGATGCGTTCGAACGGCGGAAGGATAGTCGGCGCATAAGACAAGGCGATGTTTTCAGGAATAAATGCTCCGCGCAAAATCATCTCGAAAGATGGCGGATTGAGCGATGATCTCCGTCAGAAATATCTGTAAAGCATTGCAGATTGACCGGCTGACGAAAGTAGCCGTCAGTCAAGCAAAGCTAACAAAGCTATTCAATCCTACTTCACTCCGTAGGGATTGATTGGAATAGAAATTTATTGGCAAACGCTTAATCGGTTATAGCAATCCGCAACCTAGGTTAAAAGATTAAAAAGCTGCTTCCCCGCACCTCAAGCTTATTCCTCACACCAAAACAGGGCGCCTTCTACACCCCCCTGCACCTCTTCTCTGAAGATGATGGGTAAAACTCTACCTTTTTTGACAGTAGGAACTTATTTCCGGTTCCCTTCTAGTCCTGTGCGCCTGATTCTCTCGTTTGAGATGGGGGAGATGGGGAGACGCGGGGGGCAGGGGGAGCAGGGGAGGTAGGGGGGGATAGGGAGGATGGGGAGGATAGGGAGGATGGGTTGAAGGTGTGGAGACGTAACATGTTACGTCTCGCGGATAGGGGGCAGGGGAGACATTGCCCACGCGCCGGATTTCAGTACGATTCGAGGATCGAAAAGATGGAGCAGGGAAGTAGAGAAGGAGGAGACGCTCAAATCCAAAATCCAAAATCTAAAATCCCTTGCAGGAGGTGGAGCCATAAGGAAAGAGAAAATTCTGACTCCTGACTTCTGACTCCTGACTCCTGACTCCTAAATGATGATAGATAAGAATTGTACCGAGATTGAAAAGGCAACTGTATGATGCGATACAGTACGCTCTTATCAAATACCCGTTGAATAGGGAGTGTCTTTAAGCCCAATAGACGGCTAGCAAAGATTTCCCGAATTTCAATTCTGTTTAGCTATGCTCAATCCGTCAGCGCCAACTTCATCAACGGCTTCTAGGGCAGAGCATGCCGTAGCTCAGGATGAAGGAGGGGCTTCGGTTGCGATCGCGCCCCAGACGGCGGGGATTTCCCTCCGGTCAGTCACTAAACGATACGGCTCTGTGCTGGCCATCAAGCAAATCAATTTGGAAATCGCCGCGGGGTCCTATTGTTGTTTGTTGGGGCCCAGTGGTTGCGGCAAAACGACGACTTTGCGAATGATCGCTGGCCATGAAACGATTACCAGCGGGGAGATATGGATTGGGAACAGTCGGGTGAATGCGCTCCCTCCCGCTAAACGGAATACCGCCATGGTGTTTCAAAACTACGCCCTGTTTCCCCATAAAACCGTGCGGCAAAACATAGACTTTGGCCTAAAGATGCGCCGAATTTCGCCTCGAGAAAGGGCGCAGCGGGTGGATGAAATGTTGGACATTGTCGGCCTTAAAGAATTTGCCCAGCGGAAGCCCGATAAGCTCAGTGGCGGTCAACAGCAACGGGTGGCGCTGGCTCGGGCGCTGGTTACCCGACCCCAAGTATTGTTGCTGGATGAGCCCCTGAGCGCCCTAGATGAAAATCTGCGGGTCAAAACGAGGGGGGAATTGCGTAAGTTGCAACGTCAGTTTGGCATGACCTTTATCCAGGTCACCCATGCTCAGGATGAAGCGTTTTCCCTGTCGGATCAAATTGTAGTGATGGATCATGGTCAGGTTGACCAGGTAGGAACGCCTCAGACCATCTTCAATCAACCGGCGTCCAAATTTGTGGCTCAGTTTATTGGCGACAATAACATCTTTAGCGGAACTGTCGTCCAGGTCGATCCGGGGGAAAAGGGCGCAATGATTCAGTTAGACGTGGCGGGACTGGGGCGGTTCAGATGCACTGGCCAAGCTGCGAACGTGGGTATGGCCGCCGCCTTTTGCGTCCGCGCTGATCAAATGACGCTGCATTCGCCCGGACACTCAGAAATCAAGGATGACAACGCCTCTTCAAACCAGGTTTCAGCTCGCATTACGGCGGTCGAATTCACCGGATATGTCACCCGAGTCTCTCTGATGCTAGAAGCGACGGGACAGGAAATTCTCTATAAAGCTCTAACCCAGGATTGGGGCGCCCATCAGTTGCAAGAAGGTCAACTCATCCCCCTCAGCTGGCGCGTCAACGATAGCATTTTTCTATCCCATTGAAGGGGGTGATGCATTAGTTCGCCCTGAGCGCCCCATGACAGAACAAGATAGAACAAGCTTGCTCCGACACCACACGCCTGATCAGTCCCGATTTCAATTTTCAAATTCAAATAGGTTGAACTGAGAGAACTATGGGAAAAATTACTCGCCGAAAAATCCTTCAAACGGGTCTGGCGGCTGGCGCATTTCTAGCCGCAACCCGCTGCGCCGCCCCCAAGGGAACCCCCAATAACCCTGCTCCCGGGCCAGAGGTGAACACCAATCAAATTAAAGATGTAACGCTGCGCTTCATTGGCACTGGGGTCTCCCAAGTTAATGAAATTCGAGATAAGGCCGAAGCAGACTTGGGGTTCAAGCTGGATATGCGAGCCCTCAGCACCGAGGAAAATAACCAAATCGCCATCAGTCAGCCTGGTCAATACGACATTTTTGACGGTGAGTATTTCAGTTTGCCGCTGGTGATTCCTTCAGGTAATCTGCAGCCGATTGACATTACGCGGATCAAGGACTTTGACAAAATCGTGCCGTTCTTTACCTCGGGTAAGTTTAACGGCATGCCGGTCGAATCCTCCCAGGGGACCGCACCCTATAAGGTGATGTACCTGACGGGGCCAGACTCCACCGAGTTTTCAGCTACTCCGACGGATTGGGCCACCCTGATCCCGTTCCAATACAACGCCGATACGCTGGGGTATCGGCCAGATCTGGTGGGGCGAAAGATCGAGACATGGGCGGAACTGTTTAATCCAGAATTCAAGGGTAAAACCTCGATTCTGGATATTCCGCAAATTGGCATTATGGACGCTGCGATGGTGGCGGAAGCCGCTGGATTGATGACCTTTGGCGACAAGGGGAACATGACGAAGGCGGAGATCGATCAGATCACCGATATCCTGAAGGACCAAAAGAAGGCGGGTCAGTTCCGCGCTTTCTGGAAGACTTTTGATGAGTCAGTGAATTTGATGGCCTCCGGCGAAGTGGTGTTGCAGTCTATGTGGTCGCCCGCAGTGACGGCGGTTAAATCTAAAGGCATTGGATGCGTCTATGCCCCCTTTAAGGAGGGCTACCGCGGCTGGGGCGGCGGTGTCGGTTTGTCTAAGAAGCTTGAAGGGATCGCCCTAGACGCCGCCTACGACTACATGAACTGGATGCTAGACGGTTGGGTGGGAGCCTTCTTAGGGCGCCAAGGCTACTACAGCGCTGCGCCGGAAAACGCCAAGAAGTTTATGTCTCCTGAAGAATGGGATTTCTGGTATGAGGGTAAATCTGCGGCGGTAGATATGATTGATCCGTTTGGGGCCACCCTGGAAAAGGCGGGATCGGTGCGCGACGGCGGCTCTTTCAAGGAGCGGTTCGGCAATATCGTGGTGTGGAATTCCACCATGAATGAGAATGTCTATCTGGTTCAGAAGTGGCAGGAGTTTATCGCCTCGTGAACTGGAAATCCCTTCAGCCCTACTTACTCGTAACCCCCCAAACGCTGATTTTTCTGGTGTTTTTGGTGTTTCCTATTCTCCTGATTGGCGTGGTGAGTTTTTGGGGATTTAATGGCTACGCCATGGTCCCTGGGTTTACCTGGGATAACTACATTGGCGTGTTTACGTCAGAGGTGGCGCTGAAGATTTATTTGAACACCTTCAGGTATGTGGGGCTGGTGTGGGTATGTTCGTTGGCGATCGCGTTTCCGGTCGCCTATTTCTTGGCCTTTCACATTGATAGTCTGCGGTGGAAGGTGATCTTGTTTTTGGTGTGTACGATCCCCTTCTGGACCTCTAACATCATCCGCAACATTGCCTGGGTGCCGCTGTTAGGGAAAGAAGGGTTAGTGAACCAGATTCTACAAAGTCTGCATCTGACCCAACAACCGCTGGAATTCTTGCTGTATTCGGACTTTGCTGTGGTGTTAGGGCTGGTGTATCTCTACACCTTCTTTATGATTGCGCCCATTTTCAACAGCCTGATGCGGATTGATCGCAATTTGATTACGGCGGCCCGGGATATGGGCGCGTCTGGATTTCAGGTGTTGAAGGAAGTGATTCTGCCGCTGGCGGCGCCGGGCATCGCCATTGGCTCCATCTTTGTCACCACCTTGGTGATGGGGGAATTTGTCACGGTGCGGTTGATGGGGGGCGGGCAGTCAGCTTCCATCGGCAAACTGATCAGCACCCAAATCGGTAGTCTCCAGTATCCCTTGGCGGCGGCCAATGCGGTGATTCTGCTGGCGGTGACGCTGGTAATGGTGGCGGCGATTCTGCAGGTGGTGGATATTCGGCAGGAGCTGTAATGGAATAGCCATGCGTAACCGTCCCCTTTCGTTTTACTTTCTAGCGGCTTTCTTCGGTCTGTTTCTCCTGTTTCTCTACGGCCCGTTGATCACTATCTTTATTCTGTCCCTGCAGGGGCCAGACGGGGCCCTGACGTTCCCTGTCCGCAGTTTTGGCTTCCATTGGTTGGGCCAGGTGTTCCAGGAGCAGCGGGTGGGAAATTTTGTCGAACCGTTCCAGCGATCGCTGCTTTTGGGGCTGGGGGTGATGGGATTGGCGATTCTGGTGAGTGTGCCCGCCGCGATCGCTTTTCGCAACCGATTTAGGGGCTCCCGGATAATCTTTTATTTGACCATCGCTAGCCTGATTGTGCCCAGTGTATTGGTCTCCCTGGGGATTGGCGTCATGTTTCAGGTGTTGGGGTGGGAAACGAACTGGTTCTCGTCCGGACTTGGGGCCCATCTCACCTGGACGGTTCCCTTCGCCTTTTTGATTATGATTGGGGTGTTCAACCGCTTCAATCCGTCCTACGAAGAAGCGGCCCGAGACCTGGGCGCTAGCGATTTCACCACCTTCTATGAAATTGTGCTGCCCCTGATCGCGCCGAGTTTGGTGGGGGTCGGCATCCTGGGGTTTACCCTCTCCTACGATGAATTTACCCGCACCTCTTTGATATCGGGGCAGGACAACACCCTGCCGCTGGAAATTTTCGGCATGACCACCAATGTCACCTCCCCCGCCCTCTATGCGTTGGGGACACTAACCACGGTTTTTTCCTTCGCGATGATCGGTGCGGCGTTTTGGGGGTATCAGTTTTTTGCTAAACGGCAACGAGAGTAACCTGAATTATAGATTCGGTGCGAGTTTAAGTGTTTATTTAGACAATCAGTGCACTTCCATCTGAGCTAAAGAAAAATTAAGGGTTTCAGCCTTTAAAATTTTGAATTTACAATTGCTGTAAGGACTTAATTTTATTTCTAAAATGAATCTCAAGTCTCTAGCCTATGACTTTTACCAATGGGCATGCTTTAGTAGTCGGCATAGGTACATATAAAAATGCCCCAAACTTGAATGTACCTCTAACCTCTGAAGATGCCCAAGAAGTTGCGGCGGTACTCCGAGATCCTAGATATTGCGCCTATCCAGATCAGCAGGTTTCCCTTCTAAATGACACCTGTGCAACTCGCAATGGTTTTCTCAATGCTCTTGATGGACTAACGCAGCTCCAACCAACTGATACCTTCTTTCTCTTTTACAGTGGCCATGGGGAATATGGGGAAGATAACCACTACTATCTGACCACCCACGAGACTGAACTTGTGAATGGCAAAGTCGTTTCTGGCAGTGGTGTGCGTGAGCAAGAACTCCTTGAAAAAATTAAAGCCATCCCTGCAAAACGGGCGGTTCTAATCTTTAATGCTTGTTACTCAGGACAAGTTTCACCAGAATCTTTGAGTCCAGACGAGGAATTACCAGGTCAGAAGAGCCTATCTGGTCAAACTGTTGCTGCACTTCTAGGTACAGGCGAAGGTCGAGTTGTAATCACAGCTTGTCGAGAAAATCAGAAATCTTACTTTCTCAAGAATGCTGAAATGACTATCTTTGGTCAGGTCTTGAGCGAAAGCCTCAGAGGTCAAGGCATTCAAAATCGGCGTGGTTATATCAGCGTATTTGACCTCTATGAATCAGTCTTTAATCGAGTCAATGGCGAAATCCAACAACGATTTGGTCAATTCGGTATTACTCAAGAACCAGAGCTAACTATCCAGAAAGGTGTCGGAGTAATGGCTGTCGCCCTCCACCGAGGCAAGCAGTCAGAGGGTGAGCTAACGGACCAAGACACATCAGCATCTCTAAGTGGAGTTGTTAAACAAGTTGATTCAGCTGAGAGTCAGGCAGCCCTCCAGCAAATATTAACAGGCGAAATTAACATTTTCGCAGGCAGAGATCTTAACAACGTAAAAGTAGCGAAAGGGGACTTCATCGAAGGTGTCAAGATTGATGCACGTGGAACACAAGGGTTTATTAATAACCCTAAAGCGGAAGTTTTTCAGCATATTGGCGATGTGATTAACGCAACTAACTATGCTGGCCGTGATATCAATACAACGTTTTCCTCAGGGTCTTCTCGCACTACAGATAGGATATCTCTGCAAGATATTTGCGATCAACTTCAGCAAAAAATTCAGCAAGCACAACACCAGAAGAACTGGAATCGAATCGAAGATTTACAGCCTAGCCTTACCCTTCTGCAAGCGGCAGTCAGAGCCCAAAAATCAGGTGATACTTCACGAATGGAAATCAAACTGAAGTCAGCGGAACAGTCGTTAGAATCACAAATTAGTACGTATCCTGATTTAGACAATTTGGTATCTCTTCTACAACAAATGCGGTAAACAGAGCATTAAATTTCGTAGCCCAAAACGTAAACCAATAGCCTATAATTTCAAATCCAAGATTTTGGATGCTTGACTTAAGCTTACTTCGATGGCCGACTCCTCATTGAGAGGGCCAATATCGAATGTATCACTACTGAGAGACCCTAGTCCAACTGCGGTTGCATGTAACTCTCGCATTTCTTGAACATAGCGATTGACAAGAGTTCTGACCTGACTAGGGATTAAATCAGGGCTGTTGACGAGATTTTGATAAAGAGTCAGCATGTTAGCCTTTGCACGCTTCCAGCTTTCGGGATCTGGCTTGGTTGCGGCATCCTTCACCTGCTTGTATAGCGGATAGAAAGGTAATGAAACTTCATCCGATCGCTCTGAAGTTTGGATGATGCTATAGAGAACATAGTCAGCCTGTCGGAAAGGTTGAGCGGTAGGCAAGCTGTTTCCGTAGACCAACTGATGATCGCGTACCCAAAGTTGACGGGTATCAATTGTCCCTTGAGGTTGATCGATCAGAACAAAGTAACCGGGCTCAAACTTATCCCCTGCGGCTGGATCAAATTCCTTACGGAGGCCAACAATAGTCTGAGTGCCTCCAAGACCAAATAGAGATTCGAGGCCATCTAACAGAACACCTGCGATCTTAGTGTAGGAAGTCAGTGCGGTAGAGAAGTCTAAAGCAGAGGAAGTACTCTCAACCAATTTGAGTAGTTCTCTAGCATAATTACCCCGCTGAACTCGACCTAAAATCACTGAGAGAGTCAATCTCCCCCCCTTATAGGGATGCAAACCAGCAACACGCGTATTTGAGAAAATCATTCCCACGGGAGCCTGTTGGCCCTTATTTTCAAGCAAAGCAGGGCCAACAATAAATGGTACGACTTGAATCTTGTTGTCGTAGATGAATTCTGAGATAACAAACACAAGTGGGTCATATTGACTAAACCATTCGCGCTCGCTGGCAAGGAACATTTCGTTGACACGTACTTGAAAATAGTGCTTGTCACCTTGAAATGTACTCCCCAGAACATTACTAAAATTAACTTGCTGATGGGGAATAGAAATACAAGTTGGGGGTTGTGCTGGAGCTTGTTGGACCAGACTCCAAAAAAAATGCAGGCGTTGGGTGAGTAAGCTCATAGAGAAATTACATAATTTTCACATACTTACATAAGTTATTCATGTCATCGATAAATATTGAAATACCCCTTACTTACTAGACCGATGCTCTAGAACTTCAAAACGTGTTGATTCATGGAGTTGAGGGGCGATTGGGGCTGAAATTCTAGTGTTGGTCAAATCTCTGGAGAATTTCTGTTCCTAATCTTGCGAGCCCATCACTTGACGCAGCACCTGCGTAAGCTGAGCCAGCCCACAGCCGACCGCGCTGTCTGCCCATTCCAGTAGTTGGGATATCCGTGCGCCCTGGGTCGCTGCCGCCCCGCCCTGGTTACCTTGAGGCACACTAAGGCTGAAGACCAATTGCTCAAACTGATGGTTCGGAAGCCGACTCAGAGTGTCAAATAACGCTATCCGCTCTTCTATCCGCTCTTCTATATGTTTAGAAGAAATCTCAGAACCAAGGTTGCGGCGTTCCCAAGATAGGTCTTTCACAACATCATTTGGGACCATTAGCTGAGGGCGAAAACAGATAGGGAAATTATCACTTGGTTCTTCGATAATTGGAAGAATAGGGTTTTGTGAACTTGGAAGCGCACGTTTTGGAACTTCTTCTAATAGATAGAGCAATACGTCAAAAATTCGGACGTATTTATCACTATTATCCTTGTTTGGCCGTCCTTTAAGAGCATCCAAAAGGCAGGCGGTAAAAATACTGTATGGCTCACCAGTATAAGAAAACTGTTCCCTGCTCGATGAAGCAACCACCACACGACCATTCCCGAAACTAAGATCAGAAATGAGTTTAGGTGTTGGCGGGGATTTAATAAACGGTTCTCCTAATGTTTTTTCCAGCATGCCGCCTGCATGACAGCAATCGAGCAAGAGGATCAGCTTCTGTGTTTGGATAGCACGTATTTTATCGGTGAACTCTCTACTAGAAATCGACGCTGTGGCATAGTTATTGCGGTTACATCCATAGGGAACGAGAAAATAATCGCCAGTCTCTTGGAGATAGACCCCATGGCCAGAAAAATAGATGGATATAGTTGCCTCTGGATTGCTTTGAGCTTTTAGGGCAAGTTTATCCAATGCATCCAGAATATTTGCTCTGTTAGCATTTTGCTCTGTTAGAAGTTGGATATTGTTCCGGGGATAGGCGGCAAGACTGGGATTGGATAAAACTTCATATAAAGCCTGTGCATCTTTCACGGTAACTGGCAAGTCTTCTCCCACTCCCACCAATAAGGCATAGCCGTCTTTAAAGAAATCCTTCGTCGTTAAAAGTTGGATGACAGCGTCCACAAAACCCAACATATCCAATGCTGCATTGGCTCTTAGAAAAGTCCGGCTAATGAAAAATCGATCAATCAGGTTTCTTAATTCCTGATCATCATCAGGTTGGCGATCTAAAATTAAAACTTTTAGTGAAGCAGGACATAATTGATCAATTTTTTCAAGAAACAGCAGTCCCTCAATATCACGGATAGTTTCATATTGTCGCAATTGTTCACTTGCAATAACTAAATGAGGAGCCTGAGATTCAACTTCCCTTAATGCGTGATTACGATCATGTGCGACTATCACCTGACATGGAAAACCTAAATTTTCAAGTCTTTGACTAATATAT
>JASJDH010000130.1 GCA_030065175.1 Leptolyngbyaceae cyanobacterium MO_188.B28 | reverse complement strand
CATGGCAGGGTATACGCGCCACTTGGTCTTTAGTTGATTTCCTCAGGGAATTCTGGCGGTTTGGGAAAACCATTACAGTCAACTCACTGGAGCCTTCATCTATGGTGACTCTATTGGAAGCACGCGTCCTTCCGGATGCTGATCAGCTGAGCCAAGCGCGGGGAAAAATTGACAATTATGTCGATAGCATTGCGGCTAATCCCGATCATCGAGATGGGGCTTTTCCTTATTACTTATTTCACGAACCGGGTGAGCCCATCCGAGGAACCATCCTTTTATTTCATGGCTTTAGCGCTAGACCGCATCAGATGTCACGTCTGGCCAGCTATTTATTCTTGAACGGGTTTAATGTCTACCAAGCGTCTCTAGTGGGCCATCCCTTTCGAATCCCTGACAAATACTGGCCGCAGGTTGACCTCAAACCAGAAATTGCTGGCCCCCTCAGAGAAAAAATTGACCGAGATCCGGTCCTACAGAAGTTTTTATCAGGTCTGGCGGCTGCAGACGGAAAGGCTCCAAGCCGTCCTTCTCCCCTGCAAATGCTAGGTTTGATCGCACGTTTGCAGCGGATAGAACCCCGCACTTTAGATATCATCTTGGCGATCGAGCGTGAACGCGACCCTGACTTCGATCGCTATTTTCTCTCGTCCCATATGAACTATTTGCACGACGCCCAACAGCGGCTGAGTGAACTGGATGCAATGCCGGGGCCCATTTATACGGTGGGGCTATCCGTCGGTGGGGCAGTGGCCTTGGCGCTAGCCGCCGCTAGACCGGATCGGATCCAGAAAGTGGTGGCCTACGCCCCGCTCTTGGAAGTCTATGGAGAAGAGCGCGAACGGTATGTAAACATAGCAGGCCCCTTAGATATTCGCGAGATGGGGTGGGATGATCTGCAATTTCCCCTGGGCTGCTTCACCGCAACTAACCGCTTTGGGGCTTTTGTTCGCAGTCGAGGCAATACGCGGGTGCTGAAACAAGTCCCCACGCTGTTCGTTTTGACTGAAAACGAAGATGCGGCTGACATTAAAACCAATGAGAAGTTCTCTCGTTCCCTAGGTCGAGAGGGCCAAGGGCACTACCTGTATCGCTATCCCACCAGTGATCTGGTGCCGCACCCCATGGTCGACCCGGAAGAGGTGAGCCAGGGAATGAGCAATCAATTCTGGCAAGGGCTATATCAAGAGACATTTCGCTTCTTGACGGAGACCCAGTTCAATTCAGCAAACATGGACACACTCGAACAGGATCCGAATCTCCCTCAAGTTCCACCGGTTTAAGTTGGGGAGTTGCGTCAAAATAAAGTCCCAGAAATAGGCAGTGGATGGGTGGATGGGTGGATGGGTGGATGGAATGTTATTTTTCTGCAGTTCCCTTGGCTCAAACCCTGCTCGATTTAAATGGGGGATCAACACGGTAGTGATCTGTCATCGTTCAATACCATAGGGGGCCTTAAGCAAAGCGGACGCTATTGGAGAAACAACCCTGGTCCCCAGACTATACCTGTGGAATGAACATGGAGGCGTCGCCTTCGGAGAATTGGCGGTAGCTATCGAGGCAGACCATTGCGCGCCCAGGCTCTACCTGGGCTTTCTGCTTTTTACTGATCTGAATTCTTCTGCCTCTGCGCGATCGCGCTCGGATAATCCCCCAGTAGATCACGCTGGGGCCTCAGACTGAACCACACGGCTTTAACAAAAGACAACGCAACGTTTTGACGCTTGATAATTTGCTTCTCGCGCCAATTTTGCTCCTTGGCTTTAATCAAGACATCTTCTGTCGATAGAGAATGGAGCACTTCTAGATTAAGGGCGGAGGCTATCGGCATCCGTTGGCTTACATGGAACTGAAATAGGTCGGCTGGCGTAGCGTTCGGCCGAAAATTCAAAATGTAATGGGATAAATGAATGAGGGGGGCCAGGGCATAGGGAGACTCGTTGGTAGTGCGGAGCGTCCACCCTTGTTCTAAAAAACTAGTGATCCAGCACTTTTGGGATAAGGAATTTCCCTTTTCTGGAAATGATTGGCTGACCACAGCGTGACACCCTTCTTCAGGATGGCGGAACAAACGGAAGAAACACGGGGAAAGCTTTCCTAGCTCCGCTGTCACCTTAAAGTCAGCTATGGGGGAAAAGCCTAGCGAGGCGATCTCTTCAGTGTATTGATCTAACTGACCTTGATTGAGCTGGGAAAAGTCTTCGGGGTGGGCGGGTTCAAATTCAAGACCCGCTGGCATGGATTGAACATAGGTTTGCCATCGAGCGACACTCACCACAAACCCAAGGGCGATCGCAACCAATATCCAGACTGTAATCTGAGCCATTGAAACCAAACAATTGAAACCAACCGGCTATAGCTTGGTTGGAAAAATAGACAACTTTGATTCAAAAAAAACGAGTAGACGGTAGAAGGCAGACAGTAGGCAGGCTTTCATAAAACTCATTCACAATAGGCTTTACCGCATTGCGATGAATTCTGACAAACCCCGTCTACAAACTACTCACTACCGCCTACATCTTCAATCGATAAACTAGACAGGAAGTTGTTTAACCAAGAAATATTCTCGGATAAATCCATCCAAAGCTAATTTACTTGACCGAGACCTTCGCACCAGCATCTTCAAGCTGCTTCTTGGCGTCCTCTGCAGCATCCTTGGCAACAGCTTCTTTAATCGCCTTGGGCGCAGCCTCAACCAATTCCTTCGCCTCCTTGAGGCCAAGCCCAGTCAAAGCGCGCACCACTTTAAGAACCGCAATCTTCTTATCAGCTGGGAATTCTTCAAGAACTACATCGAACTCAGTTTTCTCTTCCTCGGGCTCCGCCGCCGCTGCAGGAGCGCCCGGCATCATGCCCGGCATCATCATCATGCCGCCGCCGCCAGAGGCAGAAGCGTCAACGCCAAATGCTTCCTCAATTTGCGTAACCAACTCAGAAGCTTCCAACAGAGTCAAAGACTTTAGCTGTTCCAGAATTTCGTCGGTTTTTGCAGACATAGTGTAATTATCCTTTCGGTATTGTTTACGGTGTAATGGGCAAGCATTCAGTTGGCGAGCAACTTTTAGCTCCTGATATGTAACGCTAGCTTGATAGCAATGGGGTGTCTTGAACCTTGGGGATCAACGGCAATTGCTAACCGCTCTACTCTTCTTTCTCTGAAACGGCCTTGATGGCCCGAGTGAGAGAAGCGGGAACTTCCTTGATACCCACCGCCAGCTTGGTGGGCACAGCATTGAGACCCACTGCCAGTTTGGTCGGGACTGCATTGATAGCGCCAGCAATACGGGCTATCAGTTCTTCCTTAGAAGGCAGCTCTGTAATGGCCTTAATATCGGCCTCACTGAGCGCTCTACCTTCCATAACGCCGCCGCGCAGCTCAGTTTTCTTTGTCGCCTTCTTGAACTCCTGGTAAGCCTTAATGGCTCCCCCTAAGTCCTCCTTGACTAGCAAGAAGGCGGAAGACTCCTGAAGAAATTCAGTCATGGGTTGCCAGGTGTCATCCCCGTCAACCGCAAGCCGCATGAGCGTGTTTTTGGTGATTTTGCAAACAGCGCCCTTAGGCCTTAGCCGATTGCGCAAATCGGTAATCTCCGCCACAGATAACCCCTTGTAGTCAATCACAAGGGTTAACAGAGACTCACTCAAGAGTTCCTTGAGTTCTCCCACAATCTGTTGCTTGTTTTCTAGGGTTCTCCCCATGTACGTTTCACCTCCTTTAGGGTTGGGTCAAATCGAAAAACTCAGGCCATTAGATTGCAATTGACGCCGCCAAAAGCCTACTAAAAAACCCCGACTTACTTGCCGAGGTTGCCTAGAAGTAGAAATCCATCTCACAATACATTGAGAAATAGTATTGTCTACTCCACTGCAAACCTCGGCGGGATAATTAAGCTGAGCCCCTGCTGTCTCTGGCCGCTTATTGAGTTGTGACGATTTTACGTAAGTCTGTTTATCTCCTTAATTAGAACTTCTTTCGGCTTTATTACGCCGCTTCGTCCAGCTTCAGATCTCGAAGGGAGTTAATATCAAGCCGAATCGAGGGACCCATAGTAGCAGCGATAGCAATGCTCCGCCAATATCGACCCTTGGCTCCTGAAGGGCGATTGCGATCGATACACTCTTGCAAAGCCTTCAGATTGACCAGCAAATCCTCAGTAGGGAAAGAAGCCTTACCAAACATAACATGAACAATTCCGGTCCGATCAGCCCGGAATTCTAACTTACCCGCCTTAAATTCTTCAATGGCTTGAGCAATGTCAAAAGTTACGGTGCCGCCTTTAGGAGAAGGCATTAACCCTCGAGGACCTAATAAGCGACCCAGCTTGGCAACTTTCGGCATCATGTCAGGCGTTGCAACCAAAACATCAAAATCCATCATCCCTTTCTGGATTTCGTCGATCAGCTCTTCAGAACCAGAAATATCGGCTCCTGAATTGCTTGCCTCCGTGACCTTTTCACCCCGAGCAATCACCGCCACTCGAACAGCTTGCCCAGTTCCCTTAGGGAGAGCCACTGTCGTTCGCAACTGTTGGTCAGTATACTTGGGATCAATGCCTAATCGAATATGCGCTTCTGCTGACTCAGCAAATTTTGCTGTGGCCGTCTCCTTGAGTAAGTTGAGTGCTTCAAGCGGCTCGTAAAGACGCTCGTCCACTTTGCTTTGCAACTCTTTCAACCGACGGGATGGTTTTCTAGACATAATTCATCAACTCCTGGGGTGATTAACGAAGCAAAGCTTCTCCCCCGATAGATTTACTTTGAAAGATATTAAATTCTATTGACTACAAGTAACCGTCAATACAGGGATTGGTTGGACTGTGCATTTGCATGCTGGATGAGACCCAGTCCTTAATCAGAAATGGTAACTCCCATATTCCGAGCAGTGCCCGCCACAATTTTCATGGCGGCTTCAATGTCATTTGCATTGAGGTCAGGCATCTTAGTTTGAGCAATTTCGCGGAGCTGGTCCTGGCTAATAGCCCCTACTTTCTGACGATTCGGTTCACCCGACCCTTTTTCGATTCCAGCCGCCTTCTTAATCAGCACGGAGGCTGGAGGCGTCTTTAGGATAAATGTAAAACTTCTATCCTCAAAAACAGAAATCTCAACAGGGACAACTAAACCAACTTGATCTGCTGTTTTGGCGTTATATTCCTTGCAGAACATCATAATATTGACGCCATGCTGACCAAGCGCTGGACCAATGGGAGGCGCGGGGTTTGCTTTTCCCGCTGGAATGGCCAACTTAATAACCGTAACAACCTTTTTCGCCATCGACTAACTCTCTTTCTGCACTTGGTTAAATTCCAACTCTACTGGCGTATCCCGACCAAAAATTGATAGTAAAGCCTTGAGTTTACTCCGTTCAGGACTCACTTCAATCACTTCGCCTTCAAAATCTTTAAAGGGTCCAGACAGCACAAGAATCTTATCTCCGGGAGCCATATCAACTTTGACGACCGGCTTCTGCTCTTGAGCATGTTTGAAGATGCGTTCCACCTCGGTGTGGCTCAACGGCATCGGTTTAACGTGCCCTCGACCTCGCCCATAGCGCCGACGCTGTTCGGCGCCGACAAAATTGATCACATGAGGAGTATTTTTGACCACCTGCCAGGTCTCATCGTCCATCAACATGCGAACCAGCACATAGCCAGGAAACACTTTCTCATCAATATTCTGGCGGCTGCCATCTTTACGAAGCTTGACGGAAGGAGTCTGAGGAATCTCAATTTGAAAAACCCGATTAGCGACGTCAAGGGTTTTGATCCGCTGCTCCAAATTCAACTTGACTCGCTTTTCGCAACCAGAAGCCACCTGCACGGCATACCACCGAGAACTCGCCCTAGAAGGCGCAGCAGCTTCCTGAGGAGCTTCTAACTCTTCCTCAGGGACGACAGGATCAAATTCGTCAGATGTGAACGTCATCTAAAATACTTGCCTAGAGGCCCAACCAAACAGTTTATCAATCAAATAAATCAGGGTTGCGGAAAGGCTAACCATTAAAATGACGGCGGCTGATTCACTAATCAACTGCTGCCGACTAGGCCAAACAACCTTAGCGAGTTCTTCCTTTGTACCCTGCAGGAAACCGGAAATACCCGAACCACTTTCAGAAGCTTTCGCGTTAGGCGATTTCGCACTTCCCGCTTTAGCGCCAGAAGACTTACTATCGGACGCCTTAACCCCAGCTCCTTTCTTTTGGCCTGATTGTTTAGCTTCAGTTTCTTCGCCCACGACTTCCTATGTTCCTCCACTGGAACGGTAATAGATAAATGTTAATGGAAAATCCCTATTAACAGGAAAGCTGAGTGGAATTTCCGTAAAGTGAATCGTCGAGAGCAAACCGATCCCAAACGATTAAGACATACAATTCCCTAAACAACAATTCTACCCAAGGTCCGGCTGCTTTAGCGCAGAATAATTGTCGCTGGCGATGAACTTTGAGTAGAAATTGCTTAAGGAGATTGAGCGCGTCCTGGAGGACTCGAACCCCCGACATCAGGTTTTGGAGACCTGCGTTCTACCAACTGAACTAAGGACGCATAGAGATTTGAAGAGGAAAGATCGGAGTAAGTGTAAGAGAAGGCGAAACCTCAGCTGGATCTAGATGTGAGCCGCCTACCCTACACAAAACCTATCACAAGGGCCGATCGAACCGCTGCTTCAGGCGAGTCGCCTTACCGACACGATCGCGTAAGTAGTATAACTTAGCACGGCGAGCTTTACCGCGACGAACCACTTTGATATTAGCAACCCGAGGCGCATGGAGTAAAAACACCCGCTCTACCCCTACACCTTGAAAAATCTTGCGAACAGTGATCGTCTCATTGACGCCGCCATTACGCATTGCAATTACGGTGCCTTCATAAGGCTGAACCCGCTCTTTACCCCCCTCACGAATACGCACGCCGACGCGAACAGTATCGCCGACATAGATCTGAGGAATATCATCTTTAATATGTTCCGCTTCGATGGAGCGGATAATTGCCTCTGCGTTCATAAAGCCTTAAAAGCGCACAGTCTCTTACTATACAATAGTTTGCACGAATCATCCACCAAAATCTGGAAAAAAATTATTAAGCTGCTGGGCTGAATGTCCTTGGCTTAATATTCTTCAAATCATGGGGGGTTTACAGGTATTGTCTTACCATAAGTAAGGTGACAGAAGCTACAGAATTTCAGTCCAGAATTCAACCTGCTTGAACCATGTTTTTTGACCATAGGCTCGGATCGAAGAATCGGCGATCTCAATCGAGCGTCCTAGTGTTTATAGTCGCCCTTGCGATCTCTACTTTTGTGATGTTTGGGATGACGTCATATGACGTTTGGGCGATGGCGCCCAGCAAACAGCCCCTGACCGAAGTGAGCATCCATCTGGGGAACTCAGCCAACGAACTGAGGTTCGAGCCCGGCCAACTAACCTTTGAAGCCGGACAGCGCTATAAGTTGTTGCTAGATAATCCAAGCGCTCAGAAGCATTACTTTACCGCCAAAGACTTTGCCGACGCCATTTGGTCCCAAAAGGTTCAAGCAGGAGCGGTGGAAGTCAAGGGGGCGATTGATGAACTGGAATTAAAATCAGGCGCGGCGGCGGAGTGGGTTTTTGTCGCCATGAAACCTGGTAATTACGAGCTGCATTGTTCTATACCTGGACATACCGAGGCGGGTATGACAGGCAGTCTGACAATTAAGTAATATCCTCATCCATGAATATCTTCACAAATATCCTATCCAGAGCCGCTTCTCTGCCAACAATTCCAGAATATCCGAGGAAACGGGTCCGGGGGATTGAACTGAAGACTGAACCGGAGATCGCGATCATGCGGCAGGCTTCGGCCATCGTGGCTACAGTTCTGAAGGAAATTGCAGAGTTAGTGCAGCCAGGGATGACCACTGCGGATCTGGACGCCTACGCTGAGCAGCGAATTCGGGAGCTGGGGGCGACGCCAAGCTTTAAAGGCTATCATGGCTTTCCCGCTTCGATTTGCGCCTGTCTAAATGATGAAGTTGTCCACGGTATTCCCAGACGAAAAAAGGTGATTCGAGTCGGGGATGTGTTGAAGGTGGATACAGGAGCCTATTACAAAGGCTTTCATGGAGATTCCTGTATTACGATTCCGGTGAAGAAGGTAAAAGATGAGGTCCAAGATCTGATTCGCGCAGCTGAGGAAGCGCTCTTTGCAGGCATTGAACAGGTCAAGCCAGGGAATTCATTACTGGATCTAGCAGGGGCGATAGAAGATTCTGTCAAGGCGAATGGCTACAGTGTTGTGGAAGATTTCACCGGCCATGGGGTAGGCCGGAATTTGCATGAGCCGCCTTCTGTATTCAATTTCCGCACTAAGCAACTGCCGAATGTGAAGCTCAAAGCGGGTATGACCCTGGCGATCGAACCTATTCTCAATGCGGGGTCAAAGCATACGCGCACTTTGCGCGATCGCTGGACCGTCGTCACCGTTGATCGGTCACTCTCAGCTCAGTTCGAGCACACGGTTTTGGTGACTGAGACGGGGTATGAAATTCTGACTGACCGCTCGAAAGTTTAGAAGTGTTGAAGAGGCTTTCAGCGCGAGTAAAGAAGCCGGACAGCATTTCATCAACATCCAGGGCAATAATAGTTAACTGCCTAATCTTATTTCCCCTCAATTCCCCAAAGTGTCTTTCTGAAAATGACGCAAGTTTACCTGTCTGTTTCCATTGACCTGTCAGGGTTGTTTTCACGGTAAATGTACTGTAAGACTCATCATAGTTTTCGACTTCAAACTCCATTTCTCTGACATCGAAAGTCGCGTGTAGCCGCCTAACATATTCCGCCGCTTCTTCTGAACCAATCCAGGTCCTACCGAAAGGGAGTTGAACTGCACTGTAGTGAATTTTAGAACGGTCGTCACAGAACTTTTCGGCAAAATCCGACGACAGGTTTGTGGTGTAAATGGCTTTAATTTGTTCTGAAAAACTGGACATCGTGATTTGCCTCCAACAGTATTTTTTAGTTAAGTTTTCAACTCTAAGAGCTGATTTATAAACAAAAGCTTAAGATGGCTATATCCCAGTTCTCATAAGCAGTCTGGTGATTGACTCTAGTCTACAGGTTCACTAAGTGCCTATAGCCTGAAAGCACTGTGGCAGCTTGGTTCAACCCTCTTTTAGATTTCCTTTATAAATCAGCTCTAATGCTGCTTCCCTCAAACAATTATCAAACCTCTTCACATGCTCTTAGCTGGAGACCCACAAATTTTATCTTGCTGATATCTTCCCTTTGTGCAGTTTTCATTGCAGCTAGGGGTTAGACTAATTTACTCTGAAAAAAATTGGAATCTGCCTTCTCTACGTTGGCTATCAACTTAAAGCAAGAAAATTTACTTGGGGAAGAATACAGGAGTCAGGAGCCAGAATTCAGTTGTTTAAGATCCTTTAACAGGAAAGTGGCGGGGCTGCTTGCGGTGATGCAAAGTCAGTAGACGCCAAGACAATAAGCCCATCAATAAACTTGACACGTATACCAATCAAGCAGAATCTTGTTAAATATTGCCCCTGTATACTTTACGAGGTTTCCAGATGGAAGGCATAGAAAGTATAGTCTCCACTATGCAAGAGTTGGTTACGCGCTTTGGGTTGAATATAATTGCCGCGATCGTCATCTTCATCGTTGGCGGCTGGGCGGCTAAGATTATTCGTAGAATTATCAAGCGTTTGATGGCAAGAGGCGGCGCAGACCCGCTCTTAGTATCTTTCGGAAGTACGATAACTTACTACGCTGTGATGGCGTTTGTTATCATCGCAGCACTCAATCGATTGGGTATTCAAACGGCCTCTTTCGTTGCAGTTTTAGGGGCTGCTGGCTTGGCCATTGGGTTAGCGCTGCAAGGGTCCCTAGCAAATTTTGCCGCAGGTGTTTTAATGCTCGTTTTTCGTCCCTTCAAAGTGGGCGATGTGATTGAAGGGGCTGGGGTCCTGGGTATTGTTGAGGAAATTCAACTGTTCACTACTATGCTGAAGACTCCGGATAACAAACTGGTTGTCATCCCGAATGGCAAGTTGGGAAGTGATAATATCATTAATTACACGGCAAAGGACACACGTCGAATTGATTTAGTATTTGGCGTGTCCTACGATGCCGATATTGATAGGGTAAAACAGGTGATCACCGATATTTTGAGCCAGGATGATCGCATTTTACAGGATCCGCCCCCGGTCATTGGTTTGCTAGAACTGGCGGATAGTAGTGTTAACTTTGCGGTTCGTCCTTGGACAAAAACGAGTGACTATTGGGATGTTTACTTTTCAATCCATGAAGCCTTAAAGAAGCGGTTTGACACAGAGAAAATCAGTATTCCCTTTCCTCAACGGGATGTTCACATCTTTCAGCAAAATTAAGGGAAATGTTTTCCTGATAGCTTGTGGGCGTCGTTACTAAATCATTATCATTATTCCAAATGGATGGCGGGAATCGCCTTCCTAGGCGGAACACCCCCTCGTTATCTAATTGAATGACTAGCCATCAGATGGTCACAGGCGACTCCACATAAATTGTGGGTTCTTGTACAGTAAACACGATATCGTACTCATTTAATTGCTTAGAAATTTTGTCTCTCGCCAATTCGAGTAACCGTTTGCGTAATTCAATAGAATCTTCGTTAGATCCCAAAATAAAGAAGGTCACCCGTGCTCGCATGTGTGCCGATTGACCATTATGGTCGGAGCCGAGAAAGGAAATGCTAGTGCTCCCTGGATCAATGCCGAAGAGGGATTCAGTGCTTTTAATCACGACTTGTTTAACTAAGGCCACATCCTGCTCATCTAAAGTCTTTAGAAAGTCAAGGTAAAGCATTACCATGACTTTTTTGCCATGGGTGATGTTCTCAATGTCTAAATTGGCCAACATGTTATTGGGAATGATGACCATCGTACTTTTTGCCGAGGTCCGCAGTTTTGTAGAGCGCAACCCGATGGATTCAATCCGTCCATAAACCTGTTGGGAGCTAAGGCGAATGCGAATGTAATCTCCCGGGACAAAGGGGCGATCTAAATAGAGCACGATGGTGCTCAGCAACTGTTCCAAAATTTTCTGGGCGGCGAATGCGATCGCAAGTCCGCCAATTCCCAAACTCGCCATCAAGCCAATCAGATTAAAATCACGACTTTGAGCAAAGACAAGGATTGCGACAAAGCCAATCGTGACATTGATTAAAGTTTCCAAGACTAACAGTAATTCGTCTACTTCCCGACCCAGCCGACGAAATAAATCAATGCCATAGAACCGCACAAACTGACGAAAAAGCCGTGACGCCAGCCAAGCCACACAAGCAATCACACCTAAATCAACAAAAGGTTTTAGGAAATCACGGAGTCCAACGTAGTCTTCTTTTAACCACCCTAAAGAGAAAGAGATCAAGATAAAGACCCCAGCCGCCTTCAAAGCGCCTTGGATAGACTGCACTAGATTGTCATAAATTGTGACGATTCGCTCCTGTGAGAAGCGAACTACAATCATCCTGACGATACCTGGCGTGTAGCGACCAACCAGCACAGACAATAACACTGAAATCAGAAAGAAAATGATTCTGGGGATTTCGCCAAATGCAGGCAAGTCTATTTGTAGGGCGTCCAAGAATGCTGCTGGGTTCATCGCTGCACTTTCCTTAAATCGTGATGGGGGCGTCCACATACACTGTGGGGGCCTCAATATCGAAGGCAATGCCGTATTCTTTTAACTGGTGGGTAAGATTCTGATTGGCGATATCCAGAAGTTGTCGGCGAATCTTCATGGAGGTGTCGCCGGAGCCCAGAATGAAAAAAGTAATTTGGGCTTGGGTTTTACTCTGGATCGTATCTTCCTTAAACACAACATCAGCGCCGCGACTATCAAGCCCTGCCACATCTTTTGTCGTATCCAGCACTACCTGCCGAATCAGGGCCTGCTCCTCTGCTGGGATTAGCCTGTAAAAATTGAGATAGAGCAGCGCCATCACCTTCTTAGCGCCGGTATAGTTCTCGACTGTGGATTGAATGATGGCGTTATTGGGCACAACCGCCAGTGTCCCTTTCCCTGAAGTGCGAATTTTAGTGGACCTCAGACCAATAGATTCGACTCGCCCATAAGTACCATCCGGTAGACCAATGTAATCATCAATACTAAAGGGGCGATCAACATAAATCACGATGCCCCCTAGCAGTTGTTCAAGCACCTTCTGCGCCGCAAATGCGATGGCGATTCCGCCTATTCCTAAACTGGCGACTACGCCAAACACATTGAAATGATGTGTTTGGCCAAACAATATTATCAGCAGCACAAAAATAGAAAAGTTGGCGAAAAACTTCGCTAACACCAATAATTCACTGTTGATCTTTTGCCCGCTTTTGGCGGCGGCGTCTAAGACATAGCTGCCAAAGTATTCTTTGAATAATCGTGACATCAACCAGCCAAATGCGATCGTAAAGGCCAATGTCAAAAGGAGTTCCACCGAGGAGTACCAAGGCTCCTGCAAAATGACTTTGAAAAGCAGCCAGACGACCAAATCCAATAAGCCTAGAGCAATGACACTTCCCAAGAGTATTCGGCGCGGCTCAATGACTTTGCTGTAGAACTCTCTGAGTTCCGGCGCAGCAAGGTATTTAACGCTCAGCTTAATCAGCAATACCCCCAACTGACCCAGCAATAGCACCCCTGCAATTGTCAAAATGATCACAAGACCAAACTGCAGTGCAAAACTCTCTCGCACCAAGTTAACTGTCCAGGTGAAAGGGTTCAGTAGAGAAGCATGATTAAAATTAAGATAAGAATCTTTCCAACTTACTTCTATGAAAAGACTTTGAGCAAAGTATGGCTTGCAAAACATTGAGTTGGCTTATCTTAAGTAGCAGTATACTTTCAGGCTAGCAAACAAGGCTGACATCCCAAGTATTCCTAGGATACAGAAATGTACAGTTTAGAGATATTCAACGGTGATATTGCGAGGTCGGGTCCTGGAATAATCGCATAGCCAAGAGCTGCGCCAATGTAGACGCAAGACTTCCTAGACGTTACAGGCGCTTGATAGAGTATCGTGCAGTTCGGATGCATCAGCGAGAGACTAATTTGTTTCCTAAAATGCAGATCGAGCTAAGCTCAATTCAAAATCACTCATTTTTGAAGTGGTGTTGCTTGTTACAGGCAAGAATCGATGGATTAACGCCTGGCCCTTCGTTCGTAATCAGACAAATTCATACCTACATTCAGCACCGTCTCTTGGACAGTTCTATTGCAACGTATAAATCAAGCATTGGCTTCCATCCCACGGACGGATTTGAACTGTGTAGTATCCTCCGCAAGGATGATATTCAGGGCGATCTCTGATTAGCAAGAAAGCGCTTACTATAATCCCAGCCGTCAATGGTCATAAGGAACAGCTCAAAACGCTTGTGGTAATTAAGTATCGAAGGCGATCGCACTTAAGCGGCGCTGAATGCCCTTCGGGGTGACTTCATTAAGTAACAAAACAGCACCGCCACGATCCACTCAACTTTGATAAATTCATCTATTAGGACTAGTCAAGGACAGTTCACTTTAGTCCGCAAGGTAGAAACTGCTTGGACACACTTTTAGCTTTAATAGGCTATGTCAGACATCGATTTCAGTGATATGAGGCGGTTTACCTTCCTTTTCGCCCTAAGTTTAGTTCACCATGACAGTCTCTCAACACAATGATTTACCGGTAATTGGTTGGCGGGAGTGGCTTTCAATGCCTGACCTAGGGATTACCCGCATCAAAGCCAAAATTGACACGGGAGCCCGATCTTCCGCCCTGCATGCCTTTGATATTGAAATCTTTAAACAGCGGGGGTTAGATTTTGTTCGATTCAAAGTTCATCCCTATCAACACAACAGCACTGACACCATCACCGCTGAATCCGAACTCTTGGACATACGAAATGTCCGCAACTCTGGCGGACATGCCCAGTCTCGGCCAGTGATCCAAACTACAGTAACATTAGGGGAGCGACAGTGGCCCCTTGAGTTAACCCTTACCAATCGTGACGTAATGGGCTTTCGCATGCTTCTAGGTCGGCAAGCTGTGCGCCAACGCTTCCTGATCGATTCTGGCCGATCCTATCTGCAAAGTTCAGCACGTACCCATAAGCTCAAAGGTTATAGGAAGAAACCGTCATGAAAATTGCCATTTTGTCTAGAGACGCTTCTCTTTATTCGACTCGCCGCCTTGAGGAAGCAGGGGTAGAACAGGGGCACACAATCCAAATCATCGATTACCTCCGCTGCTACATGAATATTACTTCCCATAATCCTCAAGTCATTTATCAGGGAGAACTGCTAGAAGGATTCGATGCAGTGATCCCGCGCATTGGCGCCTCTAATACGTTTTATGGTACTGCCGTGGTCCGTCAGTTTGAAATGATGGGGGTATTTGCAGCCAACGAATCCCAGGCAATTTCTCGCTCCCGAGATAAATTGCGATGTTTGCAACTGCTATCTAAACAAGGTATCGGACTCCCTGTAACTGGGTTTGCCCATTCCACCAAAGATGTCGAAGGACTGATAAATACGGTGGGCGGCGCGCCACTGGTGATCAAGCTGTTGGAAGGCACCCAGGGGATTGGAGTTGTATTGACAGAAACTCATCAGGCTGCAAAGTCTGTGATTGAAGCATTTCGAGGATTAGACGCCAATATATTGGTGCAAGAATTCATTGCTGAAGCCAAAGGAGCTGATATCCGCTGTTTTGTCATTGGCGATAAGGTCATTGCTGCGATGAAGCGACAAGGCGCCCCAGGAGAATTTCGCTCTAATCTACATCGCGGCGGCAATGCCGAAAAAATCAAGCTAACGCCTGAAGAGCGAAGCACTGCAGTTCGCGCCGCCAAAACAATGGGTCTCCGAATCGCCGGGGTCGATTTGCTTCGATCCAATCATGGGCCAGTGGTCATGGAAGTCAATTCGTCTCCTGGGCTTGAAGGCATCGAAAAGGCAACCGAGATTAATGTCGCTGGCAAAATAATTGAATTTCTTGAAAAGCACGCTGCCCCTAATAAAACCCACGATCGGATCAAATACTAAAGGCGGGGTCGATGAGTAGCCCTCAAGTTGATTTTGAGATCAATGGCACGGTTGTGGCGCCAGGGAGTCGGCAACGGCTAGAGTTGCCAGTGGCGCGCCTACCGACCCATACCATGATGTCCTTGCCAATCACAATCATAAATGGCGTTCAATCTGGTCCCAGGTTGTGGCTGAGCGCCGCTATCCACGGAGATGAGATTAACGGGGTCGAGATTATTCGACAAGTGTTGGCCCAAGTGGAGCCTAAACAATTAAGTGGAACGCTGATTGCAGCGCCGATTGTGAACGTGTTTGGCTTCATTGAGCAATCGCGCTATTTACCGGATCGCCGCGATCTCAATCGGTCTTTTCCGGGGTCTCCTCGTGGGTCGCTAGCGGCTCGGCTGGCCCATTTATTCATGCAAGAAGTAGTCAGCCGCTGTAGTCACGGCATTGATTTACATACGGCTTCCCACTATCGCACCAATTGGCCCCATATCCGGGCAAATTTACAAGATGTAGAAACCTGTCGCTGCGCCCAAGCTTTTGGAACCCCGTTAGTCATCCATGCCGCTACTCGGGATGGCTCCTTAAGACAGGCGGCGGCCCAACGAGGCATTCCGATACTGCTCTATGAGGCGGGCGAAGCGCTACGGTTTGATCAAGACGCCATTCAAATGGGGGTGGACGGCGCTTTGCGCGTTATGTCGCTGTTAGAGATGATCCCCCTTAAAGCGCCGCCCCCGGCTATGGCGCCGCTAGCAGTCACTGACACCAAGTGGGTAAGAACCCCTAGCAGCGGCATTTTGCACACTGACATAACCCTCGGGCAACGGGTTTCTAAAAAGCAAAAGTTAGGGTTTGTGGCCGATGCATTTGGCGACAAGTCAGTTAAAATTGCCGCCCCCTGCAATGGGATTGTGATCGGTTCAACCCAAAATCCTCTGGTCAGCCAGGGTGACGGAGTCTTTCACATTGCCGTCTGTTCTGACTGAACATTATTCGCTTGCGCCAGACAACGCAGAGGCATCGGGTTCAACTGGGGCCGCAGGAGATGTGGAGAGTGTTGATATGCGATCGCTCAGCGTATGCAATTCCTTTGACACATTCGCAAGAGTTTGTTGATTTGCCTCAGCTTCAGTCGTTAATGCTTCGAGCTGGCCTTCTAGCGCCTCAATTCGGTCCTGACTGACTTGGAAATCATCTGCTAGGGTTTCTGGAATCAGCTGACTCAGATCCT
>JASJDH010000129.1 GCA_030065175.1 Leptolyngbyaceae cyanobacterium MO_188.B28 | reverse complement strand
GTAATTTCCTGAACCCGTTGATGGCAAAACGCAGCAATCAAGGTATAGCGAATACTTGGGGGATGGCTGCGTAGTTGTCCAGCCAGCTCTGCTGACGCTCGACGGCGGTATTGAAGCAGCAGCTTCGCCGAGACGTGCTCAAACAATCCCAAAGGCAGCTCAATTTGGCGAACGCTTTGCAGTTTTTCAATTTCCTGTAATAGACTTTTGAGACCCAAGCGTCCGGGATCTGATTTGAGACGATTGAAATCAGACTGACGAAATTGGGACTCATCGGTTTCAAGGGAAGTGTTGGTCTTTAGCAATTTATCCATGGCCAAGCGAGCTTTAGCTGGTATTTTCGCGGCGATTTGCTCACAAAACACCTGCTCATGGGCGCGACTGGCTGAATTAATGAGTCGAGTGAGTTCCTTTGTTGACGGGGGTTCGATCCGATGGTGACGGAGCCGCTGCGCCACATGATCTCGAATAGCTTCGAAATACTGGCCAAAGGGAAGCACCTCCTTGATTAACCATTCTTTGAGGCTTTGCTTGTCTGCAAGGTTTATGGTCCTAAAGCCTAAGTAGTCGCGAATTTTATCTCTATGCCTCCTATTACTTCTACCTTTCCACTGATATCTGGCAAGATCTTCAGCACTGAGCTGAAGTTGTTGAGCTATAAAGGTCACGACCGCATGGGGAATTTCTCCAACATGTTGCGGAAATCGGGCCTCCATCTGAAAAAACTTCAGCAATACAGCAAAACCAAGCCGATTGTGAGACGTAGAATTGGCAATTGCCGTTGGTAATAGCTCCTGCTCCTCTGGAAGCAGGATGAAATGCTCAATTAGTTCTTCTGCCGACCATTGACGCTTCACTGGACACAATCCTCACTGACCTTGCAAGCGCCAAGATACAGCAAGAATCGGGCGAAATTAAATACCTATGTACTAAATGGCCTCAAATCGCAGCTTCCGTTGTTTTAGGCCGAGAAGCTCCTGTCCCTCGTATCAATGCTGCTATACGCGATTTACACGACCTACTGACTATTTTGCCCAACTATCCCCATGCTCAAGAAATGCAAGGTTTTCTAGAATCAGCCTTGAGCCTGCGCAAGCTTACGCCTCAATCTCCCAACCACAAGCCATGTTGAGTATCGCCAAAATCAAGCTCATGGTTGATTCCAGGGACTCTGTAAACTCCGCTGTTCACCGCATAGCACGCATTCTCTAGGGCAGCCAAATTGGATGGATTCCTTTAATGGGCAATTTTTGCGGCGGAATTTGCACCGGCGTAGCCGCTAAGCGCTCAGCCGGCGTAGCAAATAGCGGTAATATCCAAAGGTGACTGGCGGCGATTGCCCCACCATCAGTATTCGGATCCCCCGGCATGGTTTGATCGAATAACAGCGCCAACCCATCCGGAGCCAAACTTATACTGACTGTCGCTTGAGGCGGCAACGCCAACAGATCTTTCAGCTCACCCGTCTCAATATCAACGGCGGTTAAGAAGGGCTTTTCGACATAAGTATCACCCGGCAAAAGCTGGGTCGCCAGACAAAAGATAATGCGATGAGTTGGGTCAAATTGGGCGTCGAGAATTGACCCGGTGGTCCGCAGCAGCTCCTTTTCATCCCCTCTATTCGTCACCCAAAACAGCGACTCAGTAAAGCGCTGCTCCGGATCGTTCTGATTGAAATTGACCATCGCCGCTGCTGAACCGTCACTGGCCAAATCAAACACCCGGCCATATTGAGGGAGAAAGTCCAGCGGTTTAGTGGTTGAAGTCGAGTCGGCCTCCTGCGTCAGCGGAATGATGGCCACCCCTTCCCCCTGAAGCATTACCAGGGTTTGACTGTCCGGCGCAATCAGAAAATCGCCGCCCGGGTCAGTCTTTAACGGCCTGGGCTCCTCCCCTTCAGCCACTATCCACGGCCCAAACTCCGCCGGGTTTTCTCGGTTCACCCGCTGCACCACAATCGTTTTACCGTCCGGTGATAGATCAAACTTCAGGTTTTGGTAATCTTTACTGTCTAGAATTGGGGTGACCTTACCCTTTAATCTAGGTTTGGGATCTAATTTTTGCTTGAACCATCCCCTCCCTGAGTTCTCTAGGCTAGGGGGAATCGGATTCAGACCCGTTGTTACGGAATAAAGCTCTTGGTTAAATAAACCCTGTCGATAAGCCTCTGAATCCGTGGCTGAGAAAAGGATTCGATCGCCCAACGGATAGGGCTTGAAATCCAAAATCACCTGATTAGGCGGCGTCAAGATGGATTTATTGCCGCGGGTTAAGTTATAGAGCACCAAACGACCCTGTTCTTCGCCTTCCAAGCCAATGTAAGCAAACGCCCGATCCCGAGTCTCGAACTGACTGCGAAATGGCTGAAAATTTGTTTCTCCTTCAGTCGCGGCGGAAAAGCGATCGCGCGCTTGATCCAAACTCACCTCGAACGACTCTCCATACGGCGCAGGCACATCCAAGGTATAGGCCATCCGCCGCCCCGCCCAACTAAACCGCCCCGGCAACGACGGCTGAATCTTTAGATTCTCCTCAATACTGGCGGGATCCATGGGCCGACTAAAGGTCATGATAAACGCCGCATTCTCCGCCCCCACCTGCCTATCCTGCCAAGAAAAATCCCGCACCCTCGCCGACGCATGGTCCCCGACCACCAGCAATCCCCCAATCACCACACTTAACACCGCAATTAAAGCGATCGCAGCTCGATCCAGCGGTTGAAGAGATTTAGGGTTTTGGGGATTTTGGTTACTTGTCATTGGTCATTGGTCATTAGGAAGTTTAGATTTTGGATTTTGGATTTTGGTTACTTGTCATTGGTCATTGGTCATTAGTCACTGGTTAGGGAACTGCAGCAAAATCGCATCCCATCCACCCATCTACCCATCCACCCATCTACCCATCCACCCCTGCCCTAATACTCATACGGATTCTTCGGCTCTGAAATCTGCTTCAAAGCCGTCGGTTCGATCACCAGCTGTCGCCGTTCATCCAGGGTTTCAGTACCCATTGCGCCTTCGACTTCCAGCCAGGTATCTGGGGCGTAGGTGGAACGACTACCGGACAATTTGACCGGCAGTCCGACGGGATAGGCGTCTGCGGCGCAGCAGGTTAATACAAAGCGAGAAATCATTAGATAGTTATCCGGCCAGTCGGGGGGATGGATGACGAACCCGGTCACATTAGCGCGTTGAGCGGTGTAGGCGTCTGGCTCAGGATAAACGTTCAGGGTGCGGACCCAGTCAATAATGGTCCGTTCTTCAGGAGCGGCGTTCCGCACAAATCGCTGGGGCTGGGAGCGCGTCGCTGTGAGAGTGTCGGTAATGCCGCGCTGCAGAGCGGTATCACTGGCGAACGCCTTGGGGGTGTAGATCAGCCCAAAGACTGCTACGCCTAATAGAATGGCGCTGCTCCAGTTGGGGGGAAGTAAGGTCGTATGGGTTTGACTTGATAGATCTCGACCCGATTGGCGACGGAGACGAGTCAACAGTTGCCACCCTTTGAGGAATCCTAACAATAGTAAAACCACCCCAGCTGAATTTGACAGCCACATATAATCCGGATGCAGTAAAACATTGAGCTTACCTGTCAGCCAATATTTCAGCAACATCACTCCCCAAGCGAAAAGCGTTAACACATCCAGCACATCTCGCCAGGGAATGAAGGGCGATCGCGGTTTTTGAGGAATAGGTTGCTTGCGAGGTTTACGGGGCATATCATCCCACATGCAAATTCACTAATAGCGCAAATACAAAGGTCATTTGGCCGGCCAGCGCGAATAAGTAGACAATAACGCGGGGACGGAAGACGGTCATGAGGAGGCCAATGTTCTTAAGGTCGATCATCGGGCCGAATACCAGGAATGAAAGGAGTGAGCCGCTGGTGAAGGTGGATGCAAAGGAAAGGGCGAAGAAGGAATCTACTGTGGAGCAGATGGACACCACCATCGCCAAGATCATCATGGCCAGAATGGAGGTGATGGGGCCTTGCCCTAAACTGAGGATGATTTCTCGGGGAACGGCGACCTGCACAAAGGCCGCGATCGCGGCCCCCAGCACCAGAATTCCCCCCAGTTCCCGCAGCTCTTGCACCATATTGTCCAGCATCAGTTTTAGCTTGGCGGCAAGGGGTTTAGAGACTGGGGAACTGGCGAATAGGTCATAGGCGGTTGAGTTATCCAACTGAAACATCTGACCGGGCTGCTGCAACAGATAGGTGCCGGATTGGAGTAAAGGGGAAACTGAAGTTCCTGGATTTGAGGGATTATCCTTGGCTGGATTACCCGTTGAAGGGGCTGGCATTAGGCGGCTGATGTTGGGTTGGAGCAGGGGACGAATGTCTTTCTGGGAGCTGAAAGTCCAGCCGATTAGCGTGGCGATTGACAAGGAGAAGACTATCCGAAGAACCACAATTTCAGGCTGGTCTCGAAAGGCCGTCCAAGTCGCCCAAATCACAACGGGGTTAATGGTGGGAGCCGCTAGCAAAAAACCAACCGCCACTGAAGCAGGCGCCCCTTTCATCAACAAACGTCGAGCTACAGGGACATTGCCGCATTCGCAGACAGGAAACAGAAAACCAACTAAACTGCCCGCTAGCGCTCCTAGGAGCGGATTACGAGGCATCGCCGCGATCAACTTCCGCTCATCGACAAACAGGAGCAAAATACTAGAGAAAGCGACCCCTAATAACAAAAAGGGCATCGCCTCCACCATTAAGCTCAAAAAGAGCGTAAAGGCATTGTTCAGTTGATTCATCGCTTACCAAAGCCTAATCTGAGCCACACTAATTTTCCCCGAGAGACACACATCCACATCCGCCCCTGGATCCCGTGAACGCTGGTCGTATTGCCCAACATATCTAAATTGATTCCCCTCCACCACATATTCAGTGGGGAGAGGCTGAGTACAACACGGACAAAACACAATTTCTGGTTCTGGATCGTTCGGCTGCAGATGAGGCAAATTTACATTCCAGAATAGCCCTTCCTCCACCGGCAGACTCATCAACTTGCTGAGTACACGGGCCGCCAACTGGCTCGCCACAGTCCAATCGATGGATCTACCCCGCTGAATATAGTGAGAGATGGCAATACCCGGGGCTCTCATTAAAATAGCCTCTCTGACCGCCGCCACAGTTCCGGACACGTAAATATCTGAGCCCAAATTGCCGCCCGCATTAATACCCGAGATGACCCATTCCGCATCTGAGCACAAATGACTCAGCGCGACCCGCGTGCAGTCTGCAGGCGTGCCTGCAATGGCGTAGGATCTCTGGGCCCGTTGTTCAATTTCGATCGGTCCGCCCCGATTGATTTGATGACTGCAGCCGGATAAAGGCGCATTGGGCGCCACAATAATGTTTTCTCTGCCGTTTAATGCATTTTTCAGCGCCTGGATTCCGGGAGCGTCAATCCCATCATCATTGGTCAACACAATTGTCATTAATGGTCGGCGCCCCTCATCGCGCAATGCTAAATTGATAAATACACCTCGTCAAAGGCGCAGCCTAGGGATTGAGGCATGGAGCGTATTATGCAAATCTGCAAATCAAGGTTTCCATAATACACCCCTGAAGAGAAAACCCTCGCTTCAAGTGAGCTGTCCCTCAAATACCTTCTCAGCTGGGCCGGTCATATACACTCGGTTATCTGCTTCGGACCACTCAATTTTCAAACCGCCGCCCGGAAGCTCCACCACAGCTTGGCGATCGCTCTGTCCGGTCAACACCGCCGCTACTAATGACGCACAAGCGCCTGTGCCGCAGGCCAGGGTAACCCCCGCCCCCCGTTCCCAAACTCGCATCTTGAGGTAGTCAGGGCGAATAACTTGAATAAATTCAGTATTGATTCGGAGGGGAAAGGCGGAATGATGTTCAAAATGAGGCCCCAATGTTTCCAGTGGGATTGCCTCAACATCCTCCACAAAAGTAATACAGTGGGGATTTCCCATACTGACGCAGGTGACCAACCAGGTTTGATTTGCAACCGGCAAGGATTGATTGATTACTTTATCATCCGCCCCAGTTAAGGTCGTCGGGATTTCCCCCGCCAAGAGACGCGGTTCGCCCATATCAACTTTCACTTGGCCATGGGGCTGTAATTCAGGCTTAATCAACCCTGCCAGGGTGTGAATGGAATAGGTGTGGGGCAGCGCCAGCGCCTTGTTGTCCAACCGTTCGAGTTCCGTCAAAAACTGACCTAAGCAGCGAATGCCGTTGCCGCACATCTCCGGTTCAGATCCATCGGAGTTGAAAATCCGCATGGTGTAGTCCGTTCCGTCCTGACCGGGCAAGGCGAAAATCACCCCGTCTGCACCGACGCCAAAATGGCGATCGCACACCTTTATCGCTTGTTCGGGGGACAAACACGGTTCAGTCTGCTGACGGTTATCGATCAAAATAAAGTCATTGCCAAGTCCGTGGTACTTGGTAAACTTGATTGCCATTAATGACTCCACTGGTGAATGTTTGTTTATTTTAGCGGCAAGCCTTTCTGCTCCAGGGAATTAGGGTGAGGTTAAAATCGCGGTGGATGGGTGGATGGGTGGATGGGACTATTTAGCTATGAGTACTTATCCAACCCCTTTGATACAAGCTATCTCTTCCTCTTTACTTCTGTCTCAGGTGAGGGAATCCTAATCTCGATGTGATTTTAGGGGAAGGTGTTTAGCAGAAAACAAGATATTATCCCTGAGGGTAAATCCTGGAGTTAGAAGTTCGAATCTAGTTTCTGCTCAAACCCTGAATATCGAACTCCAGATTTTTCCCTAGCGGGCTTCTCTGATATCAACTACTTGCTGCGAGAGGAATGGTTATGGCGACTGAATTGGAAACAGGACTCCCCAGTGTGCGTCAGCTGCAAATGCTGATTCGAGACAAGCAGGAAGTCGAAATCAAGCTGATGACCAGTGATGTGATTACGGGTAAAGTGCAGTGGCAGGATGTCTACTGTGTCTGTTTAAGCGATCTGGAGAATCAGTCCATCGTGATCTGGAGACACGCGATCGCCTATCTAAAGCCCAAAACTTAACTCGACCCATCCACTGCTTTCTACCAGGACTTTAACCGTCTCCTAACTCCCTTCTACTAGCCGCTGCTCTCGGACTTGCAGGAATTTACAAGCGATTCTGTCCGCCAAAATTGCAGACGGTGTTCCTGTGTGAATTTCAAGATGAGCTGTAAGCGGCGATTCAAACAAGAGTCGCTCCCCCGGAAACACCACTCGCTCAAAATACCAATTGGGAACATCGGCAATGCGAGCAACCTGAATCTGACTGGTTGCATTCAAGTAGCAACAAAGCATTCGGTTAGAACATTCTGGTCGAACAGGGTCTAGAACGAGAGCTGTCATTGTTTTATCCTCAAGATTTTTGAAAATTCCATTTCACTGAGCGCCTGTCGCCAGTTATCCAACAGAAAAACTGCGATCGCGAAGCAACCACAGTTTGCAACTCAAAATTTATTAATTTTCTTAAATATAAGTTAAGTGGATAGACTCAGTCAATCTTCAATTTTGAATGGCTGAGCTTGAGCGCCCGAGCCTGAATCCCTGAGTTTGGATGGCTAAACCGCTTCCTTCCATTGCCGTCAAGCGTCTATTCGGGGCGGGAGGGAGGGGACAGGAAACTCGGATTCGATTTCTTGCTCTGCTGATTGAAAATGACTGAAGAGACACCATGGATTGACAGCCGATTCACAATCGCTTTTTCGCATTACTCATTTTGTGATGTCTCTCTTGAGATTCCCTTGGGCACACTATGCCAAGTGCATAGTTTCCTCCGGAAATGATTTCGAAAATCCCAACCTCGTTTGATCGAAATGCCTTTCCGGATATGTCGTCCTGTAGAACAGGGTGAGATTTTGCAATCTCAGCAGGCTCACTGTTTGCTGTTCTCAGCCATTTGGTTTCATGGAGCGTAAAGGTTGAAATGAGTATTGAGAAAATTGTTGAACAGGCCCTACAAGACGGTTATTTAACTCCCGCTATGGAAGCTGAAGTGGGTCGCATCTGCGATACCGCCTCAGAACTCTCCATTGAAGAATATATGGCCCTAGATCGGCTGATGGGGGCTTTATTAACAGGTGAGGTGGTTGCAGTTCCTCGTAAACAGTTCATTAACGTCATGGAAGAACTGGTCCTCACTGAAGCGATCGCCCGCGTTGCTGAAATTGAATCCACCAGTGATTGCACATTGGATTTGGGCGATGTAGCTGCGTATGCGCTTAACCGTCTGCCGCCGCTTTACGCCACCACCGAAGAAGGAGCAAGCTACCAGCGAGAAAAAGCGCGAGATGAGTTATCAGAATTAATTGGAGAACAGGTTAAAGACGCAATTTCCCGCAACCTCAATCAACCGGACTTCTTCCCCGAGCGTCATACACTCAAAAAGTCCAGTGGAGACGATGTCCTTGGCCAGGTCAGTTCTCTGCTCAAGGATCACGCCTACAAATTCGAACCCAAACCCGAGGGAACCCCAGTCGCCTCCGCTTAGTTGTTTTTCAAGTCAGCTGTGTCTCAAGGCGTTACCATGACTGGGACGCCTATTCCCACCTGATCATATAGATCAAGAATATCTTGGTTGCGCAGCCGGATACAGCCATGGGATACAGCCTGACCAATGGAATCCTCTTGATTGGTGCCGTGGAACCCAATCTGGTTCTTCCCATCCGACCAAAATCCAATCCAGCGAACGCCTAATGGATTATCTGGGCCTGACTCAATAACCTCTCCAGTAATGGGGTGGCGCCAGACAGGCTCCTTTTCCATTTGAGTAATTCTGAACTGGCCTAATGGCGTCTGCCACTCGTCTTGTCCCACCGCCACAGAAAAACTCAGAATAACTTCATCTTTTTGATATACCTTTAATTGACGGGATTGTAAGCTAACCACCAGCGCGATGTCTTTGTACAAAATTCGCTGCATCAGCGCCGCCGCCCTAATTTTTTCCACCCGGCTTCCCAATAATTCAGGCGTTTCAAAGGGTTGAGACCGCCATTCAGCCGCCGCTAAGAGCGCTGCCGCCCCAAAACAGAGCGTCATAAAACATCGAGTAATCGGCTGATGGGTCAACATCACAGATAGACCACTCTTATGATCCAACTATCACCTTTATTTCCAAGCATACCCTTTCAGTTAGTCAATGTATGGACAAACCCAAAGACTTGTTAGGATGAAGCTTGAGTAATTTGTTTTTTTTGAACGCGCGTGGCTGTAAAACCGGATTGGTTAAGGGTGAAAGCGCCCCAATGGGAGCGAGTTGGCAATGTCAAAGCAATCCTGCAGGATTTAGCGCTCAACACTGTTTGTGAAGAAGCTTCCTGTCCCAATATTGGCGAGTGCTTTAAGGCGGGAACCGCCACATTTTTGATTATGGGCCCCGCCTGCACCCGTGCTTGCCCATACTGTGACATTGACTTTGAAAAAAAGCCAACATCCCTCGATCCCACTGAACCCGTTCGGCTGGCCCAAGCGGTTCAGCGGATGAAGCTGAACCATGTTGTCATTACTTCGGTGAATCGAGATGATTTGGCCGATGGCGGCGCTTCCCAATTTGTCCAATGTATCGAAGCGATTCGGGGCCAATCTCCAGGGACGACAATCGAGGTGCTGATCCCTGATCTGTGTGGAAAATGGGAGGCGTTAGCCACTATTCTTAAGGCCCGGCCTGAGGTCCTTAATCACAATACCGAAACGGTTCCTCGCCTATATCGCCGCGTGCGGCCCCAAGGAAATTATGACCGGACTTTGGAGTTGCTGAGACGCAGCCGTGAACTAACGCCGAGCGTTTACACTAAGTCGGGCGTTATGGTTGGCCTGGGAGAAACTGTCGAAGAAATCCAACAGGTCATGACCGATCTCAGAAAGGTGGACTGCGATATTTTAACCATCGGTCAGTATCTCCAACCCACCCCCAAACACTTAGCGGTTGATACCTTTATCCACCCTGAACAATTTTCAGCCTGGCGGCGGCTGGGTGAATCTATGGGGTTTCTGCAGGTGGTGTCCTCTCCCTTAACCCGCAGCTCCTACCACGCTGAACAGGTCAGGATGTTGATGGCGCAATACCCTAGGAAAGTTGCGTCAAAATAAAGTTCGAGTAACCGGCGGTGGATGGGTAGATGGGTAGATGGGTAGATGGGTAGATGGGTAGATGGGTAGATGGGATGTTACTTGTCGGCAGAACCCTAGGAGGGAGGGTTTTCAACGGACTATGAGTTCGACCAAGGTATCCACGATGCGATCGCGCTCCATCGGCAAAATTTCCTTTCCATGCATCACTTCCTGCAGCAGCACATAGTAAACTAGCGTCCCTATAAAAACACGGGCGGTCGCTTCTGGATCCGTCAGATTCAGTTCAGTTCGAGAGCCCAAATATTCACTGAGCAACTCAAGCACGGGTTTCGCCATATGCTGAACATAGGGCTGCGCCAATGAAGGAAATCGCCCAGACTCTCCCACTATGACCCTCATAAAAGATAGAAGTAGAGGATTTTGCTGGATATTATCCAGCATGTTCTCCGCAATGGTCCGCAAAACCACCTTGGGTTCCCCCCGAAGCGATTGATCGGATTCAAGTCCAAATATCGTTTTATATTTGCTGCTCACCAATCGCTGGATCAGGGCGGTGAATAGTCGTTGCTTATCTTGAAAGTGGCTGTAGACGGTGGCTTTAGAAACACCAGCAGTCGCCGCCACCCGATCCATACTGGTGGCGGCATACCCATGGGCCAGAAATTCCGCCATGGCCCCTTCCAGGATAGCCTGGGTTTTCTCGACTGATTTTTGCCGATCTGAGTGAGTGTTATTTGCCGGTCCCATTGATTGGAGGTCCTCTTCGCCTACCGCCTAAACTCTTCTATCTCTCTAAACTCTTCTATCTCTCTAAACTCTTCTATCTCTCTAAACTCTTCTATCTCTCTAAACTCTTCTATCCCTCTACGCATCATTGCTGAAGGCAAAACTTAACGACCAAACAGTAGTCCTTACATTAATTCTTCTAACTACATAATCTAAGCCTACCTAAGAATGATAACTAAACTAATCGGTTTAGTCTACTCTAGTTGGGTGAATGATAGACAAAAACCTATCGATTGTCTGTGTAGATAGAGTGAAGTCAACTTCAACCTACAGCATCGTTGAAGTTGTTTGTCTTACGATAAAAGCCTCATATGGTTACGAAATCTATTCCTTGCGATAGGCAGGAATTGCAGACATAGGGAGTGCAGCCAGGATTTGTTTGCTGAGATACCAGTATCCATGCCTCAAAAAATTCCAGTTTTGCCCATCACAGTAACGGTTCTAATCCTATCAGGCATAGTGGGAGGGTTATTAGGGGGATTTTGGCTACTCTTCAGAGATCCTATGGTGACTTTACGGGAATCTCCCTATCCTAATGCCGCCTATTCCTCTGGCAAGGACTTTGATAGTCAGGGGGCGACGGCTCCATCCCCCACTTCTAATACCCATCGCAGTATCAATGAACAAGGGGCTTTAGTCAGAAGTGAGCTGTCATCGGGGAAGGTTCGCCAGAGCCCAGTGGAGTATCTAGACGGTCCTCGTATTGTTCGGGCTAACGCCGCAGGTCAGGGAGGAGCCCTAGACAGGAAAGGGATTCCACCTCATATATTCCATTACAGCGGCAACACCAGTTGGGCGACGTTGCACCATAAGATGGCGCCTGCGTTTCAAACCGCTTGGCCAGATTTTCAGCTCCGCTATACTCACCCAGTTGGAGAAGCTTTAGGCTCTACCACTGACATCAAGATGCTCTTGCAGGGGCAGTTAGCGTTTTCTCAATCGTCACGTCCCATCAAACCTGAAGAATATGAAAAAGCCCGTCAGCGGGGTTACGACCTGAAACAAATTCCAGTGGCGATTGATGGGGTTGCGATCGCTGTTCATCCTAATTTGGATATTCCTGGATTGACCCTCACTGACCTCAAGGGAATATACACCGGTCTGATCACCAATTGGAGTCAGGTGAACGGCCCAGATTTACCCATTGTTCCGTACTCTCGCCCCGTAGAAGTGGGAGGCTCCACCCATTTTTTCGTCGAAAAAGTACTTGAAAATGGTCAACTTGGCCACAACGTTAAGTTGGTGGATGATACCCCTATGGGCCTACAGAAGGTTGCCGCAAACCCAGGCGGTATCTATTATGCAAACGCGCCCTCTATGGTTACTCAGTGTTCCACCAAGGTCCTACCAATTGCCCACGCTCCAGAGAGCGACTTCATCTCCCCCTATGGGACACCTCTGGTTCCGTTCGAGGCTTGCCCTACCCAGCGAAATCAATTAAACGTCGAAGCGTTTAAAAACGGAGATTATCCGATAACCCGTCAACTCTTCGTAATTGTGAAGCAAGACGGCGGGCTTGATCAACAAGCGGGGGAAGCCTATGCTGAGCTGCTCCTGACGGAAGAAGGCCAGCGACTGATTCAAGAAGCGGGATTTGTGAGCATCCGATAGCAAATGTGATAATCTGCCTCAGGGAAAATTTCCCCTTTTTGGGTATCAACTTAAGCCAGGACATTCTAACGGGGCAAGAATACAGGAGTCAGGAGACAGAATCCAGTTCTTGACTGACTTCTGACTTCTGACTTCCTTCTCTACTGGATTGTCTCGCTTTAAGCTGGAGCCCACCTTTTTAGTTGTCAACCCTGAGTCAACCTCATGAAAATCAGCAGGTGGATAGTATTACTTTGCCTCATCGTTAGCAGTTTCATTGGATTTGGCTTCAGTAATTCGGCCTATGGCTTGAATGGAGCAGCGCCCAATGGAGACAAATTAGCAAAAGCGACCTTTTCAGGCGGTTGTTTTTGGTGTATGGAACATCCCTTTGATCAGTTGGATGGCGTGATCTCCACCACGTCTGGCTATACAGGGGGAGACAAAGTTAACCCAACCTACCTGGAAGTTTCATCTGGGACAACCGGTCATGCAGAATCGGTTCAGGTCCTCTATGATCCAACCCAAATTAGTTATGGGGAATTGTTGGAGGTCTTCTGGCGGAATATCGACCCTGTAGATCCCACGGGTCAATTTTGTGACAAGGGCAGTCAATATCGGTCAGCTATTTTCTATTTCGATGAAGATCAACGGCAGTTGGCTGAGCAGTCAAAACTGGCGTTGGAAACTTCACACCGATTGCCTGCCCCCGTCGTCACCGAAATTGTGTCCGCCTCAGACTTTTATCCAGCGGAAGATTATCATCAGGACTATTACCAAAAGCATCCGGTGCGCTACAAGGTGTATCGCTTCGGTTGCGGCCGCGACCAGCGTCTCTCCGAACTTTGGTCAGAGGGGGATGAGGATTGACCCAGATGTTCTATGCTGGTGCGTAAATCCTCTACGCAAAGATTCGCGATATGGATCGGGTCCCTCAAGAACTGCTTTCAACGGATCCAGAATCCTCTGACAGCATTCCAGAAGTGCTGCCGGGGCTAAGCCTGAGTCAGGCGCAGTGGGTGGCGCTTCAGCAGTTAGAGCAGTTTGCCCATGGTGGAGAAAAGCTCTATCTATTGACAGGATATGCCGGTACGGGCAAAACTACCCTACTTCAGGCATTGATCACCCGCCTACGGGAGCAGGGAGATAAACGGGATATTGTCTTGACTGCTTTCAGTAACAAGGCCACTAAGGTGCTCAACTTGATGGCCAGTCGGTGGGGCCTAGAAGTGGACTGCATGACCTGCTGCAAGCTGCTGGGGTTAAGACCGGTGATTGATGAGCAGACTGGAACGCAAGTCTTTAGACCGGAGCGCCATCAAGACAGCCAAATTGATCGCTACGACTTGGTCGTAGTCGATGAATGCTCCATGATCAATGAAGAGATGTGGGGGCTATTAGTCCAGGCTGTCTCTAGCCTTTATGGCCGCACCCAGCTGCTGTTTGTGGGGGATCCGGCTCAGTTGCCGCCCGTGGGAGAGCGGGAATCTCCCTGTTTTCGGCAAATTTTCCACCGGTCTGATCTGACGGAAGTGGTGAGATATGGGGGCGCGATCGCACTGCTCGCCGAAGATATTCGCCGTAACCTGGAGCGCCCCCATTTTCCCCGATTTCAGAACGATGTCAATCCAGACTTAACAACAGGCAGCTTTGTCACTCGACGCCAGCCCTGGGAAAAACTGCTGATCCGCGCCTTCACTAGTCAAGCCTATCGGGAAGACCCGGATCAGGTAAGGGCCCTAGCTTATACCAATCGACGGGTGAATCAACTCAACCAAATGATTCGAGCCGCGATTTACGGCGCCGCCGCGCCGCGATTTGTGCGGGGTGAGCGGCTAATGGCCAATACCCCCTGTGTCGAAGCAGACGCCATATTGCTGCAAACCTCTGCTGAGTGTGAAGTCCTCGACGTGGCGGAAGGACAAGCAGGACCCTGGGCGGTTTGGCAATTAGACGTTGAAACGGAGGAAAAACAGTACCGCACCCTGAGAGTGTTACATGAAAAAAGTCGGACAGACTTTCAACTCAGACTCCAGGGATTTGCCGACGAGAAGCGCTGGCTTGAATTCTGGGAACTTAAAGAATTATTTCATGACGTCAGCTATGCCTACAGTCTGACGATCCATAAAAGTCAGGGGTCAACCTTTCAAGATGTGTTTGTCGACTTGCCAAATATGATGGTGAACCGCAATGTTGTAGAACGTAATCAACTTTGCTACGTAGCCTTTACCCGCGCAGCTAATCGGTTATTTTTGCGTCAATGATCAGGCGTATATTTGCAGGCTATGGGAGAGTTACATAATCTGTGGCGGTTCTCCCGCGAATATCTGTTCTCAGCAATTAACCGTCCTCAACTAGGAAACAAAGGGAGACGTCGACAATAAAAGCTTGACCTTTCTAATCAAGTCCTTTGTATGGTAAGGCTTTAACACGTAAGCATTGGCGCCTTTACGAGACCCCCAGTAAGGGTCGGAAGACATCGCTTTACTGGTGCACATTAAAATAGGTATCCTATGGGTCTTGGCGTCGTTTTTGAGTTGGTGACAGACTTCATACCCATTCATCCTGGGCATTTCGACGTCTAGAATAATGAGTTCTGGGAGATTCACTTTGATCGTTTCCAACGCTTCAATCCCATCACAAGCCTCTGTATAATCGAGCCCATTAGAACTTAAGATCCTTGAGAGGATCTTTCGCTCCACTGGAGAATCATCAACCACCAACACTTGGCTGACTCGAGTAGGCTTTTCAATTTCAATTGTTGTCATCGACCCGCAGAAACTATTAATGGGTGGGCTATTGGATATTTTCATGAGAGAAGTAATGGATAATGCTCAGCGTATGAAGCCCACCTAATAGCTTTGGGGAATACGCTATAAATATTAATTTGTAATACAATATTTATGTTGCTGGATCTTAGTAGAAAATGGCTTCGGCCAAATTGCGGATTAATCTGAGTGCAAGCCGAGAATAATTTTCTGTTCGCCTCCAACCTTGATGCATTCTTGGTAGGTAAAAAGCTACTTCATCCCCTAATTGATTTTTCAACCGAATGCTATCTCTACAGCAAACGATGGCGGGATATTCTTTTCTTTCTGAAGAGTACTTAAACTTTAGTGAAAACAAGAAGGGCGGGGAACACTAATGGCGGACGCACAATTTTTGTGGAGGTCATCATGAGCGATCTGATTGTTGCAGGATTCAACAAAGATGGCATTGTCGCAGATGAAGTTCTCCAAACATTGACCCAATTGGAAAAAGCACATTTGATTAATGTCAGAGATGCAAAGGTCATCTTTAAAGAGGAGCCAAAATCTCATCGCTCATCACTCTGGTATATGCGCTTGCCTTTGTCAACCCAATCTGAGGATTAGTTATCGCTCAAGGCGCTATAAATATCCACCTCTCTACAAGCGCCGAGCGGATCTAAGATTATTCTTCTGTGAGAGCAACCCCCTAGAGTATCAACTCGGAAGTTCTCTAGGCATGACTTATCGTGTCTTTGGAGGAACGGGACAAAGCTCAACGCTTCCCAAAGGACTATTTACATTAGGTTTCACTGCGTTCAACTCAACCTATGAAATAGAAATTTGCCGATAGTCTCTTTCTCACAAATTATCCCAAAGCGGGAAATTTTCCTAAGAGGGAATACAGGAGTCAGAATTCAGTTCCTGACTGACTTCTGCATTCTGTATTCTTTATTCCTTCTCCTTCGGATTGTCCCGGCTTTAAGTTGGAGTCCTATAAAGGGCACCTCGAAAAATTGAATTAGCCCGACCAGAGTGCAATCCTAAAGTGCAGGTGCTACCAAGTTGAAGCGAGATGACCGCATCAGGATTGCCAAACCTAGACCGAC
>JASJDH010000128.1 GCA_030065175.1 Leptolyngbyaceae cyanobacterium MO_188.B28 | reverse complement strand
AATAAATCCGAATCCAAAATAACTGCCATACAGCCTCCTAAAACAAGCGTTAAATTTCAATGGCGGATGCTGGGGGTATCCTTGCTTCCTTTCCCTATACTTTTGCCTGGGAGAACTCTTCGGTTGGCTATTCACCCCCTCAAACCCAGACGTTTTGGACTCATTGCGGGAACTGTCAGCCAATTGGTCTTACGATGGGGTTTCTCATTCCAATTGATGGAACTCTACAACCTGCCCCAATCGAGAAAAATTTTAAATGTTCAAGCCAAGAAGATTAGTTGTCATTGGGTGTCTCAGACAATCTGATGGAAGTTCCTTCATGGTTTGAGAGCCAAGCAAATTCGTTTTCGTTCTTACTCATTACACCTTCTCTGCATCTTGAAATCCTTTCACTTAAAAAAGGGTTGAGAAATAAATTATCTGGAATCCAAGACTTAGGAAGTATTATCAGACTAACAAAATACGGTGATAAACCCGGGGCAAAATTTAGAGAGTGACTCTTTAAATCTAGACTTTAAGAGTTATCGAAATAACTGTGAAGTTACAGACTATTTCATTCTTATTGAGTCATCTTTGCCATAGTTTTGCCCTTATCCCCCAACCCTATCTCCAAAACTTGGGAGATGGGGAACCGGGTCTTCTCTCAAACTTAGGAGATGGGTGGGGGGTTTAAAGCTTTACTCTTCTCGTTCGCTTTTGGCGTTCTTGAAGGGTAGAGTGGGTCTGAAAAATTGAACAAATTGGAATCCCTTATTTCCCCCTTATAGGTATAAGAAAAGGAAGTTTAAGGTGTATATTCTGAGAATTAACTCAATGAGTTTTCTGGAATGTTTTCGCCAATTTCAAAGAGAAGATTGTGGCCTTACTTTAAAGCGTTTCCAGTTGATGACTAATAGAAGCGATTTGGTCAAGGAGATAGAGGGAAGCAATGTAAACGACCATGGAGACGTTATGAATCGCCCTCAACTACAGCACACTGAAAGACGTAATCGAAATCCTACAGGTAGTTTACACCATAGATATTTCACTCAGGCTGCGCGATCGCGCATACTTTTCTGGGAAAATTCTGATTGTCTAGCAAAACCCAGCGAACTCATAGAGATGTCTTTCCATGTGCGCTTGCCTAAGAGACAAAAATAGAGACCAGTGCATCTCATCATCGGACACAATAAGGTAAACCCCCTTTTCAAAGAGAAGGGGGTTTAAGGGAGATCTCCAACAACCATCGGAGCTTATCTGAACAGTATTGACTCCGATGGATTGATAATCCTTAGACTCTGAACTGGGCCGCCGTTAAGTCTGTTGCCGTCACGTTATTGAGAATAGCAAGGGTTCTGAACTGGTCCCCGTTATCGCCTAGAGCATCCACTTGAACTTTGGTGTTGGCGCCGCTCTGCACCAATTTCACATAATCCTTGAAGGCGTCCAGACTAGCGTACTCATTGCCGGCAAAGATGGCCTGCAAGTTAATAGTGTCACTTCCTTTGCCAAAGTCAGTAATGACATCACGCCGATCATCGATGGAATTGAAGACAAAGGAGTCATCGCCTTTACCCCCAATCAGTGTGTCATAGCCATGACCGCCGATCAGAATGTCGGCTCCATAACTGCCCTTGAGGGTGTCATTGCCTCGACCGCCTCTGAGGGTGTCTCCTCCACGACCGCCCAGGAGTTCATCATTGCCATTGCGACCAACCAGAACATCCACGCCATCATGACCTTTAATGAGGTCCTTACCTTGGGTGCCGTTCACAGTATCATCACCACTCGTCCCTTCAATCAGATTCGAGGTGACAGGCGGGTCAACCGGGCCAGTGGGGGTTCCGTCGAACAGAATTTTGATCTGATTATCTTTAGTGGCGTTCACGTAGTTTTTGATGGTGATTTTCCCATCCCCACCGAGATCGAGAACCAGGTCGTCGCCGCTATTGGTTTGGGTAACGTCTGAGGATTTGTAGCTAGAGAGGTCTAGGACATCTTTGCCGTCGGTATAATACAGAACGTCATTGCCCGCTTGGCTGCCCTTCTGATACCCACTGATGGTGTTGGCGGCCTTATTGAGATAGATATCATCACTACTGCTGGAGGCAACCACATCCTCAATTGTCATGTTAAAGGCAGTCTTTGTGCCAAAAGCAGTGGTTTTGTATTTCTTGCCGTTCCCCCGGGCGGTGTAGGTGGTGGAATTAAAGGCGTCTTTGGTGGTGATCCAACCGTCTTCTCGCAGGTCGAAATGATAGCCCGAATTCTTAAAGGCAAGCCCAGCGAAGTTGTAGGTATCGTTTCCCTGGGTGTCCCAAATGGTCTGTTTAAGTTTCTGGTCCTTACTCCCAAAGAAATTATTCCCGATGGAATAGCCATTGACAGTGTCAAACTTGTAGATCGTGTCGCCCACTTCATGTTCCTTCGCCCCGTAGAGATATTGCAGGGCCCGGATATCGTAGGTCATGGGCGTAATCGCCCCTTGGTTCAACTCCTTGAGGCGGTTATAAGACAGAATAGAATTCCCGCTGTGATCGTCGCCATTTAACAAAAAGGGACCATCTTGGCCGCCATTACTGGAGCCGTTGTAATTCCCGGGATGTTTCATTCCCAGGGCATGGAGGGTTTCGTGAACTAGGGTTTCGTAACGATAAGCCCCCGGTCCGGCCTCAATGTCTTTCGTAATCTTAGGATTGAACCGAACATCGCCAGCCCGATCGCTGCTGCTTGATAGTCGGGTTGTGGAGGCAGAGCTCGTGCTGGTCGTATACATGTAGCGGATCTGACCATAGCTGTTTTTCGTGTCTTCCACTTCAACGAAATCAACATTGATCAAGGGCTCAAGCACATTCTCCAAAATGTCTCGGAGATAGCTTTTCATCTTATCGGAAATTTCTGCAATGCCGTCGTAGCTACTGCTGTAATAAGGCTTGCCTTTTTGATCATCAAAGAAACTGTAGGTAATGGTGGGAGTAGTCCACTTATGCCCATGGATTAGGGGGTCAATCCGAATATCGCCTGATTTAGGGACGTTGAGTTTTACATCATTTGGGTCATCGGATAAGTCTGCGCCTGAAACAAGATGAGTAAAATCAGACACACCTGCTGAGCAGCAAGCAGAGCAATTACAACCAAAATTAGGTGTGTCTTGAGAGTTTCCTGGGCCATCTCCAACCCATCCAGATCGTTGACTCAACAGGCCAGAATCCCCATTAACACTTACTTCTACGCCAACACTACGCTGTTGTATTGATGTTTGTGTTTCGGCATTATCTGGAGATTGAGCGATCGCCGATAAATCCGCCCTAAATTTGTTGAAAGTGGTCTCCAAAGGAGAATCATCTCCTGCCGGATTCTTCCCTAGAGTCAGACTGTCTTGGGGGGATGATAGCTCTTCTTCTTCGCCCTCAGTTTTGATCAGAGTCGACTGATTCCTTTTTTTAAGAGGCGTTGAAAACTCAAGATTTGAAGTCAGTCTGTCCTTTAGCTCGATGTCTAAATCTGACCCTTTGAATAAATCTGAATCCGAAATAACCGCCATACAGTCTCCTAAAACAAGAGTTAAATTCCAATGGCAGATGCTTAGAGAATCCTTACTCCCTGTTCCTATGTTGATGATGCTTTAAAGTGTTGTTGGCTTAACTGATTTAACCTAGGCTGATTTGATCTACGGGGATTAACAATATTCGACTCATCCAGCGCTCAAACAATACTTAGCTAAAGCCAGGCTAACCCTGAAAAGTTGAAAGAAACTTACTGCAATCAGTACTCAGTCAAATTCACCCTTGTTTTTTCATCACCATGCATTATTTAAGTCAATGATTTGTCATGGCTGATTTCGTGGCCTATTCACCGTCAGTGAAGACTTGAGGTGTAATGGGGCCAGCCTGCAAGTTCAGTTTTCGCTGATTCAAATTCTGTTCGAGAAGCATTCATCTAACAAAAAGACTGATTCGAATGTTGGTTTTTCAACTTATTTATTAGTTTAACGTTAATCTATTAAACCAATCAAAAAGTCGCTTGAAGTTATGGTTAATTCCTTGTAAATAAAACCAATTTATTTAGTGAAATACTCGCCTTTTAGATCGTCATTTTAATCATTGAAATTTGAGGTTTATTTCAATCTGTATTTTCAATATTAATTGTTTGGCAATGCTTGAGAATTCTGTCGATAGTTACAGATGTAATATTAGAATTTTCCCGACAGATTCTTGAATTAACCCGGTTGGCATTCCTGTTCTAAAAAGTCTTCCCTGGATTCTATTAGAGGTAGGAAAAGGAAAATTCCCCTCGACAAAGGCTGACAAAAGGGGGTGAGAGATATAACATTTCGTTCTTATTTCCCAGAAGAGTAAGCCTCTCAATGAAAAACATTAATCAAGATAAGACAGAAAACAAATGAAGAAACATAATGTCCATCAATACTCACTTGTTTGGAAAATGATTGCCTTCTGCGTGGGGCCTTTTCGAGATAGATTGTCAAGGCCAACCCCAGAGATAGCCTGTTTTCCCGCGGCCTGCTTAATTATGCAGGCATAACTGAGCTTACGTTTCATGATAGTCACTTTCATGTCAGTCAGCATAACTTTCTGATGTAGACTGCGTCAATTATGGTGACGCTGATATTGATCTAAAAGTTCAGGCATTGACTAAATTTATATTCGAGAGATTCTCTTACATCCCTTATATCATGCATTGTTAACCCGACTTCATGTCACGTATGCATAATTTTATGCATAACTCATGGCGGCGGAGTTGATTCCAAGTTATTGTGGTAACGGGGTAGGACGAGCAAGGCTAGAGAAGCGATAAATTGCCAATGGACATTGACATAGCCCTAAATTTTGTAAATACCGCTATTTTGGCCCAGGCAAACAGATGTCTGAGCGCTCCTGAAATCGCCATCTTGCGGGGAACCTGGCAAGGATTAACCTATGATCAAATGGCGAAAAACTCCGATTACAGCACAAATTATTTGATGCGAGATATCGGCCCTAAGTTTTGGCGCCTGCTTTCAGAAACATTTGGGGAGCCCGTTAGCAAGACAAATCTTCGCGTTGTGTTGCAACGAATCAGTGAATTGGAGCCAGAAATAACCGATTTAGGCCTGACGCCTGACCCAACTGGGGTAGCCCCTGAACCAGCGTCTAGAGTTGAGGCTTCCTCACAGCCGCTATTTGCAACTAGACCTGCCGAAATGTCTCAGCGTCAAGATTGGGATAACGCTCCGGAAGTTTCCTCCTTTGTGGGGCGGTCGGCGGAATTGGCAAAGCTCAAGCAATGGATTCTGCAGGACGGCTGCCGCTTGTTAACAGTGCGGGGGCTTAGCGGTGTCGGGAAAACCGTTCTGGCTAAGGTCTTTGCGGAGCAAATTCAAGCTGAGTTTGATCGGGTGATTTGGCGATCGCTCAATCAAGTCCCTCCATTGAACAAATTTATGGCGGACTTGATTAAAATCCTACCGCCGTCGTCAGACGCTTCTCACTTCTCTCCCCCCAACCGTAAAGGAGATTTGCTGTCTCAGCTGATCGCCAGTTTGAAAGACTCACGGTGTTTGATCATTTTGGATGGGGCAGAGGGGATTTTACATGGGGGGCAATTGGCTGGACAATATCGCCCCGGATACGAAGACTATGGCGAATTCTTTCGCCATATCGGCGAAGACAGTCATCAAAGCTGTTGGATCGTCACCGGTCTTGAAAATCCTCGAGATGTAGTGCGATTGGAAGGAAAAGACTCCCCCGTTCGCTCACTTGCTTTGTCCGGTTGGTCAGAAGCAGAAGCTGAATCTGTTTTGCAATCTGAACAATTGGCCGCTCAATCCAGTTGGCCCGCCTTAATTGATCAATATCAAGGGAATCCCGCCGCCTTAAAAAGCGCCGCTAGATTAATCCGCGCCTTGTTCAACGGCGATGTGGCGGAATTTATGAAACACCAATCTTTCGTATTTGAGGAGGTTGGCGCATTAGTTGGTCGATCCTTCAAGCGCTTATCATCCTTAGAGAAGGAAATTCTCTACTGGTTGATTAGTGAACCTCACCCCATTTCTGTGGCGGCCCTTCAGCATGAGATTCCCTGGTCTATCCCTTTCGTCAAACTTCTGGAAGCGCTTGAATCCCTCAAGCAGCGCTTATTAATCGTCACCACCCAGATAAGCGGTCAATCGGCATTTATTCTGCCGCCCATGGTGAAAGAATATGTGGCTAGGCAACTGTTGGAAGAAATTAGTAGTCCCACCGTTAGTCAAACAGGGCGCTCCAATTCCTGGACGACGGCTGAGGAACTGCTTGATTTAACCCCTTCCGCTAAAGCAGACGTCAATTTGGGCCAATGGCTTCAACAGGCCTATGATCCGGCTTGGAGCCCCATTGAAGGTTTGTTGGGAGGGCGGCATTCTCTCTTTTCCCCCAGACTCCGAAGCATGCTTCAACTAAGGGGGGAGGGACTTGTCAGACGATTTAAGCCCATTCGATTAGGGACACAAACCGATAGTCCGGAGGTAGCCCTATTGGTCGCTATATCAGCTAAGGCAAACCAAAAGGTAGAGATTCGGGTGCAAGTTCATCCTTTAGAAGACGACATCATGTTGCCTGCTAATCTACAGTTGCGGTTAATCAATAACTCAGGGGAAACGCTTCGGTTGGTGCAATCTCAGCAACAAGACAACTTTATTCAACTCCCTCGCTTTAGAGGCGAGCCCAAGGAACGCTTTAGCCTTCAGGTCGTCCTTGATGACATTAACGTTACAGAGGAGTTTGTCATCTGAATTCATTGCATATTCCTCTAAGGATTTTGCAATCCAAAATCCAAAAACTAAACTCTAAAGTTAGTCACTATGCATAAGGTTATCTTAAGCCTGGGAAAGGGGGACTTAAAGAGCGGCTTGCCATCCATCACTATGCAACTATGGGGAAAAGATGGACAGTTGTTGCTGAAAAATGAGGGCAGTTTACCCGCTGATCTGAAATTAGCCACCCTACACACGCATTGGCGACAGCTTTATAAAACTTACTACCAAAACCTGGGCATGCCGATCCGTCTCGATATCCTCGATAGCGTGGAAGACGGCGTCGACAACTTTTCCTGGGCCGAATTTAGCCTGATTTGTCAGCAGCTTCCACAACAACTCAATGCTTGGCTTAGGGCTGAGTTATTTCAAGGAATTGAGCGCCAGTTGCGTAATCGCCTACGGCCTAATGAAGATATTCAAATCATCATTGAAACTGAAGATTTACAATTGCGCCATCTTCCCTGGCGACTCTGGAATTTTTTGGAGGATTATCCCCAAGCGGATGTTGCGTTAAGTCTTCCTCAATATGAACGAGTAACACCGACGGCGACGGCGACTCCAGGGGAGGTGCGGATCCTTGGCGTTTTGGGGGATTGCGCCAGCTTGGACGGGCGTGAGATTGATGTTCAAACCGATAAACATTTTATAGAACAGTTGTCGGGGGCTGACCCCAAATTTCTTGCGGAGCCAAGCATTAAGGAACTCAACGACCAGCTTTGGGAGCAGGACTGGGACATTTTTTTCTTTGCCGGCCATAGCTCCAGCCAACCAGAGATGGAAACCGGACGGCTTTACATTAACCAAAATGCTGAAGAAAACAGTTTGACGCCGGGTGACTTGGAGCGGGCCTTAAGTCATAAGGTCAAACGGGGATTAAAAATCGCAATCTTTAATTCCTGTGACAGTTTGGGATTAGCCTTTGACTTGGCTAGATTGAATATTCCCCAAACCATCGCCATGCGAGAGGTTGTCCCCGATGAGGTGGCCCAAGAATTCTTGAAGTATTTTCTCAAGGCGCTGTCGGAGGGTGAGTCTTCTCACCTGGCGGTGCGACGAGGCTGGGAAAGACTCCAGGGTTTAGAACGTCAATTTCCCTGCGCCAGTTGGTTACCGGTGGTGTGTCAGAATCCAGCCACGGCGTCGCCAACTTGGCAGGATTTGATGAATCTCCCCAAATCACGGCCGGTTGCGCCAGCGCCGAGGGCGCGATGGCCTTTGCCAATCCTAATCCTGGCAGGCCTAGTGGCGGCTAGTGGGGTAATGGGATTGCGATCGCTAGGACTTTTCCAATCATGGGAGCTAGCCGCATTCGATCAAATGCTGAGGCTGCGTCCGCCGGAAGAAGCGGATGATCGATTTCTGATCGTGACGGTGGGGGAAGCGGATATTCAAGCCCAAGAAGCCATGGGTTTAGCGCGAAAAGGCTCCTTATCGGATGCAGCGCTGGCCCAACTCTTGCAGAAGCTGGAGCCCCATTCTCCCCGTGTGATCGGGATGGATATCTATCACGACTTCGAGTTTGAACCAGAACTGGGCGAAACTTTGCAACAGAATTCCCACTTTATCGCGGCTTGCGAAGTCGCCCAGACCTATGATGACACGGTCAGCATCGCCCCGCCGCCCGGAATTCCATCAAACCGGTTGGGGTTTACCGATTGGCCGATTGATCCCGATCGCGTTGCTCGTCGGCAACTTCTGGGGATGGCCTCTAACTCCATTTGCCCCACCAGCCAGTCCCTCAGTCTGAGAATTACCCTCGAATATTTAGCTCAGTTGGGAGTCTCCCCCCTGGAAAAAACCGCAACAGGGGATCGCAAAATCGGCGGCGTGGTTTTGAGAAAACTCGCCCCCAATGCGGGCGGCTATGAGTTATCGCCAGATAACGCCAAGGGATATCAAATTCTGCTCAATTATCGGGCCGCCAACCCGCCTCAAGTCACCCTTTCCGATGTATTAAGCGGCTCCTTGGACGCCCAATTGCCTGACTTGGTCGAACATCGCATTGTGCTGATTGGCACAGCCGGGTCTAGGGATGCGCACTTGACGCCCTTCAGCCAGGTCCCTTGGCCCGAAAAAACGCCAGGGGTGATTATTCACGCCCAAATGATCAGTCAGATTCTCAGCGCTGTTTTAGATCAACGCCCCTTGCTGTGGTGGTGGCCTCAGTGGGGCGAGTTTCTCTGGATTGTCGGGTGGTCATTTGTGGGCGTCTTGGTGATGCGGAACTTGCGATCGCCCATACATATCGCCATGGCTGTCTGTCTTGCAATTGGCTGTCTCTCGATTCTGTGCTGGATCGCCCTACTGTATGGCGGATGGACTCCCCTCATTCCCCCCGCTCTGAGCTTGGTAGCCACCAGTGGCGGTCTACTGATATTGGCGAGAATTTCACCACAGACTGAATTAAAGCCAGGTGGTCTCTGGAAGGGTGATTTAAGCTGGGAAAATCCAACAGAGACAGAATACAGAAAACAGAACGGCGTGTAAGTCAGAACAAATAAACTTACTGCAATATTCACAGTAAGCCATTTGGCTGAATAATTTCAGCATTTGTTCCGAATCTGTCACTTTTACCTGCTAAGTTTTTAATACTTAGACAGTTTATACTAAATATTTTTTTGACAAAAAAACATCAAACTGTTTACAAGGATCCCGTGATTGATCCCTCTTAAAAAGGGATTCTAAACCGGGATTAATTACCATTTCAGTGCAATACCAAAAAATATAGTTTACTCGATGAGAAGCGATATATCTCGGGTAAATTCCTTCAATTGAAACCCTGATTTAGCGTACAAAATTCCCCTTGAATACAATGCTTGTAAGCACCCAAGTTCTGAAGACGACTGCATCTGAACGCCTCATCAAGATTTATAGAGAGCAATACAAACCCCAAGTCCCCATATCATCAGATGAAGCAAGTAATACATTGCAATACTATTTTAGTTTAGCGTGTAAACAGACATTTCGGGTGGAAACAGTCAGCAAGATAAAGAATTCTTTACTTGGGGCCAGATTGCAACATGCAGGACTGAATGCGAGCACACTTTACACCTATATCAGTAACATCTTCGATTTAAGAGAAACAAGGACAATATGCGAATATTCCGTGCCAATTTATCAGAAATTGCTCGATATTTACGAACAATCGCCACCTGAAAAAACAACAGCCTATTCATCCCAGCAGATGTTATCCCTGTTGACGCCTAATATAGAACGGCTAGCGACTGAGCTAGAGCCAGAACTCCTTGAATTCCAGAGGCAGCTTTTGGGCTTAAGGGACTGGCGAGCGATCGGATTTCTGACGACCGTTATAAACTTCAACAACCAATACCTTATCGGTAAACTTGAAACCCCTGAAAAAATCTTGCTGGAGCCTTACCTCAGATTTGTTGAAGAACACATCGCGATTCCTTGGCAACGGGTTTGCGTCGCCGCCGCTAAGTATTCGGTGAATGACCCTTCATTCGTACTCGTTGAACGAAGCTTACCCGCTTCCTTGGAAGTGGCGGAGAGTGTTTATCAGCAGATTTCTCGCTCATTTCCCCAATATGTGAGTAAGGGTGGTTGTATTACAGCTACTAGAGTAGCTCATTCTTTTGTTCGCGATCTGAAAATGTTCCAAAATTATATTTGGCTTTGTCTTTTGGAACACAATATGGGTCCAATTGAGAATGAGCTGATTGACTTATGTGAAAGAGTTATGCTCGCATTGGGGGTGGATTGGGAAATGATGAGTCTTTGGAGTAAGATTTTCGTGGATGATTTGTTGTCTCGGGTGCAGCCCGCCCACAAAGATCTCATCTTCCCCTACGCCCAAGGACTCCATCAATCATTTCTCAATAAGCGTAATTTCTCCGCACAGCATTTTTCATGAAAGGGGCCTGTATTACGCCTGCATTATCTATTCTTAACGGTGGGAACTAAAGCAATTGTTTTCGCTTCTTAGACTAATACAGGCAAGACTAGTGAATACTCGTCTTCATTCAACGTGTTGGTTTCTTATGCACTTGGTACACGACGTGCAAGCTCCATTTGAAAATGGTTAATTTGAAGTATCCCTCTTCTATTGCTCTGTTTGTGGTTTGGGGGTTGGCGAGTGCGATCGAGATCGCTCCCTCTAAGGCAAACTCAATCCAACCTCTCAGCAATGCAGAGCCAGAGCGCTTACAGTTCGTTTCACCTTCGTCTAGCTCAGCAGATGACTTTGAAGAAGAAGGAAGACCCACTCAGCGGACAGCTGGGGGAGATAGAAATGCTTGTGTGGAGCAACTCATCGCGTTAATTCCTGGGAAGGGGGAGATTCAAAATCAACCGGAAGCCTGCGGGGGCGAGTCGGTATCTTTCCCCACCCTCACGGTGGTTGAATCCCCCACTTTTTGGTTTTATGTTCCGGCCCAGTCCGCGGCTGGACCCACAGCCGAGTTTGTTCTGCTGGATGATCAGGAACAGCCCATCCTGATTCAACCTGTCGCGCTCTCAGAATTGCCTGGTGTGGTGAGTGTCTCCCCACCTCACCCACTCGAAATAGGCAAATCGTATCGGTGGCTCTTCTCCGTTTTAGTCAATCCAGATAGACCCTCTCGGAATCCCGCCGTTGAAGGAATTGTCCGTCGGATTGAACCTAATCCAACTTTGCTTAGCCAGATTGAGAGCACTGTGTCCCCGCGAGATCATGTCGCCATTTACGCCCGTCATGGAATCTGGCAAGACGCCCTCACCACCTTAGGCAATCTTCGCCGCACCACTCCGGGAGACCCCAGTTTGTTGACTGATTGGACTGAACTCCTAGGTTCCGTCGGCCTGGGATCTCTTGCCTCGGTCCCGGTGGTTGATTGTTGCCAACCGGGGGATGGGATGGTGAGCTATCAGTAAGGGATTTGTGGGGACATAATTTCCCGGTGGATGGGTGGATGGGTGGATGGGTGGATGGGTGGATGGGATGCTATTTATCTGCAGATCCCTATAGACAGTTATTGGCAGGTGTCAATACGGTTTGTTTACGGATTTGCCCTAAGGGACATGCACAACAATCATCTACGCAATCAACACCCCACTTCCCCCGCCGCCCCTGCTTCCCCCGCCTCCCTTCCCCTGCTTCCTTCCCTACCCCACCCATCTCTTTCCCTAGACGCAACAAATCTCGTCCCGAAATTTGCCCCTCCTGCCCCTCCTGTCCCCCCTGCCCCCCCTGCCTCCCCCACTTCCCCTTCCCCCGATAAAAAACGCCCCTGCCTCAGACTGAGCAGCCTGATAGGTCTAAGTCTTTTCAGCTTAGGTCAGAGCCCGATCGCCTTGGCTCAAATTACGCCGGACGCCAGCTTGGGAACAGAATCCTCTCGCGTGCATTCTAATGGCGCTACCGATCAGCTCGATGGAGGCGCAGTGAGGGGAGAGAATCTGTTCCACAGCTTTGAAGCCTTCAATGTGGGACAGGGACGGCAAGTTTACTTTGTCAATCCGGATGGCGTTGAGCGCATATTTAGTCGAGTAACGGGCCAAAGTCGGTCTGACATTCTAGGCACATTGGGGGTGTCGGGATCGGCTGATTTGTTTTTGCTAAATCCCAATGGCGTTGTGTTTGGTCCCAATGCCCGATTGGATGTGAATGGATCGTTCTTGGTGAGTTCGGGCGATCGCATTCGCTTTTCCAATGGGTTTGAGTTCAGCGCTGAAAATCCTCAAGCCCCGCCGCTGTTGACAATACAGACGCCTATTGGGTTGCAATATGGGGCCAATCCGGGACCAATCCGGGTGGAAGGAGCGGGCAATAACCTGAGAATTAACTCCGATGGTATTGTGCAGCGGGAAAACCGACCTGTCGGGTTGCAAGCGCCGTCTGGCGAAACCTTAGCTTTAGTCGGCGGAGAGGTGTCGCTAGTGGGTGGTAATTTGACGGCGGCGGGCGGGCGAATTGAGCTAGGAGGCGTGGCGGGCGATAGCACAGTGACCCTAACGCCCGATGAACACGGCTGGCGGTTGGGGTATGACGAGGTTCGAGATTTCCACAATGTTGGGCTGTCCGAGGGGGCGTCGGTGGACGCCAGCGGTCTTGAGGCTGGCGCTGTGCAGGTGAGAGGGCGTTCTATCCTATTGCAGGACGGCAGCGCGTTGTTAAGTGGGACTTTAGGGTCAAGCTCAGGCGCCCGTTTAACCTTGCGAGCGGAAGAGACGATTGAATTGAGCGGTGCCAACGCCAATGGTTTATTTAGCTTAGCGCGTGCTGACGTTTATCCAGGAGCCGCCGGAAATGCTGGCGATCTCACGGTGGAAACTGGCCGATTAAATCTTCGGGATGGGGCTCGAATCTCTGCTTCGACATTTGGCGAGGGGAATAGTGGAGCGCTGACGATTCGGGCGGCTGAGGCAGTGGAGTTGAGCGGCCTGGATCGGGATGGCAATTCCAGCTTCTTATTGGCTCGAGTCAATTCAGGCGCGACCGGAAATGCCGGGAATATAACCATAGAAACTGGGCGGTTAATTCTTCGAGACGGGGGACGTGTCTCTGCTTCCGTCAATAGTCAAGGCAATGGCGGAGCGCTGACGATTCGCGCGACTGAGTTGGTGGAGTTAAGCGGCGCTGATGGAAAAGGTATCTCCAGTCGTTTCCTGACTCGAGTGAACCCTGGGGCTGCTGGCAATGCCGGGGATCTGACCATCGAAACGAGTCGGTTGATTCTCCGTGATGGCGCTTTGCTCAGCGCTTCAGTGACTGGCAGAGGACAGGGAGGCGATGTGACCATCCGAGCGAGAGAGCAGGTGGAATTGAGCGGGGTTAGGCAGTCGGGTAGCTCTAGTCGCATAAATACCCAAGTCAACAGTGGGGCTACGGGAGCTGCAGGAGATTTAACCATTGAGACGGGACGGTTAATTCTTCGCGATGGGGGGCGGATTTCCGCTTCAACATTTGGCCGGGGGAACAGCGGCGCATTGATTATTCGGGCGGCTGAGTCGGTGGAGTTAAGCGGAACGGACGGCGATGGAGATTCGAGCCAATTGCAGTCTAGGGTGAATCCAGCGGCGGCAGGGAAGGCTGGAGATTTGACCATACAAACTGGGCGGCTAATTCTTCGGGATGGGGCTTTGGTCTCTTCATCAACTTCGGGGGCGGGGGATGGCGGGGCGCTCACCATCTGGGCGGCTGAGTCGGTGGAGTTAAGCGGAACGGACGGCAATGGAGATTCGAGTCGCTTGCGGTCTAGGGTGAATTCAGCGGCGGCAGGGGAGGCTGGAGATTTGACCATACAAACTGGGCGGCTAATTCTTCGGGATGGCGCTTCGATTTCTGCTTCGACTTCAGGTAGGGGGGATGGCGGAGTGTTGACTATCCGCGCGGCTGAGTCGGTGGAATTGAGTGGGGTGGCAAGCGATGGCGACTCCAGCCGCATCGCCACTCAAGTCAACAGCAACGCGGCGGGGAATGCAGGGGATCTGACGATCGAAACCGGACGGCTAATTTTTCGGGATGGAGCCTTTGTCTCCGCATCCACATTTGGTGAGGGGCATGGCGGCAATTTGACGGTGCGAGCCACAGATTCGGTGGAATTAACCGGACGGGAACCCTTACCGGATGAAGATCCCAGTCGGTTAGTCACTCAAGTTAATCGAGGCGCTGCTGGAAATGCAGGTAATCTGACTATAGAAACCGGGCGGTTAATTCTCCAGGATGGCGCTTTGGTTTCCGCCTCAACTGCGGGGTCGGGAAATGGTGGAACGCTTACCATCAATGCTGCTGAGTCAGTGGAATTGAGCGGGGTGAGTCAGGATGGCGATCCGAGCAGCTTACGAACTCAGGTCAGATCGGGGGCGACGGGGAATGCGGGAGCGCTACTCATTGAAACCGGGCGATTAGTCCTCCAGGATGGCGGCTTGGTGTTGTCAGAAACTGAAGGCAATGGGGCTGCAGGGGATTTGACAGTTCAAGCGGCGGACTTAGTCATGGTGGCGGATAACAGTATTCTGTCAGCCCAAACAACGGGGGGCGGCGAGGTGGGCAAATTGACTGTTACGACTGATCAACTGGTTGTCCGGGACGGCGGCGAATTACAGGTCAGCGGTAAAGGGGCGTTTCCAGCGGGGACGCTGACCGTTAATGCCGACACCATTTTGCTGTTGAATCAGGCCCGTCTCAGCGCCGAAACCGAGACAGGGGCTCAGGGCGATATTGTCCTCCAGGCCCAAGATATCGTTTTACGGAATGGCGGCCGCATCACCACTGACGCCACGGGGAGCGCCACCGGAGGAGACATCACTCTGACCCTAGATGGCTCACTCGTTCTCTTAGACAACAGCGCCATTGTCGCTAGGGCGGAAGCAGGTACGGGGGGCAACATTCGAATCACGGCCCGAGGCCTCTTCCTCTCTCCCGACAGTCAAATCGACGCCAGCTCCCAATTGGGAATTGATGGCGTGGTCAATATCTCCACCCCCGAAATTGACCCCACCCAGGGAACTGTTGATCTACCGGAAACTCCTGTTAATCCCCAACTCGATCAGCGCTGTCAAGCGGGGGGCGATCCTTCTACGAGCCGCTTTGTCAGTACTGGGCGAGGCGGTTTACCCCCCAGTCCTGAAGGACCGCTTAGCAGCAGCGGCATTTGGGAGGACGTTCGTCCCCCCGTGCAGACGGATACTCCAACCGTGAATGGCGATGCCTCTGGGGCTCCGGGTTTAGAGTCAATTCTGGAGGCGCAGGGGTGGCGGTTGAATCAACAGGGGGAGGTGGTTCTGGTTGCGGATGCTCAATCTGAGAGGACTTGCGGGGGATGATGTTGCGAGGGAAAAGTTGCCGGGGGTGAAACTGCCTATGGGTCGCCAAGGGTTGAAACGCGAGAATCAATTGGGGACAATCGTTAAGTTCATTCGCCGCTGGACCCGCCGCCGCTTGCTGATCTTTTGCGTGTTCGCCGTGGTGGGATGCTTGGCGTTCTTGGGGGCCTCTGAAATCAGTGTTGCGGCTTTAAGCAACCCTGTTGCGCTAGCTCAGTCGCTGGACAAGTCGGCAGGGGCGATCGCGCCTGACTCACAGGCCCAATCAGAGTCCCACCGATTACTGCAACAAGGCGTCGACCTCTACGAAGCAGAACAATATGCGGCGGCGGAAACTGTCTGGACCAAAGCATTAACGGCCTTTACCGCCGGAAATGATGACCTGAATCAGGCGCTGGTGCTGAGCAACTTATCCCTGACCTATCAACATCTGGGACAGTGGCAAGCCGCCGAGACTGCAATCGCGGAAAGCTTCAACCGCTTACAAACCCAGAACGAGGCGACTGAATCCCAACCTTATCGGGAAATCTGGGCAAAAGCATTGAACACCCAAGGACGGCTACAGTGGGCGCAAGGCTCATCGGAACGGGCATTGACAACCTGGCGGCAAGCCACCACGGCCTATGCCCAAGTGAACCATCCAACTGGCGTCATCGGCGGTTTGATGAATCAGGCCAAAGCCTTGCAATCCTTGGGGTTGACCGTGGAGGCCGAAGCCTTGCTCAAGCAGGTTTACCAAATTCTGGCCTCACAATCTGACGCCCGCCTCAAGGTGACGGGTCTACGCAACCTGGGGGATGTGCTGCGGCAGGTGGGAGAATTGAGTGAGTCTCGGCAGGTATTGCAAGAGGGGCTGACGGCGGCGGAAAAGTCTCAACTCCCGAAAGACACGGTGCTATTGGAATTAGGCAATACGGAATGGGCCTTAGACAAGCGGGCGATCGCTCAGGGTAAAACGGCTGAAGCGCAAGTCCACACTCAAGCGGCGCTGAAGTTTTTTCAACAGGCGGCGGCGATCGCGCCCCCTGCGTCTGCGCATCGCCTGCAAGCCCAGCTGAATCAACTCAGCTTGTTGGTGGAGCGGGAGCAATGGCCGTCAGCAGTTGAGCTGTGGCCTCAGTTACAGGCTGCGATCGCGGATTTGCCGCCAGGTCGGGGTGGGGTGTATGCGCGGTTGAGTTTTGCGCGGAGCCTCTTGAGGATGGGGAGATGGGGAGATGGGGGAGATGGGGGAGATGGGGGAGATGGGGGAGAGAGGCCTGCGGCTAGGGAAATTGCTGAGATATTGGCGGGAGCGGCTGAGGAAGCGAGGGAGCTGAAGGATCCTCGGGTGGAGTCGTATGTGATGGGGCAGTTGGGGGAGTTGTATGAGTCGACGGGGCAGTGGTTGGAGGCGGAGGACTTAACGCGGCAGGCGATTTTGTTGGCGGAGAGGGTTGCCGCGGCAGATATTCGCTATCGGTGGGAGTGGCAGTTGGGGCGGTTGCTGGAGAAACAGGGGAAGGAGGAAGGCGCGATCGCCAGCTACACGGCGGCGGTTGAAAGTTTAGATTCGGTGCGGCGAGATTTGCTAGTGATCAACTCCGATGTGCAGTTTTCCTTTCGGGATACGGTGGAGCCGGTTTACCGAGAGTTGGTGTCGTTGTTGTTGAAACCGAAGGGGGAGGCTGAACTCAGCCAAGCAAATCTGAAGCTGGCGATTCGTGAGACCGATGCGCTGCAATTGGCGAAACTGCAAAATTTTCTGCGCTGTGGTTTGACCCAAGCTGTGGAGATTAGCGAGCGTCAGGTGGATCCGGAGGCGGCGCTGATTTATCCGATTATTCTTGGTGATCGGGTGGAGGTCATTCTAAAGGCGCCCCAGTCTGAACAGTTGCTTCACTATCAAACGCGAATTCCCAAAGCTGAGGTGGATCAGATTCTCCATGACTTAAGGCGAGAACTGGAACAGCGGTATATTTCCCCCACAGGGCTGTCTTTGTCGCAACAGGTTTATGACTGGTTGATCCGTCCGGCGGAAACGGCGTTGGCGGCGCATCGGGTTAAGACGCTAGTGTTTGCGCTGGACGGAGCTTTGCGGAATATTCCGATGGCGACGCTGTATGACGGTCAGCGCTATCTGATCGAGACCTACGCCGTCGCTTTGACACCCGGCCTGAAGTTGATCGAACCCCAGCCGCTGGCTAAGGTGCGGTTAGATGCGCTCTCGTTTGGGCTCTCTGATGTCCAAGCCAACTTTCCTCCCCACAAGGGGTTTGCCGCTTTGGGAAATGTGGAGGATGAATTGACCGAAATTCAGTCCCAGGTTTCCAGTCAGACGTTTCTAAACCATGCGTTTACGAGTATGGCGCTGAAGGAACGGTTGAAGTCCCGCCCGTTTACGGTGGTCCACCTGGCGACCCATGGTCAGTTCAGCTCGGATTTGGATGAAACGTTTATTTTAGCCTGGGATAAGCGGATCACGGTGAATGAGTTGAGCAGTCTGTTGCAAAACCGGGAGCAGAGCAATGCTGAGGCGATTCAATTATTGGTGCTGAGTGCGTGTGAAACGGCGGATGGGGATAATCGGGCGACCTTGGGTTTGGCGGGGATGGCAGTGCGGTCCGGGGCGCGGAGTACGCTGGCTTCTCTATGGGCAGTGAATGACCGGTCAACGACGATTTTGATGCGTGAGTTCTATCAGATTTTAGCGGATGAGGGAGCAACGGTCACTAAGGCGGAGACGCTTCGTCAGGCCCAGTTGGCGTTGATGAATACGCCCGGTTATCGAGCGCCTCGGTTTTGGAGTCCTTATGTGTTGGTGGGGAATTGGTTATAAGAAAGTCATTGGTCATTGGTCATTGGTTATTGGTTATTGGTCATTGGTCATTGGTTATTGGTGTCCTATTCTCTGGTTATGCTAGGCAGAGAATATGACCCTTCAATTTCAGGCAGAGTCTGGGATCGAGCAAGGCGATTTTCCGATCAGAAAATACCGGATGATATATCGTTTGAGTCATCAGCTATTCAGCCCTCTCCCTAAATCCCTCTCCCTGGGGAGAGGGACTTTGAATCTGGCTCCTCTTCTCCCTGGGGAGAAGGGGTTGGGGGATGCGGGCTAGTGTAGTCAGACCAGTGGGGTTTGTTAGGCGCTTATTTATCAAGCATTAGCGTAGGGTGCTGTATAGCCTAAGGGTCATGGCTACCCTAGCGCGGAGCGGATGCCGCTGATGAAATGATCTACCTTCCTGGGAAAATCTGATTTACACGAAAAATTAGTGGTTTGACATAGAGGTGTCGGGAGCCAGGTGAATTGGGGCTTCCGAACTGCCCACAACGGTGATGGCGATCCCTACAACAAGCAAGACCGCGCCTGCCAATATCGATAGTCCTGGAATCTCGTGGAAAGTAAGATAACCGAAAATGCTAGCGACAATGGGCTCGCCTAAAATCACCAGCGAAAGCGGGGTTGACTTGACCCAGCGCATTGACCAATTAATACAGGTATGGCCCAGCAACTGGGTAATCAAAGCCATCATTAAGATACATAGGTATGTCGTTGTACTATGGTCCACATAACTAGCTTTAAATAGAAATGGCAAGGGCAATAATACTAATGCTGAGACTAAATTAGCTAAGACAATATGGTGTCTTAATTTGAGTCCTGAACACTGAGCTTTTTGGCCTAAAAGAATATATGCTGAAATCGATAAGCCGCCGAGAACAGCCAATAAGTTGCCTAAAAAGGCTGAATCATGACTGATCGGATCAATTTCTCCTATTAATCCAATGATTGAACTGCCTGCGAAGGCTATACTAACTCCCCACAAGGTTAGACGCCTGGGTTTGTCTTTACACCAAATCCAAGCGAAAATGACAACCCAAATTGGATGGGTATTAACCAATGTGGTTGAAGCCGTAATAGAAGTGTAACTGAGGGAGGTGAACCAAGCGGCGAAGTGACCGGCTAAACAGACACCTGTCATTATGGAATAAGAGATCACTTGCTTGGAATAGCCCATCTTAAAAAAACCACGCCAGGCAGGCATCAACAGGATTGAGGCCAAAGCGAGTCGGGATGCAGCCAGGAATAGACTAAATCCCAGGCCGCCAGAATTATCAGCAGTGATTGCTAAACGGACAAAAATTGCTCCAGACGAGTAAGCTATCAGGCCAGTCATGAGAACCAGCGCAATTTTCCATCCTTGTGGTTTATGCCTAAAATCACTCGAAATGGGATGGGTAAATCTGTCTTTTTTAGGGCTATAAAACCGGCTGTAAGGTTTTAATTTCCTGGTAAATTTTAAATAAATATGTGTCGATTTTGAGGTGGTTTTACGCCGATATTTCTGCATAATGTAAAAGCCTGTAAGTTGGCGGTTAGACTTCAATGGACACTAGACAGAATTTCTCCTAGTTTCTCTGGCGATTATTTTTTGACGGAATAGTTTAAACCCTCTTTGCAGGAGTTTGAACGACGCTATGACTCTGTCAATAGATGCTTGACAGAGTCATAGCGCCGTTGGCCATTCATTGAACTCAATGATCCATTGGCTGGATTAACTGACTCATCTGTAAAATCTTTATGGCTCAATAGCTGTTTCAGGGAGCTAGCCGAGCAAAGTCTTCAGCAAGCTGCCTAGTAAGGCTTTCCCCCTCTTCCTGGCATTATGCACGAATTCGAAGAAACCTAAGTATACGGG
>JASJDH010000127.1 GCA_030065175.1 Leptolyngbyaceae cyanobacterium MO_188.B28 | reverse complement strand
AGGGAGTTGCGTCAAAATAAAGTCCCAGAAAAAGGCAGTGGATGGGTGGATGGGTGGATGGGATGTTATTTCACCGCAGATCCCTTAGGACTCTTGAAAATTGCTCCATGCCCGAGCTTCTTCCGGTAAGCGGCTTTCTTCCTGCCCCTTTGCCCGAGCTTGGGCGCAATAGAGATCGATCGGCGTCATTAGCATATCGATTGCGGGGCCTTTGGCGGTCAGAAACTGATAAGCAGACATGGGAAATTCCTTCAGCAGCCAACGGGCTAATCGATATCTAACCTCCTTTGCTTTGAGAGAACGGGTTAGCGGGACTCCATATAACTCATGTAAATACCGATTTGAGCGTCCGTAGCGACGCCATTGGCTGCGCAAATCACGCAAAGTCTTCCGATGCTGATGCTGGATAATGGACTGCTCGGCGAATTGCAATTTCCATCCCCCTTGTTGCTGGATTCGCCAACATATGTCGGCGTCTCCCCCAGTCGTCATATGGGGGCGAAATAGGCCTACTTGTTGCAAAGCTTGAGTCCTGACGGCGATATTTGCAGTTTGTCCGTAGGGGCAGAAGGGATGAGCCAGCGTATCTTTCTGACTCAAGATGTTTTTTCGCTCGGCATAATGCTCTAGCCAATTGTTTCCAGGCAGGGCTTTAATTTCACCCACCACTAGACCGATATCGGGATCAACAAAGGGTTGCACCAGGGCGATCAACCAATCAGGTTGGGGATGACAATCTGCATCCGTGAAGGCGATAAACTCGCCGATTGCCGAGCGAATACCGGTATTGCGAGCGGCGTAAGCGCTTTGGATATGGGGTTCGTTCAGATGCCTGAATGTCAAGTTCTGTGCGCTCGCCTGGTTGACAGCCTGTTCAATCAACTCAGGGGTGCGATCGCAACTGCCGTTATCCACCAGCAGATACTCCACCCGCTCTGGCGGGTAGGTTTGAGATAAGAGGCAGTCTATAAGACCCGGTAAATCTTGTTCGCCATTGTAAATGGGGATAATCACCGAGATCTGCGGCAGAACGCTCCACCGTTGAGAAATCTTATCCAGTCCGGTTTGGGTGACCATGTTCCAATCCTTTGGCTAACCCAATTCTGACAGCCGATGAAATTTCAGTGGAAACATTAGTTAACATCTTCATTGAATTCTTAATTTAGCTGGCGTCGCCCATCAGATCGGCGTCCCTCCCCTTCACTACAGTCTTCTTCCTAACTGGGCTTTCATTATCGCCAAATTGCTTCCTTAAATACCTTGATCAGGGTTTGATCGGTTTCCGCCAGAAATTCTTCAGCAGGCAGGCTTCCTTGAAAAAATGTCTTCGCTTGTCCTAAACAGTCCTCCACGGCGCAAAATCCTAGATATCTGACTAGAAAAGCGGCGAGAGGCGATTTTTTGATGTCGAAATTTGAGTCCTGAGCCCGACCGATCTCTAAGAGTTCCATGACCTCCTGTTCAATCGCGTCTTTGGCCAGATAGGGAGCATCGAGTTGTGGTAAGCGCCCCTGCCAAACGCTTTCATGGGAAGCCGCTGGAATTTCTATACCCCCTAGTTTGACTGGCGGAATTGTATCGCCAAGCTGGATTGACAGGGCTTCAAGAATGCCGATCGCCAACAATTTTACATTTAGATACAGACAGGCGACGGAAAGATTTTTGTGGGCCCTGTTCAACATATCTTGATAGTGCTGTGAACTGGGTTCGTCATGAAATTGGCGAAAAATCAGTCCAGGATCCAGGAAATGCATAAAACTAGTGGTTTTCTCCAAGGCGTGGCGATACTCGCGAATCGAATAGGTTGAACAGCCTCGCAGACAGGGGTTGAGCTCTGGCAAAAGCCGCCAAGTGTAACTGAGAAAAATCGCCGCCTCAGGGTCAGCAAAATTTGCAACATCGCGATTGATCAGGCGCACTGCACGCTGAATCGCCTGTACAATCTCCGCCTGAGTCAACCCTAAATTAAACTGATGATTCACCAACGAAAGCTTGTGATAGAGCTGATCACTGGGTAGGAGTCCGGTTGGCGAAGGGGGACGGAATGGAATTGTGGCTTCGATACAGGCGACAATTTGAGCCAATTCCGCCCACCCTAGAATGGGCCGCAACCATTGCACAGCGACTAACGCACTGAGAAATTCATTCTGTTCTAACGCTAGATGCTGTCCTGGTTGGACATCAAAAAGGGTGATCACTAATTCAAATCCAGGATCCTTAGGCATCTCGGCTGCATCCCGCAGTTGCAGCCGCCCCCGCACCTGTTGAACAAACGGTTGGAGTCGATCGTCCAGGAGGGCGTTGACACCGCCGTCAATCTGAACGTAAACGAGGTCATGGAATAGTGCTGCTATCGCCTCAATCGCGTCTCCACCGTTAGCCACATCAAAGCTGTGCTGGAGAGAGTGAAAATAACGACCTGGCGCAGTCATACATTGGACGATCAGCCCTGAAATTTGCTTAAGCGTCTGTGGGGCTACATCCACCTGCAATTGCTGCATCGCCCAAGAAAGGTAATCCAAGCATTGCTGTTCGCCAGCGGACTTAATCTGATTGTTGAGAGGTCGTGTGCTAGCCGTCATCCATTTCTCTAAATCGATTGTCCATAGTAAGCGCTGAAGCCCTTACTTGATGCTACAGAGGAGTTCCGGTTGAGTCTTACCGCCTTTTATTTACCCATACCCAAATCTGTCGGAGTATTAACAATCTCTTGAAGGATTTATTGTTAATAACCGGCCAACGAATGGCTTATCCCGTAAAGCGGGAAATTTTCCCTGGGGGAAGAATACAGGAGTCAGGAGTCAGAATACAGTTCTTGACAGACTTCTGACTGCTGTATTCCTTCCTCACTGGATTGTCTCGGCTTAAATGACAAGCCCAACTAATTACCGGTCAAAGGCGACTAACCCTGACCCTACCCAGCTGAGGGATTACAGAGAGAGTCCCGCCTTTAGATTTAGGGATCTGAAAATAAATAACCTACAGGGATTTTGAACGGCTGGTTTACCGTGATGCATCCTCTGAATAATTCTTCTGACGTTATAAAGCCGAAACAGGATTCACATATTCTCTATTTTCCCTTTAGGGTGGAGACCTAACCCAGCCTCAATACACCCTCGGGGTTTGGCTCGGTTGGAAACCCAGTACTATATTAATTTTAATTATGCTGCTGATTTGCGGCAGACATGCCTACAGCAAACAGATTCGTCATGCGACAGGATAAATCGCTCAGAGCATTTCTATTTCTGGGATTAGGGATGCTGGCTTCGGGGGTCCTTGCTCAAGGAAAGGGCGTTCCCCCCTCCACCAACGTTACACCGCCGGAAGGAATGGCCGCTCCACATCCTGCCGTCGAATTACGTCAACTGGTGTACGACACCTATTCCTATGCTAATAGCACGATTCATGTCCTCCGGATTCCTGCCCAAGGGCCTTATCAAGTTATTCCAGAGCTATCTCCCCACTTGGAGACAGTTGAGGAGTTCGCCCAACGAACTGGGGCGATCGCAGTGCTCAATGCAGGCTTTTTTGATCCACAAAACACAAAAACAACCTCCTACGTCCTGATCCAGGGAGAGCTGGCGGCGGATCCCCGGCTAAATGAGGGGCTTATGGGCAACCCCAACCTGACCCCGTACTTGAGCCAAATCCTCAATCGCTCAGAATTCCGTCGCTACGATTGCCAAGGACAGATCCGCTACGACATCGTCTTCCACAGCGCCCCTACCCCACTGGACTGCGAACGACTTGACGCGATCGGCGCGGGTCCTCAGCTGCTGCCAGCAATGACCGCGGTCGAAGAAGGATTTATCGATTATGCGGAAGGAAGAGTGATTCGAGACGCCCTCGGCTCTCAGCGCCCCAACGCCCGCACCGCTATAGGACTAACCCCCACAGGAGATATTGTGTGGGTAATGGCGGCCCAAAAACCGGATGCGCCCACCCAATCAGGAGTCTCCTTTGAAGAACTGGCTAATTTTCTCAATGAATTAGGCGTAGAGAAGGCCATGAACCTAGACGGCGGCAGTTCCTCCTCGCTCTATTACAATGGCGCTGCTTACTATGGCCGAGTAGACCGTGAGGGGAATCTGATTCATCGACCGATTAAATCCGTTTTATTGATTCAACCCTGGAATTAACGCGCAGCAAGTTGAGCTTCAAATTCTTCCAGAGCCTGCAAATTGCCAACTTGCCACGCCCGCTTTACTGCCGCTGAAATCAGCTGATCAATTGGCTGGTCTGGAAAGTTTTGACTCGTTTCAGATTGCTCGTACTGTTGCTCTTTAAGCAGAAAAATTTTGAGCTGGCCGCTATCAAAGATCCAAACTTCGGGGACGCCAATTGCTTCATAAGCCTCTAAGGTCGTTTTAGAGGTCACGTCTGTTTCAATAGCTAAGTCAGGGGGGGGATCTCCTGGTTGTATACGTCGTCGACCGATCATCCGCTGAAAATTCAGGATATAGAAACAAGCATCCGGTTCCACGCCAGCGACGCCTTCTTGCTTAAAGGTGGTTGACCCAAAGGGCTGGTACCGTCTACCCGCAGACCTGAGGAGGGTCTTCACCATATCAGAAATTAAATCGGTTGGAATTTCATGTTCTGGTAAGGGGACCACAATTTCCAAAGTACCTTTGCTAAAAGCAACTCGTGCGGACCGATGTTCCCCCATTTCCTGCAGAATCGACTCAAATTCTTGCCAACTGACATTCGGAACAGTGACTTGGCTGCCTGGCTCCAGACGCAGTTGGCTAATGGGTTTAAGGACAAGAGGGGAAGCAGTCATCTTTGAAGAGGGTAGAGGAGATGATTGAGCATACAGTCTTTTTAGGCTGTGACTCTAGCTTAATCGGTCGAACCATCTCCTGAGAATTCCCGCCCTTTAACTTTTCTCCTTCTACATCGGAACAAATTTGATATCGAGCAGTGTCCTGTATTGGAGATTGGAAATTCAGTCGGGAAAAGGGTTCCGCCCTCTAAATGATGGACTCTTTCCTTGAAAAAATTCCTCGCTTTCAGTTAGTAGCCTCTTTTTTATTTAAGCCTTGACATAAAAAGGGTAAAAACTGTTAGGATATTGAAGCTTGCATCGATGGGGTGTGGCCAAGCGGTAAGGCAGCGGATTTTGGTTCCGCCATTCCCAGGTTCGAATCCTGGCACCCCAGTTTTTAATTTATTAAGTTGGAGCTGGATTTCTTTGTAAGTAATTCAAGAACACTCCTGAATTACTGGTCCATGCTCTAATCGCTTAAACCTTCCATAAAGTTCTCCTGGCAATCTCCCCCTTCTTGTCTGAATTGGGAACTTTTGTGTTAGTGAGGACGCAACACCCTGGCAAGACCCGGGTATATTTTGTCAGGGTTTTCTTAATTTGATTGGAAGTAATGGGTGCAATCCTTGTTTTAGACCCTCTGTTCGGTCAGACAGGTAAGGTGAGATCAAAAAAGCGGTGTGCAATTTAAGCCGGGACAATCTAACAGCGAAGGAATACAGGAGTCAGCAATTAGGCAGGAAATGGATTCTGACTCCTGTGTTCTTCCCCGAAGACTGTGTTTCACTTTAAGTTGATACCCATCAAATCAAAAAAGCCACCTCTGCTTACAGGTGGCCAGGAGCAATTCCGCACTCTCAAAATGCCCAGAATCTTCTGAAAATTCGACTTCCCGAGTTCTTTACTTTTGGCCTTTAGGGTAAGCATAGCTAGAAAAAACTGCAGATTAACGATCGCGCCCTCAGCCTATGACGTCTGGGGGCTCTTTTTTTGTGTCGCAAATATGATCACTTATGATTCAGGATATTAACGGATGTGCATCATTGATGAGTGAGATAGGGTAATAGATAAGGAGTCAGAAGCATGTACGCTGAATAGCTAAAAATAAGAGCACTCTATACCCCCTGCCGGGGCATGGGCAGGGGTTTTTTGTTGGCGATCTTCGAATCCGTCGGCCACCAAGGGATATGAATACGTTTCTTCCTTGTATTGCGAATTGCAAAGTATTGCGTATATTGCCCCGCCTGGGGCTGAATCTTAAGTGGGAGGGTCAGGGAGCATCAACACAAACCGAAAAGTGCGATCGCTCCTGGCTATTGCGAGAGCCAGGGGCGTTTTTTTTAGGCGAAATCTACTTGACGCTATGTCACGAAGGCTCCTCACACTGAAAAACTCAACAACGGGCGTTAAGATCAGTTGATGTTGTGGCGTATACTGGCAGGCTAAAATTCTGCCTAATTGAAGCGCTCTTAATTCCTGGGCTATAGGATGATTTCCAAGCTCAAGGCTGACGTCTGAACGGCTTCGACCACTAAACTGTTTTCGCTCACTCACGATTAACTCGCTACGAAGCATATACCCTTCCCGTACAGTAATTGGGTGCATGCGTGAACGAGGAACGCTACTGGGCGTACCCGCTCGACTTGACAGTTGGTGATGACCAGATGGTTCTTCTGGGTATTCTGTCAAAGTGATATCCGATGGAAAAGGGGGTTACTGGACAGTCTCTGCAGTTACAGATACTGTAGGCTCAGTTGCAGATGATGTCGGCCGGAAAATGACTTGATTGCGGGGGCAGCCATTATAATCCCAGGTCTCTACTGTTAAGCAGACAAAAGCATCCAAAGAATCGGATAACCTACCTAAAGAAGCAGATAACAATGAGATTCAGCTACCTCAAATCCGAAACGGTTCACTATTTCTCCGATGGCAAAACCGATTACAGACGCCTGGGGAATGGTGTTTGGGAATCTCGCAATGGCGAACTTTGGACGGCCTACTCCAATTGTGGGGACTTAGAGAACGCTTACCAAGCGTGGTTACAAGCCCAAAGTTAACCCATCGAGTGATAAAAAAGCCAGTCGTCAGCGGGATCAATTCAAGACATTTTCGACCGTTTCAAGTAGCTCTTGTTCTAGGCAAGGCTTTGTCAAGTAATCGACCGCGCCGAGTCGCTTCGCCAGCCAACGATGTTTATCGCTACTGCGAGACGTCAGCATGACTACAGGAATATTGGAGAGCTGAGCATTTTGGCGACGGTAACTGAGAAATTCAAACCCATTCATATTGGGCATTTCAATATCACAAATCACCAGCTGCACCGATCTGCCCTGCTGCAGCTGATCAATGGCGTCCCGGCCGTCCCTCGCTTGTAAAACTCGGAACCCTTCTTTTTCTAGTAACACGGTTAAGGTTTGCCGAAAGGTGAAAGCGTCATCCACAATCAAGACGGTGGACGCCTGAGGAATTTTAGCGGGGGGTTGCGGCGCCTTTCCCATCAGCGCGGGTTTATTATCAAGCGGGATGAGGGGCTGACGACTATCTGTAAATTGGATTTCGGCGTTAGATTGACCGAGTCTTTTTTCTACCAACAGATTGCCGTTGATCACCGGAATTACACTGCCGTCTCCCAAAATAGTGCAGCCATACGCGTAGTTGGGGGATGCGATCGCCAGTCCGAAGGGTTTAATCACCAATTCTTGCTCAGTGATTAACCGATCCACCTGCAGGGCAAACGCCTGTTGCTCGTGACGCAAAATCATGGTTGGCGGGGCCCAATCTTTAGGGGAGGGAACAGTGAATAAGGCTTTATTCGGCAGCGTTTCGGGCAATGGACAAGCATACTCTAAGAGGTCGGAGAGGCGATAAATTGGGACAATCTGCTCCCGCCATTTCAAAAACTGTTGAGCGCCCAACAGTTGGGTTTGATTAGGCTGGGGCGTCAGGATTTCTTCAATGTCATCGGCGGGCATGGCGATGGCGGCCGTGCCGGCAGAGACAATAATCAGTTTGAAGATCGTCAAGGTCAGCGGCACCGCCAAGGTAAATGTCGCCCCTTTGCCAGGGGTGGACGTCACCATCACAGTCCCTTTAATGGATCGTAATTGAGACCGCACAACATCCAAGCCGACCCCGCGTCCAGATAGCTTACTGACCTGATGGGCAGTGGAAAAACCAGGCTCAAAAATTAATTCCAAAAGGTGATTTGGGGGAGTGAGCGCGAGTCTTTCCGGCGATAGCCATCCTAACTCCAACGCTCGATGGCGAATCCGATCTAAATTTAACCCCTGACCATCGTCCTTTACTTCAATAATGGTTTGATTGCCTCGGTGGTAGGCTCTGATTTCAATTTGCCCTTGCTCGGCTTTGCCTTGCCGTCGCCGAATATCTGGAGATTCGACCCCATGGTCGAACGCATTCCGAAGTAAATGCAGCAGCGGGGTGTACAGTTTTTCCAAAACAGCCTTGTCAATCAGAACATCTGAGCCAGTTAATGTTAAGTTGACCGGTTTGTCATAAGTGGTGGACAGATTGCGCAATATCCGAGGAAACCGATTCAGCACTTCTCCTAGGGGCAACATTCGAGACCAGATCAGGTCATCCTGCAGCTGAGTCAGCATATGGTGTTGCTGGTCTAAGCGCTCATCCGACTGCTTCGCAAATAGGGTAATGTCATCAACGGATTCTTCCAACTGCACCATATCTTCCAGGATTTCCTGCAGTTGAGTGTCCAGCGCACTATAGCTGTCCATTTCCAAGGGATCAAACTCAGTCGCGCTGGAGCCAATGTCAGCAAACTGGCGAGGGATGGATTCCGCCGCCGCCGCTTTTTCGTCATTGTTGAATTCGGCTGAAAACTGGCTATCATAGCGGGCCCGCTCAGGCTCTACCAACATCCGATCGGATAGCTTCCGTAGATTACTCACCCGACTATGAAATCGGGCGAATCGACTCAGCAGAGCCTTAAGCGAACTCTGGAGCTGTTCATTCTGAAGGGAAAGGCCGCTCCGGTTGATCGCCAGTTCGCCCACTAGATTATTGATTTGCTCAAGTCGTTCAGCATCCACCCGAACGGTAAGATTGGATGGAATGTGAGGCTCCTTGCCCTGAGGAATGTTAATCGGTTCTTGTTCAAGGGGATCCGGTGTTGATTGAGTCAACCGGGTCAATTGACTGACCTGCAGCGTTCCCCCTTGTCGTTTTTCTGGGGTGGCTAGGCGAATGGCGTTGGTATTAACGGCAGGGTTCTCAGCGGCGTCTTCTTCAGAATTATGCCGAGATTTTGGGGAAAGGTTTTGTGCTGGCGGCAACTGGTCAAAACTTTGGGAGATGGATTGAACCGCCTCCGCTAAGGTGCTGGGAGGAGGTTCTAAATCCAGTTCCAGGTCGATGGTGGTGGTGAAGTTCGTATCGTCGCGTTCAGTTTCAGAGGTAAACGAGGAGGCGTCCACAACCGTTTCCTCAACAATGGCGTCAGCATCCATCGAAAGATTTTGGGAAAATACGGCCTGGTCGTCACCCGCATCCCCGTCCATTGCAGCGGGTTCGGAATAGTGCGCCGGAATTGGATTCGAGATGGGATTAAATGATGAGGCTTCCCACGCCATCAGGATGTCATTGGAGGAGTCCGCTACGGCGTCCGCTTGATGGAGCTCCCTCTCCGTTAAGTTGATTGCTCCTTCAAAGACATCCTCAAGCGCTAAAACGTTAGAGGCGGTATCGGCATCGTCAATGATAGAAGCTGATTCAATAACCGACTCCGGATTTAAAAAATCGGTTGTCTCTACGACAGACCTATTCCGCGAGCCATGGTTATCAGTACTTGATGATTCAGCCAACGCTGTTAACGCCATCGAAGGGTCAGATGTTTCGGAAGAATTACCTGACAATACAGCTTGCCTGTGGCGCTCAAAATCAACGATCGCCAGTTGGATGATCTCTAACACCTGATCGGGGCGTCTAGCCAATGCCCGTTGCACTGCTTCCGCAGTCGCTCCAAATCCTGGCAGGTTGAGAAACTCAGCAAATCCAGCAAACACTTCCACCTGGGTTTGGAGTTCAGCCGTCACCTCGTAGTCCTGGGGATGGGCCGCCACTTCAGCAAGACGTTTTAGGCCTTCCGCCACATCCACTTGCATGATGGATGAAACCATGTCAATCCCTAACTCAGCTGAGTTAGGGAGATAGGTGTCGGCTTGGTTAAGCGCCTCGCCGAATTGTTCCTCAATCTGGGTAAAGATCGGGTCAGCAACTGCTAAAGCTTGTTCTTCATCAAAATATCCTAGAATTATCTGCTCTGTTAACGGCAATCGGAGACAGTCATAGGCCTGTAGCAACTGGTTCTCAAAGCCTGTATCAATTTCTAGAGACTCATTGTAGAGCGCCTTGAAAATATTCTCCAAGCGGTGGGCTAGGGTTGCAACCGTCTCCAGACCGACACTCGCGGCCCCCCCCTTGATGGAATGGGCGGCCCGCATCAAATCGTGAACTTTAGCTACGCCATGCTCTTGACTCAGTGTCAATAAACCCGTTTCAAGCGCTTGCAACAGTTCAGGCGCTTCTTGAACAAAGAACTGATAAGCTTGGTCACGGATGTCAGGATCGATCGCCATGGTATGTCGTCTCAGCTCACTTTGAACTCACTTACACCCGCTTGCAGGGTTTGAGCCATTTCTCGCAACTGCTTAAAAGAAGACGAGACTTGGTTAGCTTCAGCAGATGTCTTGTTCGCTAACGCCGCCATATCGGTCATGGTTTGAGTCACCATATCGGAGGTTGCGGACTGCGCCGCTGTGGTCTGTGAGATGGTCTCAACTAAGTTGGTGATCTTGGCGCTGGCCACTGTTATCTGGTTCAAACTCTGTCGAGTTTCATCTACGAGTTTGGTGCCGATCACCACCTGTTCAGTCCCTGATTCCATCGCCTCCACCACTTCAGTTGTCTCTGTCTGAATGCCAATCACTAAGCTTTTAATTTCTTCAGTGGCTTCAGCCGATCGTTGCGCCAGCGCTCTAACTTCAGACGCCACCACTGCAAACCCTCGACCCTGTTCTCCGGCCAGGGCGGCCTCAATGGAGGCATTCAATGACAACATCTTGGTTTGCTCAGCGAAGCCGCTGATTAGATCCACAACCGTTGAAATCTTTTGGGAGGATTCTCCTAGACGCTTCACTTTTTTGGCCGTCTCCGCTACGGTTGCGCGAATTGCCTGAATCCCATGAACCGTTCGGTTCATGGCTGTATCCCCCGCCTCTACCGTGTGAGCTGCTTGTTGTACTGCGGCTTCGGCTTGTACGGCGTTAGCCGATAACATTTGAACCACCTCCGCCATTTCTTCAATCCGCTTCAAGGCGGTGACGATTCCTTCAGCTTGCTGTGAGACTTCTGCAGATAACGCTTGAACAGCAATTTCACTGCTGTGAGTTGTTTCAGCCACCTGGTTAGCGGTTGCTTGCACCTGGGTGACAATTTTTCGCATGCTATTAACTGTGGCGTTATAAGAGCCGGCAACCGTACCGATTTCATCGGGGGTAACCTTAGCCTGAACCGTCAGATCCCCCTTAATAATTGGGTCTACATCCCGAATTAAAGTCAAGGCGCTCTGTTGTAATTTCTCTTTCAACTGGCGTTGCTCCGCCGCCAAGTTAGTGGTTTCTTCCAGCAGTTCAACCCGGTAGGTGGTTAGCCCCAGTTCGGTCGCCAACTGCCGTAGGTAAACAATTTCAGTTTCTTTCCAGGAACGCGGCGCTGAGCAATCATGGGCGATCATCAGCCCAAACAACTGCCCGCCCCCCACTAAGGGGGTGACTAGACTGGCCCTAACGCGTAGTCGTTCCAAGAGTCTGCGGTGTTCTCGATGACAACGCGTTTGGGCTGTGTCATTGATGACAACGACACAGCCCTGGCAGTAGGCTTCACGTAATTCCTCCGGGATACAGGAGTCGCTGACATTGAGTTTCAACGCACTGGGGAAATTGGGATCAACGGATTCTGAAATGACGCCTTGGTTGGAACCGCCGTCCAAGCGATAAATCACCACTCGGTCAAGATTGAAAAGATCCCGAGCCCCCTCAACTGCTTGATCGTAGATGTTTCTAAGATCGGTTGCCCGGAGCGGGCCAGATCCTTTTGCCAGGGTTAGCAACCGATCCTGCTCAGCTTCATAGGAGCGGACTTCCAGGAAATTCTGAAGTTGACTGGCCATCTCATTGATATTAGTACTGAGAATCGCTAGTTCATCTTTACTATTGATGGATAATCGACTGTCCAGGAGACCTTGCCCAATTTTCTCCGTGACTTCTACCGCTGACAACAACGGACGGATCAGTCGACGTCCAAGATAGATGGCTAAGGCGGCGGACAGCAAAGCCGCTAACCCTGTTCCTAGGATAATCAGGGTTAACAACCGACTTCGGGCGGCAAAGGCGACCTCTGTATCGGTGCTGGCGACCACACTCCAACTCAGACCCGCCACTTCACCCATTGCAGAATAGGCGTTTAGCTGAGCATTTTTGGAAATCCAAGCTTGATTAACCTGGTTGGCGTTAACGGATGGGAAAAGCGGCAATTTGTCGGCAATCGGGGTTCCAATTGGATTATGCTCCCAGTCATGGGAATTTTGAAAAGTCTCGCCAGCGCTGTCTATCAGCTGGTAAGTCACGTCATCCGATAAACTATCTCTTCGGAGAACCTCCCTGCCAATATTATTTACAGGAATTCTCGCCACGATCACGGCAGTGGTTTCGCCGGTGTCTTTTTGCACCGGAGCTGCGAGATAAACCGCCAAAGAATCAGCATTATCCAAACTTGCCTGAATGGGTTCGCTGATGACCGGTTTATCCGTTTCAAGCGCTTGTTCAAAATAGGAAAAATCAGCCCTGTTTATGTCTGGCTCCACTCCCCGGGTATGGGCAATGTGATTGCCATCAGGATCATAAAGGGTGATGTCGTCGAAAGGGGGATAATTCTGTATTGCCTGGGTCAATTTCTCTTCAAAGAGCGGCTTGGCTTTGGTTTGCCACTGGGTCGAGGATGGGGATTTTTCCTCTACTTGATCAAAGACGAAACTGGTTATTTCGGCAAAGGTTGTGATGTTGGCGAGACGCTCCGCCATAAAATTGGTAAGACGCTCTGACACTTGAGCTGCTTCAGCGATTTTCACCTGATTGACCTGCTCGGTCTCCCTATGCTTAGCTAACAGAAAGAGCGCGCCGCCCACGGTCAACGTCGGCAACATACCAATGGCGAGGGCTAGAGCGGTTACTTTGGTCCGCAGGCTTAATCCCTGAGAAGGGGAGGAAGGGCGAGTCTGCGAAGATGATGAGAAGACTTGAGTGAGTTTTGAGGAGAGAAATTGATTAGAGTTTTGGTTGACCCATTTGGGTTCTTCAGTCTGATAAGCGATCGCTGGTTCAAGATAGACCGATGAATTTTGCAAGTCTGTGTTTTTGATGACCTTTCTGGGATGAGTGAGTTTCAGGTCATTTCGCTGAAGTTGATTTGTCATTGCGCCCGCCTATGATAATTTGTTCTCGCTTCAACAACCTCCCCTCCTGAGAAAGTATTGGGTGACAAAAAGATCAAAGATTATTTCAACTTGAATTGCCCCACATCATCTTGCAAGGTTTGAGCTACTTTTCGGAGACGACCAAAGGATGACGAAACTTGACTGGCTTCTGCGGAGGTTTTGGCGGCGATCTCCGCTACCTCTGTCATGCTTCGAGTGACGGTTTCAGACGCTTGAGACTGCACCGCCGTGGCCTTAGCGATCGCCTCCACCAATTGATTGATTTGGTTGCTTGCTGCGGTAATCTTATTCAGGCTTTGACGCGTTTCATCCACTAACTGAGTTCCCGCCATTACCTGCTCTGTACCGGACTCCATCGCAGTCACCACCTCATGGGTTTCAGCCTGAATACCGACAACGAGTTGTTTAATTTCTTCGGTTGCTTCTGCAGACTGCTGCGCCAGTTCCCGGACTTCCGCCGCCACCACCGCAAAGCCTCGACCTTCTTGTCCGGCTCGAGAGGCTTCGATTGAAGCATTTAGAGCCAGCATATTGGTCTGGGCTGCAAACCCACTGATCAAATCGACTACCGTCGAAATCTTTTGGGAAGATTCGCCCAGTCGTTTCACCTTCTTGGCGGTCTCCGCCACCGTTGATCGAACCACCTCAATGCCATCGACGGTTCGATTCATGGCCGCATCCCCTTCTTTCACGGTTTGAGCCGCTTGTTGAACAAACCTCTCTGCTTGTTTCGCATTGTAGGAGACGGCTTGAACTGCTGTCGCCATCTCTTCCGCCTGTTTTAGGGCCGCTGTTATTTCTGCAGATTGCCGAGCCGCCTCCGCCGAAAGTTTCTGAACAGAGGTTTCGTTGCTGAGAGTGGTCTTGTCAACCTGGCTGGCGGCATTCTGCACCTGAATGACAATCTTGCGCAAACTATTGACAGTGGCGTTGTAAGAGTCTGCAATGGTGCCAATTTCATCTGCAGTTACCCGAGCCCGAACGGTCAAATCGCCTCGGCTAATGGGATCAATTTCACGCAGTAATTGCAAGGCTCGTTTTTGCAAACTTTCCTTCAACTGACGTTGTTCTTCCGCCAAGTTTTCGGTTTCTTCCAACAAAATTACCCGGTCGATGACCAATCCTAATTGCCCTGCAAGCTGTCGGAGGAAATTGATTTCTAGGGATTGTGAATCGTATGGGGCGGACCAATGGTCAGCGATCAGCAATCCAAACAGTTGCTCTTTGCAAAGAATGGGCGTGACCAAATTAGTTTTAACCCCTAAGCTTTCCATTAGCCGCAAATGCTCTGGACTAACCTCGGCGGAAAACACATCTTGGTTGGGAAACACTCGCCCTTCTTGATAAGCCTCCCGGAGATCCTCTGAGATCGAAGGCGGCGCGACTTTGCCGTTCAGAGCGCCGGGCCAATCAGCGGTGACCGATTCTGCTATGATCTGGCCGCTCCCGTCTGAATCAATCCGATAAAGCAGGATCCGATCCGCTTTCAGGATTTCTCGGGCTCCCTCCATCGCATTGGAAAAAATAAAGTCTAAATCTTTTAGGTTGATGGCGCGTGAACCGGTGATTTCTGCTAATAGGTTCGCCTTGTCAGCCTGGGTGATTTGCTCTTGAAGAAAGGTCTTAACCCGGGCCACCAAGTTGTTAAAAGTCCGAGCCAGGGTTTGGGTTTCGGTGGTGCCCTGGGGCGTAGCTGTGATGTTCAAATTTCCTGAGGAAACTTGTTCAGCTGCCTCTGACAGTTCCTTCAAGGGAGACGATAATTGATTTGATAACCAGAGGGCTGCTAGCACCGCCAACCCGGCCAACGGAAAGGCGATTAGGGAAAAAATGAAAGATAAGTTGCGGCTTGCCGATTGGATTTCTGCGGTGTCAGCCAGGGTAATTGCAACCCAATCGATGTTGGGCAGGGTAACCAGGTTATAGCGTTTGCCTTGATGGTAGAATGAAGCGTTCAAGACCTGCTCCCCGGTTGCATGCTCAATCGGCGTCACCTTTAACTCTCGGAAGGAATACTGGGCGTTACTCGATTCCAGCACTTGTTCTAGGCTTAATCCCAAATCTTGGGAGGCTTGAACCAGTTCTGTGATGGCTTGCTGGATCGCTTCGCCGCCCAGAATCTCTTGGGTGTTAATCGGGCCTGCAGCAGTAATGGTATTGACCACTGTGCCTGAGCTGACGTCTACCAGCTGTAACTTCTCGGAGCGAATAAATTCAACATTCTCCAACAAGCGGATAAGTTGATCAAATTTTGCCGCCGGTAGAACGGCTTGAATCAACCCCAGAAATTCCCCCGAAATTGGGTCGGAGATTGCCTGGAGAAAGTCAACGCCGAAGGTGTTGGCTGATTGATCAATTTCTGGATCTGAAATCCATTGTTCGTTAACTTTACCGTTTTGCCACCATTCCTCATCGCTCTGGACAAAGTCGCTGGTTTTGCCGCTGTAAGTGATTACAAAGCCATGGCTTTCGGTGACGTGCATTTCAGCCAAACCTTCACTCTCAACCATTTTAAGCAGGTAATTGTTGAGAATTGGATTGATCTCGAGCAAATGGGTGTCGTCAAACCGCGCTTCCAGTTCTTCTATAGATGCTTTGTCGAGTCCTTCTGTGATTACTTTTTGGGCGCTGGTGCGGACGGCGTTGATGATCAATGGATTGTTGGCTATCGCTAGGGGAATTCTCTTCCCATCCTCCACCAGTTGGCTGGCTGCTTCGCTGGCCAGGAGCGCTCGGTCTCGCAACTGACTCTCTATTTGCTGCTGGGCGGTGCGGCCAACAATGGTTGAACTCACTAAGCTTGCGATCGCTAAGGGAGCCAGAGCCAAGGGCAAAAATATCCTTAAGAGGCGTTGGCGCAAGGGGATGCTGGACGGCCTACTTTGATCTTGCTCGGCGGGAATATCAAATAACTCAAATGTCTGAGGTTGAACTACTTTACTGCCATTAGAGCGGTTTTGATAACGGGAGAGGAGAGAATTATCAGCCACCGAAATTTGATCTTCAACCTTAATCCTTTTAGGAGATGAAACCGAACTATTCGCCTTAGTATTTTGGGGAGTAATCTTGGAAGGGAGATGAGTCATAGAACAAGGCTTGTCCTCAAAAATAGGAGTTTCAAAACACGCTAGAGAATCAGGAAAATGAAGATAAAGGATGCCAAAAGGCATCAACAAGCGCCATCGAAAAAATCGAAGCCTCAAGTCAAGGTGGAGCAATATTTAATAATTCAATCCCCGGTACCAGTTAAGGTCGCGATCGCAATATCACATCATGAGCGTCAAAAGCCACCCTGCACCCTAAGCAATCCAATACAACTGATGAGGAATCGTCAGAAACACCGCTCTACTAATCAGCCAATACACTCAGAAAATCTGCGCCCTGAAACGTTAAAACTCTGAAAATCAATGCAGACTAGCAAACAGACGTAAAGTCTTAATCTGCAGGTCTGGAAAATAGGCGGCGACAGAAATCAGTAATCCATATGATTTTAGATTTAGAAAGTCATCTCAGACAAATGCCTAAAGATAGATAGGTTGCCCACCTTAAAGCTAACATTCATAAATACACAAAATTATTATAGCAACCCTATATCACCCCTTAAACTCAACTCGATTAAGAATGTCAAAGAATACAGTGATTTTCATAAAAACAAAATTTGAGCAGAGAATAAATCAAAAAAATATCTCTTTGCATTGAGAGATATCTTTTTGAAAATTAATCAAGCGTACAGGTATTATTTCTGTCTGATTTTTTAGGGTGAATCAGACATGCCAAAAAAACTGCATACTTTTGTACTCCCTGATAAAAGCTCCCCCTAATCCCTAAAAAAAGTAAAATTTAGATACAGCCAAAAGTTATCAACTTAATGCAGAGATGAGCCATGATGAAAAATACCCCCATCAAGGGATTGAATCTTGATCCAAATAGGCTTCTGTATTCTATATTCCCACCCAACCTGTCTTTTCCGGATTAATTCGCCTACATAGCTCGACAGGCAAATTATGCGCCCAATAGGGCCTTGATAATCATTGAGCTAGCCATCATCAGCAACAAACCGCGAAAAAGCGTATTGACCCACGCATCAGGCAACTTAGGTAAGAGTCGCGCTCCCAGTTGGGCTCCTAATAATCCTCCCATCCCTAAGTAAAGACCAGCCTGCCAGAGCACATTGCCAGACAACGCATGGTGTGCTAGAGCCCAGACCGAAATTAAACTCACAGCCCCCAAGCTGGTGCGAACAGCGTCTTTAATCGGTTCTCCCAGAAAAAGCATCTGTAGCGGCACCATGACAATGCCTCCACCCACGCCAAAAAGTCCCGCCAGCAATCCCGCTAGCAACCCAATCGCTTGGATTTGAAAAATCAATACCTTGCTGGTAACAGTGGCAGTTACAGCGGTGGACAGATTGTCATTTTTGAGGGCGGAGGACTCACAATCTCCCGTCACACCTCCAGAGACAGCAAAAATGGGTGGACCTGAGCGCTTGAGCTGACGTTTCAACCGGGTGATAAAAATAGCGCAAACTTGCAAGGTGGCGAAGCTTATCAATAGAAGTGTTGAGGGCAGGTGATTCGAGATCCAAACCCCAACTTCACTCATGAGCATCGCAGGGGGGGTTAGTAAAGCCACCCGCTCAATATTCAACTGCTTCATACGCCAGTTCTGAAATGTTCCCGAAGTTGAACTGAGAACAATTCCAGCCAGACTAGTCGCCACAGCCTGTATGGGGGTAGCCCCCCATAAGGTTAAGGTTGGAACCATCAACAGACCGCCGCCAATACCGAGCAAGGTCGCCAATAGCCCGACAATAACACCGATTAAGGATAAACCCGCGTATTCAGGGGCAAAGAGATCAGCAGGATTCAAAACAACCGCTTCTCCTCAATCAATCCACATCCTCTCTATTCAATTTCACACCCCAAATTGCAGCTGAACTTTGATGCCTACGCCCAAGTATTTTCGGGCGCCTGGGTAAAAGATTTAAGCTCGATCCCGTGACCTGAAGGATCCTCAATGAACATGACATGCTGTTCATGTTTAGTCCCAACAAAGCGCTTATGAGGGTGAACTAAGAATGGAACGCCATGATCATTTAAACGCTCTTTCGCTCTCTCAAATTCGTCATAGGGTAAAGCAGCGCCAAAATGAGGAACAGGAACATTCTCGGAATCAACTTCCCTTTGGATTTTCTTGGCGTTAAATCCGGGTATATGATGACAGGTTAACTGGCAGCCGTAGAAGTCAAAATGGGCTGACAACTTTGAAGTGCGCCGCTCCTCAAGACCCAGAATAGTACTGTAGAAATTACGAGTTTCTTCCAGATTATTGACGCACATTGAAAGATGAAATGGTTTGACACTTGTGGTTGCCAAGGTTGAGGAAGTCATACGATACAGTTATTCAAGCACTCCTATGTAAGGGATAGATTCTGCCGAAATAATCGTCAAAGTTTCAATAGAAAAGCTCTACACACTACTGCAATCTAAACGTAAGAACAGCACCGGAAAACAGGCTGGACTATCGAAGTAAAGTGAGAAAATACTCCTGTAGCGGAAGACTATTCGAGAAAGACAGTGAGATAGAGGATTAGAAGACAGAAAAAAACTGATTTCTTGCTTCTGATTTCTATAGGACTATATCCTTTTCGAAAAGCGTTCTCTCTACACTGGATGTTCTCAGCTTTAATTACCTATCAAACTATCATTGTTAGGCATAAAATCTTGGTAGCATTGATTACTCATCTTAAATTCTATTATAGATTCTGTAACAAATCCGGGACAATAGCAGCTTTTAACCTTAAGTCTTTAGAATCATTTTCCTTATCTAAAAAGAAGGCTAAAAAATGAGGTGCTAAAAATGCTCTTCAACACCCATAGCAACTACTAATAAATCATTCAAATAGTTACAAGAAGAACAATAAGAACTGACAGTATAGTTAGAGGTAAACTATTATATGAAATAACTTATGTCAAATGGATATAAAGCCGTGCAGAATAAATGAGATTAAACCCTTTTATGACAAGGCTTTCAATATCTGGATTATGCGCGCCTTCAAATAGAATTGGTATTATGCCTTGGGCATTGCCTCAAAAATAGCAGAGCCATCCAAAAAGACCAGCATATCACCGTTGGACTTCCACCAATATCCCCTCAGCAATGGAGCCAGTTCAGGCGTAACTGCAGAAGATAAAGGGGCTTGGATTGATTTTGGATCACAGATCTCAATGTCCTCTACTTCGTTCACCACAAGGCCTAGCATTTTAACCTTATTGGTGTTGGCGGCTATCATGTCGTCACTTTCACGCAACACAACCGCCTTATGAGTTGAGCGACGAAGGGGTTGCTCATACCAGGGCGAAAGTCCGCAAAGATGGCCTAAGTCAACCATCCACAGAATCTCTCCTCGCCAGTTATAAACCCCCATGACCCAAGGCGGCATATGGGGAATAGGGACAACTTGACTCGTAGGCATAGTCAGTACTTCTGTTAGCTGAGGCACCGGTAAAAGAGCCGTCATATCAGACACCATCTGCAATCGCAAAAATTGTTGCTGAACAGATGCCGACGGCTGAGGTGAAGCAGCCTTAAAGGGAACAGGCAATAGCTGGGAATCAGGAGCAGATTCAGCGGCAGACATAACGCTTAACTTCTAATCATTCTTTTAACAGTTTTGACAAATTCCGCTTGATCGATAGGTTTGACTAAGTAGGCGTCAGCCCCTTGCTTCATCCCCCAAAACCGATCCATTTCAGTGCCTTTATTTGAGCAAATAATCACTGGAATGTCGCTGGTGTCAGCTTTCGCT
>JASJDH010000126.1 GCA_030065175.1 Leptolyngbyaceae cyanobacterium MO_188.B28 | reverse complement strand
ACCCCTTCTCCCAAACTTGGGAGAAGGGGAGCTAACCTCAAAGTCCTTCTCCCAAACTTGGGAGAAGGATTTAGGATGAGGGCTTTTAGGATTTGACAAGACTCTCTGATTTGTGGGTGCATGGCGCCCCAGGCAGAAGGATTTAGGATGAAGGCGGATTTAGCGCTAGTTGAGTGGGCAATGCCCACGCACCTTATTTCACACCATTCAATATAGAGGTAGCGATTCCCGCTTAGGCCTTTAAAGCTTAGGATCTAAATAAGTGCTTTTGGGGTTAATCGCCATGTCCCTTACTGCTGATGTGCTTTCGCAGGTTCCTGGGAATGCTCTAGAAAACTTAAGGCGGGCCGATCAGCTTTGGCGAGCCTACCGAGATGACGCCTTGTCGGTTTCAGAGGTGGTGAAGCAGAACCCGACCCCGCTGGAGACGGTGGATTGGGATGTGGTGATTTGCGGCGGCACCCTGGGGATTATGCTGGGGGCCGCTTTAGCTCAACGGGGGTGGCGAGTGGCGCTGCTAGAGAAGGGGCGACTAAGGGGGCGAGACCAAGAATGGAATATTTCTCGGCGAGAGCTTACCGTGTTAGTTACCTTGGGGCTGTTGTCTGAGGCGGAGTTAGACACTGCGATCGCCACCACCTACAACCCAGCTCGTATCAGTTTCCATGGGGGGGAGGACCTGTGGGTTGAAGATGTTTTGAATATCGGTGTGGACCCCGTCTACCTATTGGAGACTCTGAAGCAGAAGTTTTTGGCGGCTGGAGGGCGGCTATTTGAGCACACCGCCTTTGACTCCGCCGTTGTTCATCCTGACGGCGTTAATGTCCAAGCGGGGAACGCGTTCAAAACCCGGCTGCTGCTGGACGCCATGGGGCATTTTTCCCCTATTGCCCGTCAGGCCCGTCAGGGGCGGAAGCCCGATGCGGTGTGTCTGGTGGTGGGCAGCTGCGCCGAAGGGTTTTCCCAGAACGAGACTGGGGACTTACTAGTGTCCTTCACCCCGCTGCAAAATCAATGTCAATACTTTTGGGAGGCGTTTCCGGCTCGGGATGGCCGGACGACTTATCTCTTCACCTACCTGGACGCTCATCCTGAACGGCCCAGTTTAGAAAGCTTATTTGAGGACTATTTGCGGTTACTGCCGGAATACCAGTCGGTTAGCCTCGACCAACTGCAATTCAAACGGGCCCTATTCGGCTTTTTCCCGTGCTATCGGTCGAGTCCCCTGCACTATCGCTGGTCTCGTCTGCTGCCGGTGGGAGATAGTAGCGGTAGCCAATCGCCGCTCAGTTTTGGCGGCTTTGGCGCGATGATCCGTCACTTGCATCGGTTGACAGTTGGGATTGATGAGGCGCTTAGACAAGATTTGCTGGACAAGAAGGCCCTGGAGCTATTACAGCCCTATCAACCCAATCTATCGGTGACCTGGCTATTCCAACGGGCCATGAGCGCTGGGGTTCACCAATCCTTAAATCCTGATCAAATTAATCGAACCCTATCAGCTATTTTCCAAGTGATGGCTGATTTGGGAGACTCCACTTTGAAGCCGTTTTTGCAGGACGTGGTTCAATTCCCTGCCTTGGCTAAGGCCATGCTTAAAACCTCCGTTGTCCATCCAGCTTTGGTGGTGCAGATTCTTCCCCAGGTGGGCGTGTTGACCTTATTCGACTGGATGCGCCACTATACCAGCTTGGGGGCTTACAGCCTACTCTATCCGTTAGGTCAAGCGTTTCAGTCAGGGATTAACAATCTTTCTCCCCGCCAGCAGTATTATGTCCATCGCTGGCTGGATGCATTGAAGTACGGGACGGGTAGCGACTACTCGAATTAACATGGAGTTTTCTCTGGCCAGACAACGGTTTTATCAGGAGATTCAGCAGGCCGATGCGACGATCAATCTGGCTGCTGCAGCTCTATACATTGCCCAAGAAGCTTATCCGGACCTTGATCCGGAGGTCTATCTGAATGCGCTGGACGTGATGGCGTCGGAGGCCTCAGAAAGGATGCCCGCTGAACCTTACCCGCTAAAAATCATTCAAGCGCTCAACTGCTATCTATTTGAGGACCTGAAATTTTCGGGCAATTCCCTGGACTACTACAATCCCCGCAATAGCTTTTTGAATGACGTTATCGACAATCGTATGGGGATTCCTATTACGCTTTCCCTGGTGTATTTAGAGATTGCCAAACGGTTGGATTTTCCGATGGCGGGGGTCGGCATGCCGGGGCATTTTCTCATTCGCCCCCTGGTGGAAGATATGACTGTGCTGGTGGATCCCTTCCACCAAGGTGAAGTGATGTTCGAGGAGGATTGTCAGACCCGTTTGCAACAAATCTTCGGGGGAGCTGTTCAATTACAGCCTCAGTTCCTCGAGCCGATTCAATCAAAACAGTTTTTGGTGCGGATGTTAACTAACCTGAAGATGCTTTATATCAAGCGGGAAGAAATTCCCCAGGCGTTAGCCGCCATTGAACGGATTTTGTTGCTATTTCCTGACAATGCTCGGGAATTGCGCGATCGCGGCCTTCTCTATTTCCACACGGGCCGCTTGATAGAAGCTCGCCAGGACTTAGAATCCTATCTAAACGTGCAACCTGCTGGAGAAGACGCCCCTCAGATTCTGCGCATTCTCCAGCAGATTGAGGATTGGCGGGGGAATTAAGGCAGGGGGAGTAGGGGAGTCAGTCGAGGCGGATGTAGAGACGCAACATGTTGCGTCTAGAGCAGGGAGGAGAGGAAGATTTATGCTTGCCATTCATTGGCAAAGATGCTTTTTGCAGCTTTGCTGATTCGGGTTAAATCCTCGTCCAACAGAGGCGGCCAGAGGATGCCTGAGCGGCGACCTGATTCAAACAGTTGGCGGCTTTCCTGGGAAAGCAGGTAGAGGGCGTAGGCTAATTGACGATCTAGGGTTGATTCTTCACGAAGACCCTCAAACACCACCTTAAGGGCTAGCAACAGAGAGGTGACTTGTCCCGGAACGGGGGGTTCGCCCTGAGTGAGCCGTGTAAAGAAGGTATCTAACTCTTCTTTGGGGGCGACTGTTTGACTCAGGATGAAATGACGCGCCGTATTAAAGTCCATAGGCTTATAGAAAATACCATCAACATGCAATCCAGAGAGGACTGGATTCAGATTGTTGCGTCAAAGCAATTTGAGGGAATCCTGGTGAGAAGGATTTTTGATAGGCGCACCTGCTTAAAACTGATCTTTAGATAGTAGATCAGCTTCACAGAGACTTCATCATTTCATGGTGTTCAAAGTTTTGCAAATTTCTCATGATTAGTAGAGTATCTTACCCCGATTGCACCCTGGACCCTTGATGGCTGCTTAATAAGAAGCGCAATCAGTCCTCAGTTGGATTCCAATTTCAGTTCCTCATTGACTGCTAACCCCTGAATTCTGACCCATGGACTTTACGCTTCTCAGAGATTATTTTTGATTTGTTCACCGTTCCCAGATCCGCATCCACACTGCCATTCATCTTACATTCTTGAACTGGGTAATATCCTGCAATGACTGATTCCAAAACGATTTCAGTCCCCTTTGTCGATTTGCTTTCCCAACATCAGCCGCTTGAAGACGAGCTGATGATAGCCATCCAAGCGGTGATTCACAAAGGCGACTATATTCTGGGGCAAGCCTTAGCCGACTTTGAGGCTGCATTCTCGGCCGCTTGCAAGGTGCGCTATGGCATAGGGGTCGCCAGCGGCACTGATGCGATCGCCTTAGGGTTGCAAGCGTGCGGCGTTGGCGAAGGGGATGAGGTGATTTTGCCTGCGAATACGTTTATCGCCACCCTGATCGGGGTTTTGAAAGCAGGCGCCTCTCCGGTCTTCGTTGATTGCGACCCCCGTACGGCGTTGATAGATCTGGCGGCGGCGGCGCGGGCGATTACCGCTAAGACCCGGGCGATTTTGCCTGTTCACCTGTACGGACAGATGGTTTCGCCATCTGCTTTGTTAGATCTGGCTCGGAATCACAACCTATTAATTTTCGAAGACGCCGCCCAAGCACATTTGGCTGAGCGAGAGGGGTATCTAGCCGGTTCTATTGGCGCCGCCTCCTCCTTTAGCTTTTACCCCAGTAAAAATCTGGGGGCGTTAGGGGATGGCGGCATGATCCTGACTCAAACAGAACTCATTGCCCAAACAGCTCGGTCCTTAAGGAGCTATGGCGCAACCCGAAAGTACTACCACACCGATCCAGGCGGCGTGAACAGCCGATTGGATACCTTGCAGGCAGCAGCTTTATCCGTCAAACTGCCCCATCTGTCCACATGGAATCAGCAGCGTCGACTCATTGCTCAGCATTATGACGATCGACTACACCGCTTGAAATCTTACGGGGTGTCGCCAATTGAGAATCAAAGTCAGAATGGACATGTTTATCACCTCTATGTCATTCGGCTAACTCCGTCTTGTCCCATCAATCGAACAACCCTGCAAAAGGCTTTGAATGCTCAGGGCGTCCAGACTGGCATCCACTACCCGATTCCCTGTCATCTACAACCCGCCTTTCAGTCGCTAGGACATCAGCCTGGAGATTTTCCCCATAGTGAAACCCTAAGCCAGGAAATTCTTTCGCTACCCATCTATCCCAATATGACCCATACTCAGATTGATCGCGTGATAGACCTGATTGAAAATCAAGTTATGGAAGCTGGGAGCGCGCAGTTCCAACCGATTGATTCCGTTGCCTGAAAAGCGAGCCATGCTAACGAAACATAGAGTCTTCCACGTTGTTGAACGCTATCCCCTTGAGATAGCGCTTTTGGGACTACTGAGCTTACTGTATTTCCCCTTGATGGGGCATTGGGTTGACGGCTGGCTCAACAAATCGATTAGTATCCAGCACGAATACTTTAGCCATGGCCTCATTGGGTTGCCGTTCGCGGCTTACATTGCTTGGACCCATCGCCCAAAATGGGGGCGTCTGCCAGATGCTTTTCATCCCCTTGGCCTGGGGCTATTGCTGATTGCTGCGGTGTTTTATCTCAGCGGTTTGTCTGATTGGATGAACCTTTCCCTGCCCTTAATGCTGGGAGGACTTTGCCTTTCATTGAAGGGGCTTGCTGGGTTCAGACTCCAGGCGTTTCCCCTGGCGCTGGTCTTTTTGGCGACCCCCACACAAGCGCCCTATTTAATCGAACCCTATATTCTTCCCTTGCAGAAATTTATTGCGGCTGTCGCAGGATTCTTTCTTCTCCAGATGGGAATCGATGTTCAGGTGGATCAAATCTATTTGTTGGTGAATAGCCAGGTTGTGGAAGTGGCCCCCCACTGCGCCGGCTTAAAAATGCTATTCACGAGTTTCTATGTCGGCCTGATGCTGCTCTACTGGACAGGCGTTTGGAAATCTCGCTTAAGAACCAGCTTCTTCCTCGTCAGTACCGTTGCAGTCAGTGTAAATGGGAATATTGTTCGTAATACAGTCCTGAGCTTTTTTCATGGGACGGGTCAATCGGGCGCTTTTTATTGGCTGCATGACAGTTGGGGCGGCGATCTTTACTCGGCGGCCATGCTACTGCTCTTAGTCGGACTATTGCAGTTAATAGAACGCTATGTTCCAGAAAAATTAGAGTTAGAGGTGAGCAACGACTCTCCGGTTTAATTCCCATTGATCTATGGCGAAGCCTCTCTATGCTGTCATGTCTTCTTTGTTCAAGCTTGGTAACGGCCGCTCAAAATTTGTTAAGAGCTTAATTATTTTCGTGCTAGCGGTACTGGCGATGGTCAGCGCCGTTCCTCACTATTTCAATGGTCAGTGGCCCTGGACTCAGCCTCCCGACATTGCTAACCTCAAGGGCTTACACAGCATTAAGGAGCAAAGTTTGACGATCCCGGGATGGCGAACTCTGAAATATCAAACCATTAAAATTAGCGGAAACGATTGGGCTTATCAAGAAATCCAAGGTCCAGATAACCCGGCTCAAAACTCGACCGCTGATGTCCCCATTATTTTGCTGTTGCGGCCTCAACCTTGGCGGACCAATCAACCGGAAGTTGAGTGGCTCGATATTATGGGGTCGCAACAATGGAAGGTGGACTCCCAGCGACAATTGCGGTTTACGGTTGATCCAGCGGCGGGGGGAACGCAACATCCAGTTGAGGTTAAGGCTCGGTTTCTCAGGGGGTGGAATCAGCGGCAGACATTCGCAGTGGTTCAATGGTACGCCTGGCCTGAAGGTGGGAACCCTTCTCCTAGTCAATGGTTTTGGGCTGATCAAATGATGCAGTGGCGATCGCGGGAGCGCTTGCCCTGGGTTGCCGTCAGTATTTTGATCCCAATTGAGCCGATTGGCGATGTCAAGCCCTATCAATCCTTTGCAACTTCCCTGAGTCAAGCCGTTCAAATGTCGCTGATGTCCGGGCCGCTAGCCCCCAACTTCAATTAGCTTCCAAGGAACTTTACTGGCGTGGCGACGTCGATTTGTGTAGCCTAATAAGGGGTGTTTTTTGGGACCTAAGGTTATTCCATCTACAGTCGAGTTTCCAAGACTTCATGATTTGGACTCATTCTGGCCCAAGACTTCGATTTTTCAATTTAGAGGTGCTTGTTTATCGAAGTGCTTGTCTATCTGTATAGATTGATTTTTTATGAATGATTTTTATGTCTAGAGTCCTGTTCAGCTATCTCTGGCGCATGAATGCATTGCTTCCTTGCAATATGAAAAACCTTGCTGCGGCGCTTCCCGGAACCTTGTTAGGGTGGGCTTTATTAGCTCATGTTTTCCCTCCTAGGAGCTTTGCGCAAACTATCTTGGAGAACCCGCCGTCTACTACATCGCCGTCCACTACATCACAAACGCCGTCCAACCCTTCGCGGCCGAATGTACAACCCTCTCAAGCGCCCTTTATTCTAACTCCTCAGCAGTTTGATTCTATCTTTCGAGGGTCTTCTGAACCTCAATTTGATGTGTATCGATTGGGCCCAGGCGATGCTGTTTTCGTCAGTGTGCAACGATTCCCTGATCTCAGTTTCCAAGCCACCCTTGACATTCAAGGCAATGTTATTGTCCCGATTGAAGGCGCCGTTTCGCTAAAAGGCTTGACCTTAGAGGAAGCCCAAGCCAAAATCCTGCGGATCTATAATCGCTACGTGGTGAATCCCGATGTAACGCTCACGCTGACCGCTCAGCGGCCCGTGCAGGTTACCGTCTTGGGAGAAGTGCAACGCCCAGGGTTCTATCCTCTGCCCAGTCCTCAAGTGTCTACCGCCCTACTCTCTGCAGGCGGTTCGACAACACTGGCGGATCTTCGCTCTATCAGCATTCAACGCCAGTTAGACAATGGCGATCTAATTGAAGAAACCATCGACCTTTTTACCCCGCTTAAGGAAGGGGAAAGTCTACCAGATCTCCGACTGGAGGATGGAGACGTGCTCATTGTTCCAAGGTTAGATGTAACGGCTTTGGATGAGTATGACCGCCAATTGGTGGCTCGATCCACCATTGCTCAGCAACAGATCACCATTCGTTTACTGAATTATTCGAGTGGTCGGGAGGGCGTCATTCAGAATGTTGTGGTGCCTAACGGCAGTCGCTTTATGGACGCCATTGGTCAGTTCCAGATTAATCCAAGTCGATCCCGGCTAGGGGATATCGCGCTGATCCGTTTTGATCCCGAGTCAGGCCGTCCAGTCACATCCTCCATTGACGCCCGTAAAGCTTTACGGGGAGATATATCCCAAAATGTGTCGCTTGAGGATAGAGATGTCGTTGTCGTAGGCCGTAACTTAATTTCCCGGATTACGTTTGCGTTTAACCAATTTACCTTGCCGTTCCGAGATATTTTGGGCTTCTTGCTCTTCTTCGATTCAATTACAGATGCTGCTGATGACCTATTTAGGCCCTGATGTTCCTGAGGATCCCTTCAAACTAAGACATTACCTTCACTCGGTAAGGAGTGTTAAAACGGTTTATGAATGGTCGCAGCTCCTCCTGATGGCTGATACAGCTAATATACTTAGACATTATTGGTTCCGATGACTATGGCCTCCCCATTTATCAAACGCTATCTCTTGGCTCTAGACCGCTACAAGTGGGCTGGATTGGCTGGTTTTTTAGTCGTTCTTGGCGCTGGTGGCGTGCTCGCATTTCGACCTACTCCAGAGCCGAAGTATGTGTCCGAAGGCGTTTTACGGCAAAACGTGCCGCTTGTTTCGTTCACTGCAACAGGAACAGAAGTTCGGCAAATTGGTCAAGCCTTTATCACAGCGGATTTTCTCCTGGCGGATGCTTTATTGGAACAAGTTTCTCAGGAGTTGGCTCGGCGGAAAATTTTAGTCTCTCCCGATGAAATCCGTAGTAGCGCGACGATTATAGTTGGCGACGATGACGATAAGAATGGCGTCCAGCGAGTGGGCGTTCGGTTTGAATGGACTGATCCGGAGCCCGCTGAAATCACTTTAAGCCTTCTGTTTGAAGGCATGATCGAGTTGAGTCGAATTGCCAATAAAGCTAGACTGCGGGCCATTATTGAAGCATTGGATGAACGGTTGCCTTCGGTGGAATCAGAACTCAGGCAAGCAGAGCAGGCTCTAGAACAGTACGACCGATTAGAAGGCCCTGCTATTCAAGCGGCTTTGGACGGCAGCTTGCTGGGAAATATTTCTGGCAGTCAGCAGCAACGTCGGCAAAATCTAATCTTACTGGCCACCCTGGACGCTCAAATGCGGAGCATTCAGGCCCGGTTAGGGTTGACTCCCGATCAGGCCTATGCCTCTTCAGCCCTGAGCGCTGATCCGATTATCGCCAATCTGCGGGCTCAAATTCTCGATTCAGAAACTCAAATCAGATTGTTATCTCGTGAATTAAAACCGGCTCACCCCACAATGGTCCAATTACAGTCTGATTTGGCTGCCTATGTCCAACTGTTGAGGGAGCGGGCTCGTGAGGTTATTGGGGGAGGCCCATTAACCCCGCTGCCCAGCGGCAATGCTGTGCGCCAGGATAGCAGCCTAGACCCGGCGCGGGCGGCGCTGGCGAATGAGTTGGTTAACCTTAAAACTCAGCGGGACGCCTTGGTGCAGCAGCAACAGACCCTCGCCCTGTCGGAGGTGCAGTTGCGCCAACAGTACGCGAGTTTGCCCAACAAGCAGTTGGAACGCGATCGCTTGGCTCAGCAGGTCGTACTCAAGCGCGCTCTATACGATCAAATCCAGGCTAAGCGGATTGACGCTGAAGCGGCGGAAGCCGAGACGGTCAGTAGTCTAACCATTGCAGAACCGCCTGCCACTAGACTGGAGGAGGTGGAGGCTCCGAACCCGATTGTGGTGCTTGCTGGAGGAATCGCCCTGGGCATCATCGTTGGCGGCGGCGTTGTGTTCTTGCTGGATATGTTAGACAGCACCGTTCGCACCTATGAAGATCTTCAAGGTATCTTGCGGGATCAAGATATCCCTGTCTTGGGGCTAATCCCAGAAATGCGGAGCCGATATGCGCCTATCCTGTTGAAAGCGGACTCTCCCTATGCTGATTCCTATGAGCGTTGTCGCAGCAACTTGCGCCTAGCGGGCAGTCAGGTCAATGGCGCTGCAGCGCCCAAGGTGATATTGATTACCAGTACGCGCGATCAGGAAGGTAAGACCATCAGTGCGTTTAACTTAGCGATCGCCTCTGCCCGAGCCGGTCGACGGACCTTAATTGTTGAAGCCGATCTGCGGATGCCGTCTCAGGCCCGCAAAATTGGCATTGATATCGACCCCCAGGCGATTGTCGAGCCGTTGCGATACTATGGCGGTCAGCTGGGAGAAGCTATCCGTTTGGTGCCTAATGTTGAAAATCTATATATTTCTCCCAGCCCTGGTCCTCAAAGGCAGGCGGCCGCCATCATTGAATCCAGTGAGATGCGCCGTTTCTTAGATGACGCCAGGGGGCGCTTTGATATGGTGATTCTGGATGCGCCAGCGCTGAGCTACAACAATGATGCAATGCTCCTTGAGTCTCAAACTGACGGGATGCTGCTGGTGACTCGACCGGGTTATACCGAGAAGGCGGTGTTGGCGACTGCCCTAGAACAGTTTGAAGAAACAGAAGATCTCGACCTTTTGGGGGCCATTATCAATGGGGCTGATGTGTCTGTGAGGGATGCCGTTGATTATGACGATTTGGGCGGTCACCCCCTGGATGATGAGGATTCTTTCAGCTCAGATCTGGAAGAGGTGCGCCATAGCCGTGTAGATTTTTAAGTCAAGGGGCAAGTTTTATTCAATAGGATTGTTGCACATGACGACGTATTACTATGCGGTTGCTAGCCAGCGCTTTCTACTGGAGGAAGAACCCTTCGAAGAAGTGCTCAAAGAGCGAACCCGAAACTATCGCGAGCAGGAGAAAGAGATTGATTTCTGGTTGGTCAAGCAGCCTGCTTTTTTGGAAGCGCCTGAGTTTACCGACCTAAAAGCTAAATGTCCTCAGCCTTCAGTCGCTATCATTTCCACGAATCAGACATTTATCACCTGGTTGAAACTGCGGTTGGAATATATCGCAACCGGGGAATTTCAGGCTCCCTCTGAGTCGATTGCGGATCCTTTGGCTTCTCTGGAAACCGTAGCTTAGAGGCGACTTTTATGCCTTATCGTATAGTCCTTTGTGCCCGGCTCTTCTCCCAAGATGGGGAGAAGGGCCTGACACGATATTGAAATGAAATAACTAATTCCGTTCGCTTTATCTCCTATCGGTCAGAAGGGCGTTATCATGATCGGAACTTAACTGAGTCGAATTTGGCCTAATGGAGAAGGGGGAAATCGAGTGGACTTAGTTGGACAGATAAGGGGAGCTGTCGGGGTTTCAGGATTATTCCTATGGGGGATGGCAGGCATGATCAATGCCGCCTATGCGGTGACGACGGATTTTCCCCCTTGTCCGCCGCCCTCTGCGAGTGAATATTTATTGCTTGTTCGAGGCGACTCTGAGGAGGAGCGCAATCGTGTTCAGCAACTTTTGCCTGTTAACACAACTATTTTGGTGTGCCGCTATTTAGATGATCCAGTGGTGCGGGCAGGCGGATTCACCAGTCTGGAAATGGCGAACGCCTGGGCGCAATATATGACAGAAGTTGAGGGCCTGCAGGCGTTTGTCGCTCGCCCTGCGGCGCCTAAACCTGTTTCTACGGTTGCAGTGGAGATCCCCAATCCGACCACCCCCAATCCCCTGTCAACCAGCAGTTCCCCCGAATCCTCGGATGCAGCTACGGGCTTACCTGCTTATGACCCTCAGCCACTGACTATTGGTTTTGCGGTTTTGGTGGATTATTACAATCATCCAGAGGTCGCCCTGGATGTTCAACAACTCTTGGGGCGAGCTGCGGGTTTAGTTGTCTATCGTCAACGGCCGTACCTGTTAGCCGCTCAAAGTCCAGATGCTATATCGGCTAGCGAAACGCTTCGGCTGTTAAATGAGCACGACTTCACCAGCATATTAGTGGACAGTCGTCAGGTCATTCTATTAACCTCTACGGTGGCGCCGCCTAATCAGCTCGCCCCCTAGTAAGCGGGAGCAGCCAGACAGGAAATTGCGACCCCCAAGATAGAACCGACCATAACCTGAAATGGAGTATGGCCAAGGAGTTCCTTGAGTCGATCTTGATTGAAGTCGGAATCCTCTTTAAACAACTCATCAATAATTTGGTTTAAGATTCGAGCTTGTTTGCCCGCTGCTTGCCTAACGCCTGCCGCATCGTACATAACAATGATGGCGAATACGGAGGTTACGGCGAAGCTGGGGCTCGCCCATCCTAGCGTTTGGCCAATGCCAACCGCTAGAGCGGTGACCAGCGCTGAGTGGGCGCTGGGCATGCCGCCGGTTTCCACAAGAACCCGTAGATTGAGCTTGCGATTTTTGGCGAACTCAAAGACAACCTTAAGGGCCTGAGCCGCAAGACAGGCGATTAAGGCTACAAACAGAACGTGATTATCAAGGATGTCAGTGAAATTTTGCATAGGGTTTGGCATCCTCAGTGGGTGCGAGCAGTAATAAAATCTGCGATCGCCAACAGTGGGCGATTCAGCGGCCCAAAAGAATGGAGTTCCGTTTTGGCTTGGTTGATTAATTGCTGGGCCTGACGTTTGGACTCTTCGATTCCCCAAAAACTTGGGTAAGTCGCTTTTTCAGCCTTGAGGTCTTTGCCAACCGATTTACCTAACGCCTCCGACGTTGAGGTAATGTCCAAGATGTCGTCTACAATCTGGAAGGCCAGTCCAATGCGTTGAGCATAGCGTCGCAGTTTATCTATGTCTGGGCGGGGAGCATTCGCTAGCAGGGCTCCGGATGTGACTGAAACTTCCAATAGGGCGGCCGTTTTGTGCGTATGAATAAAGTTTAGCGTTTCGAGGGTGACATCTTGCTTACCCTCAGAATCCAAATCAACGATTTGTCCGCCTACGAGCCCTTCTGCGCCGACTGCTCGACCTAAGCCCGCCAGCACTTCCAGGATATTTTCAGCGGGCGCTCCTTTGGTTTGTGTCGCAATATGCTCAAAGGCGTAAGACAATAGGGCGTCCCCCGCCAATACCGCCACATCTTCGCCGTAAACTTTATGGTTTGTCAGTTGGCCTCGCCGATAATCATCATTATCCATCGCGGGCAAATCATCGTGGATCAGAGACATGGTGTGGACCATTTCCAAAGCGCAGGCGGTTGGCATCGCCATCTCTAAGGAGCCGCCAGCTAACTCACAAGTCGCCAGACAGAGAATCGGACGAAGCCGCTTACCGCCCGCTAGGAGGGAATACCGCATCGACTCATAAATCTTCTCTGGATAAACCACTGTCAAAGCTTTATCGAGGGCGGCTTCAACCTGGCCTCGACGCTCCGCCATATACGTTGACAAATCGAACGGCGATGCTTGCGGATCGATTTGATTGGTCACTACCATCTTGAATTCTTACTAAATATTGGGTTGAAACAACAGACTGGGAAAGGCTAATCTCCAGGTTGACTCTTTAACCGCTCACAATAACTCGATACCGTATTTTGTAGCAGCATGGTTACGGTCATGGGACCAATGCCGCCAGGAACAGGGGTAATGGCCCCAGCTACAGACTGCACGGCCTCAAATTGCACATCTCCAACTAGACGGGATTGTCCAGTTGCATCCGTTATCCGACTAATCCCGACGTCAATGACGGCCGCCCCTGGTTTCACCATGTCGGCCGCAATCATGCCTGGACGCCCCACGGCAGTAACTAGAATATCAGCGCCGCGAATCAAACTTGATAAGTTGTGCGATCTCGAATGAGCCATCATCACTGTTGCATCCGCCTCTAGCAGCATTAGCGCCATGGGTTTACCCACCAAGATACTGCGCCCTACCACAATCGCCTGCTTACTCTTGAGATCGATATTATAGAATTGCATCAATCTCATGACGCCTGCAGGCGTGCAGCTCCTTAGCCCAGGTTCGCCTCGAACCAAACGGCCTAGATTTGTAGGATGGAGACCATCCACATCTTTATCCGGATCGATTTGATTCAGCAGGGCCGATGCGTCCAATCGATCAGGCAAAGGAAGTTGAACTAGGATACCATCGACCCGCTCATCCTGATTGAGCTGGTGGATAATCTCCGTAAGTTCTGCTTGGGAAACAGTAGCAGGGAAGTGTTGACCAAACGAAGCAATGCCTAACCGTTCGCAGGCCCGCTCCTTACCTCGCACATATGCAGCGCTAGCAGGGTTATCGCCCGCCATTAAAACGGCCAACCCGGGGGGGCGGCCTAGTTGAGCCTTCAGAGTTTGGATCTGCTGAGCCAGATCCGCCTGAATCTTCTGAGCTAGCGCTTTACCATCTAAGAGCTGAGCCATGTTCAGAATGGGTTACCTTTCCAGATAACACGCCGATTTACAGTTAATCCAAGGGACAGTTTCTCCTTAAGTTTCTCAGATTTAGCTCCCTTTCGCCGAATTAACTCAAGAATTTGTTCTTTCACTCGTTCCTTAACATCTATGTACCTTGGCGTAATTCGTTTCAGTAGTCTTCTAATCATTGTCAATGTCCTAGTCGGCTGCGGCGGTACTGGCGAAACCCGTTCGCCTTTATTGCATCTGAATATGCCACAGCCGATCGCCCGCCTCATCCACAAAGTTACCCCAATTGAGGCAGTCCATACTCAATCATCTGCTTCGCTTCGCCCAGTCTATCTCCGCGGTCGAGTAAAACAGCGAATCCCTCTGCTGAACGGTTGGATTTACCAATTACAAGACAATACTGGCAGTATATGGGTCATGACCCCAACCCCTGCTCCAAAGGTTGGAGAAGAAATCCTGATTAAAGGACTGATCCACTACGAAGCTATTCCAGTCGCCGGAGAAGACTTGGGAGAGCACTATATTGAGGAACAAGAACAAATCCAACAGGAAAAATCAGACAGCGCCCAATAGGGAAGTTCCGTCAAAGTAAAGTCCCAGTTGAGGGGGATGGATGGGTTAAAGATGAAAGCATGAAATCAACAGAATTCATAAATCTGCCGCTCAGGTTCTGGATTGTCGCCCTCATCGCCTTTATTAATTCCGTTGGCTTTACCCTGCTCATTCCCATTCTATATCCCTATGCCAAAGCATTTGGGCTGAGCGACTTTGAAGCCAGCTTGTTGATTACCGCCTATGCCGCCTCTCAATTTATCGCAACGCCGATTTTAGGGAGACTGTCGGATTGTTTGGGGCGTAAACCCCTCCTGATCATGAGCTTAATCGGCACCGTACTGGCGAACATCGTCGCCAGTCTTACCCCCGTTGCTTGGTTACTGTTTGCCGCCCGTGTTTTAGATGGGTTAACCGGCGGCAACACCTCCATCGCCCAAGCTGTGATCAGCGATATCACCCATCCTGCTCAACGGGCTAAGGCATTTGGGGTGTTTGGGGCCATCTTTCGACTGGGGTTTGTGGCGGGGCCAACCCTGAGTTATTTTGCTCAAACCTTACCGACTCCCCCAGGAGTGTCTTCTCTGGGAATGGGGTTCTTAGTGTCTGCAACCATGGCCGCCATTGCGGCGTTGCTCTGTCTTTGCCTGCTGCCAGAGACTTTGCCTCGGCCCTGTGACTTTCAATTGAGTTGGAGAGATTTTGGGTTGAACAAGGTGATGCAAGCAGCCGTCAATCCAAGATTAGGGCGGATTTTTATGTCCACCTTCTTGAGCGGCTTCACCTTCACCATTTTTGCCTTCGCCTTTCAACCCTTTTTTCTAAATGTCTTGCGTCAGGACGCTAAAACCCTTGCACTGGTATTTGCGATTTTCGGCGTTTTGGGATTTGTTACCCAGATTTTTGCCCTAGATCCGCTGACTCAACGCTTTAGCTTGGTCAATATTCTAGCGACGACACTTGCCATCAGAGGGGTGATTTTTCTGCTGATGCCGACATTTCCGCAGGTATCCGCCTTCTTCTGTCTGATCATTATCTTTGGGGCGATCAACTCCTTCCCGCTACCGCTGCTTGATTCTATTCTTTCCCTAAAGAGTGAACCCCAGGAACAGGGCGAAGTCCTCGGTATCAATTCCTCGTACCTCAGTATTTCCAATGCTATGGGGCCCGCGATCGCAGGCTTATTGGTGAGTTTGAGCTACAAGACGCCTCTTTGGGTTGCGGGAGGGTTGACGTTACTGACCGCTTGGTTCGTAATGACCAATGACCAATGACAAGTGACCAAAATCCCTTATGGTGCGTCGACTATTCTTTCGTCTTGCCGCCATTCTTACAGTCTTTCTTTTAGCAACGAATCTCATTGCTTGCACGCCAGCCTCTTTGGTTGACTTTTCAGCGGGCGAAGTTTATCAGCAAAAGTCTCCTAGTTCTGATGGCATCGGCAAGGTGTATATGGGCCGGGAGATTGCGAAGGTGATGGGGCATGAGGCGGCTTACTGGCTAGAACGCTCTAGCCGCAGATGGGAAGAGCAACCGGACCAGGCGATCGATGCGCTTGAGTTGCAACCGACGGACATCGTTGCTGATATTGGCGCTGGGACAGGTTTCTTTAGCTTCCGTATTAGTCCATTTGTGCCTGACGGCAAAGTCTTAGCGGTCGATGTTCAGCCAGAAATGTTGGGCATGATGGACCAGGTGATTGAACAAGACCATATCGTCAATGTGGAGACGGTTCAGGGGAGCCCGACCGATCCCAATTTGCCGGAGGCGATTGATTTGGCTCTGATGGTGGATGCTTACCATGAGTTTGACTACCCCAAAGAAATAATGCAGAGACTGGTCTCGGCCTTAAAGCCGGGAGGACAGGTTGTAATGGCGGAATACCGAGGCGAAAATCCTTTCATCCCCATTAAGCGCTTGCACAAGATGAGCCAAAGGCAGGTCAAGCGCGAAATGCAGGCGGTGGGTTTAGTCTGGCGAAAAACTGAGGAGTTTTTACCGCTTCAACATCTCATGTTCTTTGAGAAACCCTATGAAGTAGAGGGTAGGCTACCGAAATAGAGGTCTAAATTTGGCTCATTTCAGCGCCATTCATCCGTAAGATGATTCTAGGACGTTAAACTTCAGGACTTTAGAAGGTGTTTAGTCGCCCATAGTGACTGAAGGCGTCCTGGATAGACAATGTTAGGGGGAGATTGGAATATGCTGAAACGAATTGCGGCGCTGCTATTGGTGGTGATCGCTATCAGTTTGCAGGGGTGTGTTTCAGTTACAGAAAGCTTACAGAGTTACGCTGACAACTATGACGGCTATAGTTTCTTGTACCCGACAGGTTGGGTGCCAGTGACGGTTGCCGAGGGGCCTGATGTGGTTTTCCGCGATATTATCAATTCGACGGAAAATGTCAGTGTAGTAATCAGTCCAGTGTCTGAGGGTAAAACCTTAGAGGATTTAGGGACGCCTACCGAAGTGGGGTATAAGCTCTCTAAGAGCATTAACGCGTTTACAGACAGCGATCGCGATGTTCAGCTCGTCGACGCTCAAGCGGTTGAATCTGGGGAGTTAACCTATTACATTTTGGAGTACGTTGCTGATCTGCCTGCTGGAATCCGACACAACCTTGCCAGTGTAATTGTCAGACGCGGTAAACTTTTTACCTTTAACGCGTCCACCCCAGAAGCCCGTTGGTCCAAGATTGAAGGCGCTTTACGCCAATCCGTTGAGTCGTTTTCGGTGTACTAGCAATTAGCGCGTTTGACTGCTGATTTTTGAGTTCTAACTTCTGACTTTGAGTTCTGACTTTAATGTCTGCACCCCAATTTGTCCTCGCCTCCGCCTCCTCGGCTCGTCGTCAATTACTGGTTTCTGCTGGGATTCAGCCGTTTGTGCATCCCAGCCGATTCGATGAATCTCAAGTTCAGCTTTCTGATCCTGCGGAGCTTGTCGAAGCCTTGGCGAAGGGGAAGGCGGAAGCGGTAGCGCCGTTGTTTCCCAGTGCGCTGGTGTTGGGATGCGATTCGGTGCTGGCTTTCGCAGGTGAACTTTATGGCAAGCCGGAGAGTCCGGAAGCGGCGATCGCCCGCTGGCGGCAAATGCGGGGACAGGTGGGAGAACTCTATACGGGGCATGCTTTAATTACTCCGAAGCGAAGAGATACACTGGTTTGTCGCCAGGTAACGCGAGTGTTCTTTGCCTATATGAGCGATCGCCAGATTGAAGCTTATGTGGCGTCAGGGGAACCCCTCAACTGCGCTGGCGCGTTTACGATCGATGGCAAGGGGGGATTCTTTATTGAAAAACTTGAAGGCTGTCATACCAATGTAATTGGCCTCAGTATGCCGCTGCTGCGAAGGATGCTGGCGGAGTCAGGCTACCTACCTAGCGATTTTTGGTAAGGGTTGGGAAAGGGTGTTTCCTGGCTCCATCATTATATTTTCTTGGCGGAGTTAACGAAGTTTTGATGGTCTAAGGATTTTAATCCTTGCTGTAAAATTTCTAACACTTGAGCTAAGTTTCCGGTGAGTAAAGCCTCTGGCGCTAGCCACAGACCCGGAAAATATTCACTACAAATAATGCCTGCTTCATTGGGCTGAAGTTTAATATACTTGCCCTGCCTAAGCCGAAACCAATCGAATTCTCTGTCATAGACTCGCCAAACTAAATATTCTTGGACTTGATTACGTCGATAAGCTTTGAGTTTGGCGTGTAAATCGATCGAGGCTGTGCTGGCGGCAATTTCTACGATGAGTTCTGGAGCGCCTTCGACATAGCCATCTTCGCTAATGATTGATTGTCCATCGACGATAATTCTGAGCAAGGCATCGGGTTGAGGTTCGTTTTCTGCATCGAGACGAACTGTGGCGTTGTCTCCGACTTCAATTCCTGGGGTGGCGGACCAATAGGCGCCTAACCAAGCCATGATACGAGCATGGGGATTACCATGACTGTCGATTGTGATCCCAGCCAAATGCAATAGCTCTAGGGGTATGGCTTCGCTAGCGCCCCTACCTCGGGATATCGCTTATCCGCGGATTCCCAATGTCTCTAAGCTGATTCTTCTGTAAGAGAAGCAGCTCTACTCTAGCGGCCCCTAAGCTGATTCTTCTGTAGGAGAATTAGCTCTACTCTAGCGGCCCTTGCAGCCCTTGCAAGAATTCTGAATTTTCTTGATATTTTCTTTCTAAAGTTCACCATATCTTCATATTCAGAGGTTTTCCCTGACTTTTATCGGTAACTCCGTAGAAACACTCAGTTTACGTACTCTAATGACGGATAAGAGCCCTACCTCATGGTCGCCGCTATTTGATGAAAGTCATGATCACATTTGCCTTGAACAATCACTTCAAAATCGGTTTGATGGCATCCTTCAGTTTTTTGGTTGCTTTCGCGTTAGCGCCAACGGCATGGGCGATAGAGAGAGCCAACCTGAGTGCAGAATTGGGGGAAGTGAAAGCTGAGTTTTCGGCTAAGGCGGGTGAGGACTGCATTGAAGATCCCAAGCTCAGAATTGAGCGCCAAGGGGAAACCGTGCTGGATACGTCTGTGGACGATCATGTTTTTGATGAATCTATCGCTTGCCAAGTCATCGACCTGAAGGCTCAAGATTTGGATGGCGATCGCGAACCCGAAATCATCCTAGACTTCTACTCCGGCGAAACGCACTGCTGCAGCACAAGCCTTATCTACAGCTATAATCCTGACCGCGATCGCTACCGCGTCATCAATCACTACTGGGGCAATGGCGACTATACCCTTGAAGATCTCAACGGGGATGGCATTCCAGAATTCAATAGTCGAGATGATAGCTTTGCCTACGCCTTTGCTGACTACAACGCCTCGCGTTTCCCGCCCCAAATCTGGCGGTATCAAGAAAACAAGATGCACGATATCACCCGTGATTTTCCTGACCGGATTTATAGTCACGCATACCAACTGTGGATAGAGTATTCCTTACTGAGAGACAAAAGGAGGCAAGGACTGTCCCCCGAAGAAGTGAAAGTGCGGCCTCAAATCGAACAAGCTGTCTTAGCGGCCTATTTAGCGAATAAGTATCTATTGGGTCAGGAGGAAGACGGTTGGGGCCGCCTTTCGCAGGTCTATTGGTGGAGAGACCGCAACGACTTTTTCAGCGACCTGGATAGATTTCTGCGTCGGACGGGCTATATTCCTGAACTCTAAAATCGGCTATCAACAGTAAAGTCGGAGATCGTCTACGAGGGAGAATACAGGAGTCAGGAGTCAGGAGTCAGGAGTCAGAAGCCATTACCTGCATGAATTCTGACTTCTGTATTCTGTATTCCATCCCCATCAGACTATTCCGGCTTAAATGATGCGCCTCTTCTTCCGTCTAGAGTCTGCTTCTGAAATGAGCGATCGCAATGCTGGTTATGACGACCCCCCTTTAAAATAGTCAAAGTATTTTAAAGAGCCTGTCATAGGCGCTCATTTCCTTTAGTAAACCGTCTCTCATGGCTTTTTCCTCGGTTACCCGCGCTTTGGGGCGATCTCCCCTAACGGCTGAACTCCTCAATAAACTCAACCAAAACCAGTTCCTTAATTTGAATGGCGTCGCCCGCCTGCCCAAGGGCTTAGTCGCTTCGGCCTTAGCTCAAGCCCAGCAGCAGCCGCTAGTCGTCGTTACCGCCACCCTAGAAGAAGCTGGACGCTGGGCGGCGCAGCTTGAAGCGATGGGTTGGTCGACCG
>JASJDH010000125.1 GCA_030065175.1 Leptolyngbyaceae cyanobacterium MO_188.B28 | reverse complement strand
TCAAATTATTCCAACGAAGTTGGAATAGCCCTTTAAGCAGCCAAAAATACAAAGTATTGTGGAAAATCTTTCTTGATTTTGGGTGCTAGATTAACTTGAGTTAGCTGCAATTGCCCTGCTATGGGGGCTGGGTCTGTTGTTATTTGTCTGCATTGTTTGGTTTGGCAACCGGATTGCAATTGAGGAACAGATGTTGGAAGACTACTTTGGCGAGGAATATCAGTCCTATTGTCAGCAAACTAAACGCCTATTCCCATTCATTTATTAGCACTCAATTAATCCTAAGCATTTAGAAGCTCCTCTAACAGAGCCTCACTTTCTGATACTCCTATCAACCCTTCTTGTTTCGCTTTTTCAGCTTCATTTGCTAGAAGTTCGTCTGTTGACTTAGTCATTGAACACACCTTTAGCTCAATCCAAGCTGCACCCGAATTGCTAATTCTACAGCAGCCAGTTCCACTTGCGTCAGCTCTCCAACTTTGTTCATCATTCGTTGCTTAGACACAGTTGTCAGTTGATCAGCCATCGCCTTTCCTTGACGACCTTGCAACATAACGAGCGCCTCGTTCGGGTATACCCGAGAGACATTACTTGTCATCGGTACAACTTGGACCCGGTTAAGGTTTCGGTTAGCGGCGTTGTTGCTGACAATAATCGCAGGTCGCCTTTTTCGGATCTCGCCGCCAACCGCCGGATCAAAATTGATCCACCATACTTCACCCCTGTTCATCCACAATATCTCCAATTAAAGCTTCAGCCCATTCCAACGCCTCCGCCTCTCTTTCTTCATCTGCAGCTATCTGTTTATATGCGGCGTCGAGTTCGTCTTGGAGTACATAGGGACGCACAAGATCCTCAATGAACTGACTGATTGAGCCTTTGCCTACGACCTTATACAGACCTTCATAGACCTGTTCGTCGATACTTATGGTCAGCTTCTTGTGCATTATCGCTTTCGTATACGTATACGTACACGTCAAGCATAACACTCCTATTCACTCCCCATAAGAACTCCCCACAACTTTCCCCCTGAAAACGACATACTGATAGATGTTGTAGAACACCATAATCGGTATCAAAATACCCACAAAAATCAGCATAAAGACCAGCGAACTGGGGGCGGCGGCGGCCTCATAGATAGTGATTTCGGTAGGGATGATGTATGGAAAGGCGATCATTCCCAGGCCGATAAACGACAGGAGAAAAATCAGGATGGTCCAGATAAAAGGGGTGACTTCCTGCGATCGATTGAGGCTGCGGATCAGCAGGCCAATTAGCAAAACGCCCAGAATGGGAATGAGGGCGAAGACATAAACTTGCGGCTGGGCGAATAAACGAGCGCGGGCGGATTGGTAAAAAATTGGGGTTGCAATGGTGATCAAAATAGCCCCTATCAAAGTGGTGAAGGCGGCAATTTTGGCCGTTCCATAATGGGTTTTCTGGAGCTCCCCTTCCGTTTTTAGAATCAGATAGGTGGATCCGATCAGCACATAGCCTTGAATTAACGTCAACGCCGTCAGCACCGACTGGAAACTTAGCCAGTCCCAAGGGCCGCCAATAAAATGCCCCGCCTCATCCACTGCAATTCCCTCCAGCACTCCCCCTAAAGCAAGGCCTTGACCTAGCGCCGCCATAAAGCTGCCTGCGCCAAAGGCGATATTCCAAAACAGCTTGCGGTTAGAGTACTCCCGAAACTCAAACGCCACTGCGCGAAAGATCAAGCCGAACAGCATCAAAATGACCGGAATGTATAGGGCGTTCAGGATCGTGGCGTAAGCTAGGGGGAACGCCCCAAATAGAGCGCCGCCCATCAACACCAGCCAGGTTTCATTGGCGTCCCAGATATTGCCCAGGCTGGTCATTAAAATGCTGCGGCGTTCTTCATTAGACGCTGTGATTGAAAGGATGCCGACCCCCAAATCAAACCCGTCCAGCATGACATAGAGTAGGAGAAAAATACCCAAAATCACAAACCAAACCTGGGGCAGCAGATACGATAAGGTTTCCATTCGACCTCCTATTGCTGGGCTTCCAGCGGACGTTGATCAGGCGTATGCTCGGCGGGCGACGTTTCCAGAGCAGGCGGGCGATCCAAACCCGGCGGCTCCAATTCCAGATTGGGTCCTTGCCGAATAATGCGGCTACCGAAGTAAAGCGCAGATACAAACAGTAGGGTGTAGATGGCGGAAAAGCCAAGAAGCGAGGTTAACACACTGCCGATTGGCAAATTAGAGGCGGCGTCAACCGTGCGTATTTCACCGTAAACTGCCCACGGCTGTCGACCCACACAGCGGACAATCCAACCGGCTTCCACGGCGATGTACCCTAGAGGAGCGGCCAAAATCCAGCCCCGCATTAGCCATCGTTGTTGGGCGATGGTGTCTGATGAGAGCTTGCCCCGCAGCCATTGCAAAACGCTCCACAACATCAGGCCCGCAAAGAAGAAGCCGATACCGCTCATAATCCGGAAAGAATAGTAGATCAGGGATACCATTCGAGGGCGATTCTCCGGCGGCCATTCCTTTAAGCCCTGAACTGGTTCAGAAAGGGTGGGCTTGAATTCAAGCAGGTAGCTGAGGCCGTTGGGGGCTTTAATGTCCCAATCATTTTTCTCCGCCCTTCCATTGGGCCAGGCCACAATACTCCAGTCGGCGGATTCTCCAGCCGGAATGGTCTCCCACTGAGCTTCCATCGCCGCTAATTTGGTCGGCTGGTAGTGATAGACTTGCTTGGCGCTTTCGTCGCCAACATAAATTTGCAGCGGGGTAATGGCGATCGCCCCCGCCAAGACAATCTTCAACGATTTTGCAAAGAAAGCCGAATGGCGATCGCTGAGGATGTACCAAGCGCTAATCCCGCCGATTACAAACATCGAAGTCTCCAGCGTAGCGAAGAACATATGGAAGAAACTGGTGACCATAAACGGACTCTGAATCGCCTGGAAATAGTCGATCACCACAAATTTTCCATCCACAAATTGCCCGCCTGCCGGAGTTTGCATCCAAGAATTAGCCGTCAAAATCCAGAAGGTTGATAGGTTAGCGCCAAAGGCCACCATAATTGTGGCCAAATAGTGAATCACCGGATGAACGCGCTCCCAACCAAACAGCATAATGCCGAGAAATCCCGCTTCCAGCATGAAAGCCATAGTGGCTTCAAACCCTAAAATACTGCCAAAGAAGTCGCCGATGGATTCCGAAAGGGGGGCCCAGTTGGAGCCAAATTGAAACTCCATCGGTATGCCGGTAGCAACGCCGATGCTGAAGTTTAAAACATAAAGCTTTGACCAGAAACGAGCATGGCGATAGTAGTCGACATTACGCGTTTTTAGCCACAGGCCTTCGACAACCACCAGATAGATCGCCATGCCCGTGGTCAAAATAGGCCAGAGAATGTGAAAAATTGCTGTCAGTGCAAACTGCATTCGCGACAGCACAACAACATTAAGAATGGAGTCCATAGATTTTTATTAAGGGATTGGATTAAGAAAAGATCAAAGCATAATGCTCAATTTATTGATCCTTATATCGTTTAAAACAATAAAAAATATTTCTTCTTGAGCTTTTTTTAAGATCACCTTCTATGACAATCCGTCAAACTTTCAGAAAAATTTTTCAGAGAATTATAACCCTTAAAAAAGGATGACAAAAAGCATGTGTTTTCAAATATGTAATTCCAGATAAGAATATCTAATCAAGAAGAATGAAAGAGGCGAAATCCTATAAAAAAGAGCTTCATCCCCTTCCCATTACCTTCCGACTCCCACTCTACAGATATTTTTTGCTTCAAGTTGATAGTCCTTTAAGAAGTTTACTCCGTTTACTTTAATTTCCATCAGCCCACTCTACCCTTCGAAAACGCCAAAGGCGAACGAGAAGAGAAAAGCTTTACATCTCCAACCCTTTCTCCCACGTTTGGGAAACGGGGAACCACGCTTTATCCCCTCTCCCAAACGTGGGAGAGGGGTTGGGGGTGAGGGAAAAATTATAGCGAAGGGGACTCGTTGAAAATGAAATAACTTTGGACTTCAGAGCTATATTTATTACTCTGAAGAATCCTCAGAAATCAAGATTTAAATATCCAAAATCATTAAAAAATACCTCTATAATCGACGCGACTCACAACTGAAACAGAATTTCAATACGTTTAAATTCAAAATTTTAGAAGGTGAAATTCAATTCTCATAACAATCTATTTCCTGCCTTCTATCTTCCTAAGCCACTGGAGTCTCGCAGCTTAAATTATTCGCCATTTGGTTTATCAACTGATCACTCAAAAGTATTTCCAAGGTGGAAAGCGGAGTTCAATTCCTAAGCAACTTTTAGCTTCTGTAGAGCCATCCTCTTCTCAGAAGGGATTACTTTCCCAATCAGACTTTCCCAATGTAAATCGTAGTGATTAGAAAACCTCGGTCTAATTACCATGCTTCTATCAAATCCCGCAACCCCCTCACTTTAAAGTCTTAAAACGCAGTTTTGTCCCCTTGATTACGATGGGATTGGGGCGTGCAATTTAAGCCGGGACAATCCAGCGAAGTCAGAAGTCAGAAGTCAGAAGTCAGTCAGGAACTAGATTCTGTCTCCTGACTTCTGCCCCATCAATAATTTCCCGCCTTAAGTTGATAGCCTGGGGTTGGCGTAATTCGGTTAGTGTAATCATCAATCACCTTATGGGCGAGTGGATCTGCCTGAAGCCTAAGATGGCTAAAGGCCCTGCTCATCCGCATCTAGCGAACTCCAGATTGATGCATTCCTGGGAGAAGTTGGGAAGATTAGAGGGGCGGTCTTCAACCAGACGCCAGTATCCCTGTAGCCAATTCAAGATTTTTAGGAAGCCATTGCCTGATAAAGTCCTTGTATATGTCAGGTCAAATTAAGTTCCAAATGTATGACCATTCGTTATAGTACTCAGGACAAGGAAGTTAGGGGTGAACCCACGTGGATGGATGATACTATGACGACTCGCCTAACGATAGAGCAACGGAAGCTTAATCCATAGATATAGGATTAGGGGCCTTTTGATAATCAGGGTGAGCAATTTTTTGATGGATTACCGATTAATTTGACTGTGAGCTTGAATCGTTTATTTTCTGGTTTTCTCGGGGCTTTTGGGCTGCTTCTGCTTGCTTTGCCGGCTGAAGCCGCTAGGCTGCAATTTTGGCGCTTCGACGCGGAGCAGAATCAACTCGTCTTTACGACCGATACCCGGGTTCAACCTAGGGCGCAGTTACTCTTAAACCCCACTCGAATCATCATCGATTTGCCTGAAACCAGTCTGGATCAGGCAACGGTCAATGAGTCGGTGGGAGGAGCCGTTCGGGAAATTCGGGTGGGGCAATTTGACGACCAAACCACTCGCCTTGTGATCGAACTCAATCCCGGATATGTCCTTGACCCACAACAGATCGAAGTTCGAGGAACCATTGCCAACCGATGGACCGTTCAGTTGCCAAACCCTGAATGGGTCGGCGCGCCGCCCCCAACTATTCCCGCCCCCCCCTCCTCTGCTCCGCCCCCGGACGCTAACAGCGTCAGCAGTCAAGCAGCCATGGGCGACGCAGCGACGCAGCTAGAGAAGATAGTGGCCACTGCAGATGGATTTTTCATCCGCACCGCCGGAGCCCCTCCCGAAATTGAAGTGGAGCGGCTAGGAGAGGAGAGCAAAGATAATCGCCAAATCATACTCACCCTGGCTGACACCTCCATTGCGCCTGGCTTGACGCCTCAAAATCTGCCTAACCAGCGCTACAGCGTCCGTAATTGGCAAATCACCCAATCTGAAGACACCCCGTCGGCAACTCAGGTAACTCTAAATCTAGGGGACGGCAGTCCAGATTGGCGTACTGTGGTCAGCGGCGCAAGCGGAGTGGTGCTGCTGCCCGAAAAAGGAGTATCCATAAACTCAATTCCAGATATCCCGGAAGCGGCGCCGACGGAACCGGCTGAGCCTCAACCGGTGCCAACCGCCCCAATTCCCTCCCCGCCTGCCCAACAAAATAGGCCGACCTTAGCAAGCCTGACCAGGCCCCGTCCCCAACCCCCCTCGGTCGCAGCGACCCAGCAACGCCCCACCCAGCGAGTCGTTGTGGTGATCGATCCCGGACATGGCGGGGTTGATCCAGGAACCATTGGAATTGGCGGTCTGCGGGAAATAGACATTGTCTTGCCCATCGCCCTCCAAGTCGCCTCTTTGCTAGAAGCACAAGGGGTTCAGGTAATTATGACTCGGCGCGAGGATCGCACCTTGGAGCTACAACCCCGGGTTGACATTGCTGAAAACGCCAATGCTAATTTATTTGTCAGCATTCACGCCAATGCTATAAATCTAAGTCGTCCAGATGTCAATGGGCTAGAATCCTACTACTATTCCAACAATGGACGACAACTGGCCGAAGTTATCCATCAAAATATGCTGTCGGCGACGGGCATGCGCAATCGGGGCTTGAAACGGAGCCGGTTTTACGTTCTCAGAAACACCTCAATGCCCGCTACTTTATTAGAGGTGGGTTACGTCACAGGCGTAGAAGACGCCCCGCGTCTGGCCGACCCTCAATGGCGCACAATGATGGCTAATGCGATCGCTCGCGGCATTCTGCAATACATTTATCAGAATTTTTAAGTTTGTAGCCTCTGATCTACCCATCCTTTCGCATTTCTAACCGCTTCAGTACGGGTATGGGCGAAGGGGACGGCAACCGCACACCCTTGAGCGTAATTCGCCCAAGCGGCATAGCTACGTCGCCCCTCAAACTTACCTTGATCGATCTCAATCTTGAATCCACGGTAGGTAAACGATAGAACAACGTGGGGATAATCGGGTTCTAGGATCATGAGGTTAAGCAACTGAGCTTCCAGCCGTTACGGGCGCATTTCTCTTAAATTAGTCCAAATAATGAGAGGGAAAGGGAGCGGAGATATCGAAGCTAGTAAATTCACAGGGACTTTGGACCAATCCACTTTCTGGGATGCGAGTATTCCTGGATGTGTACATCCATCCAATATCAATAGTATTGCTTCTAACGATATATGGAAATGAGTCATGACTTGGTTTCGTCAAGATCAACGCGATCTAGCAATGAGTGTGATCTACCTATTCGGCTCGGTGCTGCTGCTGCCAGCATTATTTACTTACTGCGTGGGCTGCGCGTTTGGCTGTCTCGCAATCGCAGTCGCTGGCAAGCTATTTCCTGAAGCGCCATCGCCAAAAGCTGAACTTTCCTAGAAATTTTCCGTAAGCTGAACGATTCTGACTGATTAAAAATGGAAGACCCACAAGTCAGACAATGGGAGTCATAAAGGGAGGCCAGATATGTTCCCCACTGTTTTCGCAAAAGGCTTCCAACAAAAGTCAACACCTGACAAGACCCGCTTCTTAACTACCGCTTAGAGATTTGACCCAACATTCAATTCACCTATCTTCTCGAGATCTGAAATCTGAAATCTGAATTTTCGTCCCTCCCCATCCTCCCCATCAATTCCATCCTCCCCATCTTCCCCATCTCCCCTATCCCCTCCATCCTCCCCATCCTCTCTACCCTCCCCATCCTCCCCACCCCCCATGTCCATAGCTGCTAGCATCCGCCACTTGCAAACTCTGATCATGTCCTTCCATCCAGTGATCGTGATTGAGACGGTGGAGGAAGAAAGGGTGGAGGTGTTGCTCAACAAGGCTGTCAACGACCTACAGATGGCCATGTTTGATTGGAGTATCGCCCAGGGATTAGTGCGATCGCAGGGCAACATTCACGCCCGTTGGACAAACGAGTACGCCCCCCCTGGAACAATTCGTCCCTCCGCTTTGGAGAACACCACAGAACCGTTGGATATGCTGAAACATATCCAGGATATGAGCTTCAAAGCCATTTATCTGCTGAAAGACTTTGCCAAACACCTGGATGACGCCGCCGTCGCTCGTCAATTCCGCGAAATTGCTCACCAGTTTTCGCTCAACCGTTCCGCAATAGTGATCACTGGAGACGCCATTACCCTGCCTCGGGATATCGCCCACGACGTCGTCTACTTTCCCCTCAAACTGCCGGATCAAGACGAGCTTTATCAAGTCATCTCTGAAGTAACTCGCTCGCTCCAGGGCCGCATCAAAGTGCAGCTCCAAAAGCAGGATGTCCCGCCTTTAGTCCGGGCCTTACAAGGCATGACCCTGAAACAGGCCAAAAAAGTAATCGCCTATGCAGCTTTAGAAGATGGAGCCCTAAGTACTCAAGATATTGGGCGAATTCTGCAGCGTAAGGCGCAGGTGATCCACGAAGAAGGCTTGCTGGACTATATCTCGGTAGAAAACAACACAGCGCTACTGGGCGGATTCAGCGGTCTTAAACAATGGTTAGCCAGAGCTAAGGTAGGCTTTAGTCCCCAGGCCCAAGCCTTTAACCTACAGCCGCCCAAAGGCATTTTGATCGTCGGCATTCAAGGCTGTGGCAAGTCTCTAGCCGCCAAAACCATTGCCCGGGAGTGGAAAATGCCGTTGCTGAAACTTGATGCGGGACGGCTTTATAACAAGTACGTGGGGGAATCTGAGAGAAATTTTCGACGGGCGGTCTCGCTGGCGGAGTCGATGGCGCCCGCAGTGCTATGGATTGACGAAATTGAAAAAAGTATGGGGGTTAGCGATACCGATGCCGATGGCGGCTTATCTCGCCGATTGTTTGGCTATTTCTTGACCTGGCTGCAGGAAAAATCCCAAGAGGTCTTCGTGGTGGCGACGGCGAACGACCTCTCCCGGATTCCCCCAGAACTATTGCGGAAAGGGCGATTTGATGAGATTTTCTTTGTCGATTTGCCCGACCCGCAGGAGCGGGCGATTATTCTCAAAATTCACTTGCAAGCTCGGAATCAATCACTTGAACACTTTGACTTGACGGAATTAGTCCAGGCGACCGACGGTTTCAGTGGCGCAGAGATTGAACAGGCGGTGATCACCGCCCTCTATCGGGCTATTTATGAGCAACAACCGTTAGATACTCCAATGCTGGTGACAGAAATCAAGGCGACCACCCCGCTGTCGATTTCACGTCGAGAAGACTTGCATCAGCTGAGAGCGATCGCCCAAGGACGATTTGTCAATGTGAAATAGGATTAGCGTTACCGAACTGGATTCTGTCTCCTGACTCCTGTATCCTGCCTCAGGGATAATTTCCCGCTTCAAGTTACAAACCCATCATTTCCATTCATATGGAGACTTCATCATGGAGCGTCCTGCATCGTTACTTGTCAGTTTATTGAGCACAGTCCCTATTTGGATAAGTTGCTTACAACCCAGCTCAGCTGCAGCCGATCCCAGTGTTTGGCGACAGCAGGTGATTTATCTGGTGATGACGGATCGGTTTGAAAATGGGGATAGCGCCAATGACACCTTAGGCGGCGCTGAGTGCTTTGACCCCAACAGTCCTACCAAATTTCACGGAGGGGATTGGGCGGGACTTAGCCAGCGAATAGACTATCTTAAAGAACTCGGCGTAACCACAGTATGGGTTACACCTGCCTACCAACAAGTTGGGCAAATAGGGCCAGCCAATAATACTTCCTGTGGGTACCACGGCTACTGGCCTGATTTCACGAGTTCCAATACCCTCGCCGTTGAACCCAAATTGGGAGGAGAGACCGACCTGAAGGCTCTTATTCGGACCCTACAAAATAATGGCTTCAAATTTATTTTGGATCAGGTTGTGAACCATGCTGGCTACAACGCCCGCATCACTACCCAAGAAACTAGTTGGTTCAATCCTAGCCGACCTCTTTGCGAAGCCTTAGGAAATCCCGACATCTTTTGCGACCTTGCTGGATTGCCTGATTTTGATTTTCGCAATGGAGCAGCGGTTCAATACGTCACCCAACAGAGTAAGGCTTGGCTCGAGCAATTCACCCTCGACGGCATTCGCATGGATACCGCGAAGCATGTCCCCCTTAGCTATCTCCAAAACACCTGGATTCCTCTGATGAAGCAAATCCAACCCGACCTCTTCTTGGTGGGTGAGATTCTCGATCAAAATTCTACAGAGCGCCTAAAACCCTTTACCGAAGCTGGATTTGACTCAGTCTTTAACTTTCCGCTGCAAAAGGCGATGGTGGAGACCTTCGCCAAGGGGGGATCGGTGGATTGGGTCGCCAATCAAATGCAGGAAACCCTAGAGGCGTTTGGAGCCCGCACCTTAATGCTGACCAACCTACTTGACAACCATGACTTGACTCGGTTTACCAATGAAACTAAGGGCGACATCTCAGAAGATCAGGCTCGCCGTCGCTATCACCTGGCTTTAGGCAGTCTTTTCACCCTTCCAGGCATCCCCCAACTGTATTACGGCGACGAAATCGGCATGTATGGCGGTCCAGACCCAGACAATCGCCGCGATATGCCTGACTGGGCGTGGACGAACGCCGGTCGGACATTGGGGGGGGTTGGCTTTTTACCGAATCCACAAGATACCTTTAGCTATGTGCAAAAGCTGATCCAAATCCGGAAGGGTAATCCGGCTCTACATAGCGGCTACTACGCCGAAATGCGGCGGCAGAACGGCCAGCCAAACTTAGACGTCTACGCCTTCTTTAGAGGATTGGGGGACAATCGCATTATCGTCGTGATTAATAACAGTCCCCTGCCCACGGGTCTGTTATCTATCCCCGTCCAAAATAATCTAGAGATTGAGAGCCTGGATCGCTTAGCCATGTCAGAAGGCAAGGCGCTGGTGGATCTGCTGGAGCTGGGCGCTCCTCCCACGATTACCCTTAAAGATTCAGCAGTCAAGGTTGACATGCCCGCTAAAACCATGGGGATTTATCGACTTCGTTAATCAGTGCTAATCTGCCTTTACAGTGGTTTATCATATCTACGAACAGTGACTTTGCTTTTATCGGTTTGCCTTCTAAAATTAATAAGGCTGCTGGGTTGAATTGATAAGCTTAGTCTGTAAGGATGAGTCCAGTAAGCAAAGGGTGTACTCAAATTCGCAGTTGATACTAAGCGTACAGCTGATTCAAGTAACTAGATTTTGTTTCCTGTAGCTAAAGACTAGATAGGGTTGAAGTTGCTCCAAGGTTGAGTGTGGTCCTTGAAGTAAATGTTAGTGCGCCAACTTGAGCCTAAACTCCAATCGGGTTGGCGGCAGGTATCGTTGTCCTGCTCTCGGTTGATATCTCTCGATTGAGAGCTGCCAACCAATACTAATCGGAATCATTAAGCCAATCGCTTGAAGCCCTATTTCTGTGAAAAATGACGCCCATGGAGACTACAGCTCATAATCAAGCACAGGCGACCTTGCCACAGCTGCACGAGGCGCTCCGGGAACTCAAACAGACCCAGCTCCAACTGGTTCAGAGCGAAAAGATGTCTAGTCTGGGTCAGTTGGTCGCCGGAATCGCCCACGAGATTAATAATCCGGTTGGGTTTATCGCCAGCAACCTTTACTACATTGCGGACTATACTCAAACCCTTTTTCACCTCTTATCCCTTTATCAGCAAACATTCCCATCTCCAGGCGCTAAAATTGAGCAGGAAATTTTAGCGGCTGACTTGGACTATATCGCTGAAGACTTACCGAAGATAATCGCCTCCATGAAAACGGGAACGGAGCATATCAACACCCTCACCACCTCTTTGAGGACTTTCTCCCGCGCTGATAACGACACTAAAATCCCATATGATCTTCATCGGGGCATTGACAGCACCTTACTGATTTTGAAACATCGTCTGAAAGCCAATAACAGACGGCCAGAAATTCAGGTCGTCAAAGCCTATGGCGATTTACCTTGGGTTAAGTGTTATGCTGGGCAGCTCAACCAAGTATTTATGAATCTCATCGCCAATGCGATCGATGCGCTGGAAGCAGTAGAAAGTTGGCGCCCTAAAGATTGTGAAGATGCTCAACAGCGTCAAGCTGGGGAACAATCGGCGGCCCAAGGAACCGACCAGACCAGTCGAATCCCCCAGCCGCTCACGCCGACTATTCGTATCCTGACCGAACAAACCGATAGCGGCGTGATCATTCGGATTGCTGATAATGGTCCAGGAATTTCCACCGACGTCAAAGAACGCATTTTTGATTATCTGTTCACAACCAAGTCCATCGATAAGGGAACCGGTTTGGGGCTGTCCATTAGTCGACAGATTGTCGTGGAAAAACATGGTGGGTTATTGCAGTGCATTTCCGCCCCTGAACAAGGAACAGAATTTTTAATTGAACTTCCGATTTAACTGAGGAAACACTGCCTGGATCCATTGTTTCACCCACGAAAAGGGGCGATGGGTCATTTCCTTTTTGGGGGCTTGTGCACAGACTTCGTGGGGAGCCCAAAAGTGATCGTCAAAATCGTAGTAGCTCATGGTTTCTTTATCTTCCGAACGAGAGCAATTCTTGTTTGGCGTCATCCCAATAGGGGGCAATTTTTTTGGAAAATTCCAGCAGGAGAGAAATGCAGAATACAGAAGTTTTCAAGGAGTTGGATTCTGTCTCCGAGCTCCTGTATTCTGCCTAAGGGATTTTCCAATCTAAAGAAGCAAAGTTAGGCTTAATGAATTAGGCTTAACTGACACCAGCGTATCGCCTTAGAACTGGCAATAGGAGTGGGACTTACGTAGATTTCACTGGGGAGTCAACGCAGATAAATTGCGCGATCGCGTATTTTCCCTTTCTAACTCCGCGCTTAGATCAATTGCGTCCCCCGCCAAACCGACCGCCATATCCCTGCCCTTGTCTTCTCTGTTCCCGGCGCTGCTCCATCAACTCCGCCATCTCAGCCCGCTGTTCCGACGTCAGCACCTGCCGAATCGCCAGCATCGTCTCAAATCGCTCGACACCTAACTGCTGATGCAAATCCTGTATCTTCTGATGCTGCGCCCGCAACTGCTCATCGGTCGCCCTATCGCCAGCCATTTGAGATTGCAACATATCTCTTTCCTGCCGTAACTGCTCCCGCAGAGGCTCCATAGTTTGCTTAGTCTCTTCTCGAATCGCTTGAATGCGTTCTGTTTGTTCAGCACTCAGATCTATCTGCTCAAGCCATCGACCTTCCTGAAATCCCTGTGACCGACCGCCATTTCCAGCAGCGCGTTGAGCGATCAGGTTGGGAGAATTGAACTGCGTCTCAGTCAAAGCGAAGGCGCTACCCATAGGAACTAGAATAGCGGCGGCGGTGATTAAAAGAGAGCGTCTCAAAGTCATGGTAATTGTCTCCTAAGGTTGAAGGGGTAAAGGTCAAATTCAATCACACTCACATCCTAAGCAATGCCCCGGCTTCACCGCCTGGATCACAGTACCCAAACTGATTGCGCCCAAAGGACCAATTCAATTTGGTACTTTAGGACTAGCGGATGGAGTCCCATCTGTTACCTGAGATCCTGCTCTAATCTAGTAACGGTGCACTAGAGTAAGAAAGTTCAGACTGATGCGACGATAGGTCCGTCTATATGCAACTGTTTCTCCGGGAAAAACATCCATTCCCCCTATTGCTATATCTAGAGTGGACTCTCTTGGGGGCCGCCGTTCTGGCGACCTTATCGTTCCTACCCCAGCCGCCTCACGCCGCCCATTTCCATCCGCACCTTCCAGGCGTCTTAAGGCTTTACATCTTACCCAATCTAGGCGTACGGATTCCTCTCGGCGCAGTCATCAGCATTGCCGCCTTAGGACTATTGGGCTTGCGATCGCCGGCAAAAATCTGGCAATGTCAAGTCCTCTATACTGGCTTTGGCTTTGGCTTAAGCTGGTTAGCCGTCCTGTTAGGCGGACGGGGAGAGCGGGTTTTTCCCATCTTGTTGCTGATAGTGGTGATCCGCGCCTGCTTAATTTTTCCTTGGCGGGGACGCATACTGGCGGCGATCGCCGCCTACGCTTCATTTCTGTTCATGCTGTTCATTACCATTCAGAGGATTCGGCTATTCGGGTTTCCTCTCATGAGAGCGGGCTTCCTTCGGGCAGGCTTCCCTCGAGGGGCGCGTCGGCCTCCTTCTGATGTATTGCTGTTGAACTTGACCTTGAATTCAGCCCTACTGTTTGGTTTTGTCCTGGTGTTTGTGTTGTTGTTGGTGGGGGCTTTACTGGCGGAGAAACAGAGTCGAGAGAAGCTGGGACGGGCCAATCAGCGACTGCGTCAATACGCCCTACTGATTGAAAACCAAGCCACTCTACAGGAAAGAAACCGGATCGCCCGAGAAATTCACGATTCGTTAGGACACTCCCTCACAGCCCAAAGCATTCAACTCGAGAATGTGGCGATGCTTCTACCGAAAGATACCGAGCAGGCTGGCCAGCATCTCCAAAAAGCCAGATCGTTAGGCAAAGAAGCCCTCCAGAATGTCCGTCAATCGGTGGCGACCCTACGCACCCATCCCCTCAAAGGACAATCGCTGGCGGACGCCTTAACTAAACTCGGACAAGAATTTGAACAGACGAATCGAATTCAGCTTAAGTCCCATCTGGACCTAAAATCGCCCCCGCCGCTGGAAATCTCAACGGTCATCTATCGAGTGGTTCAGGAGGCCTTTACAAATGTCTCTAAACACAGTCAGGCGACACACGTTCAATTGGATCTGCGGCAACATCCCCAGGGCCTCTCCCTTTGTTTTGAGGACAATGGCCAAGGGTTCAACCCGGTCGCCAATACGACTGGATTTGGCTTACAGGGCATGCGGGAACGCATAGAGGCGCTTGGGGGACGCTTCTCCCTCAGAAGTCAACCCGGTCAAGGCTGCCAAATTCAGGTTGATATTCCCCAATCAGGAGACCCGAGATGATCCGAGTGTTGCTAGTCGACGATCAACAAATTATTCGCGAAGGCTTGGGGAAACTCCTGCAGGCCAAGTCTGATCTAGAGGTGGTGGGAGAGGCGGAAAATGGTCAGATAGCCCTCGAACAGACCCGCTTGCTACAGCCGGATGTGGTGTTGATGGATGTCCGCATGCCGGTTATGGACGGGGTGGCTGCAACCCAAGCCATCCATCAACAAGCGCCGGATGTCAAGGTATTGGTGCTGACAACCTTTGATGATGATGAGTATGTCACACAAGCAATGCGGTACGGCGCTAAAGGGTATCTGCTGAAGGATACCCCTTCAGAGGAGTTAGCGCAGGCGATCCGCTTAGTCAATAAGGGGCATACCCACTTGGGGCCTGGCTTGTTCGAAAAAATGATGGCGACCGCCCCTACCCCCATCGTGACCGCCCCCCCGGAATTCGATCAGCTGACCCCTCGAGAGCGGGAGGTGCTGCAATTGATCGCCGAAGGCTATAACAACCGGGAAATTGCTCAGGCGTTATTTATTGCTGAGCGAACGGTCAAAAACCATGTCAATAGCATCCTGCGGCGGCTGAATCTGCGCGATCGCACCCAAGCCGCCATTTTAGCCAGTTCTGTGTTCCACAACAGTGCGGAAACCCAACGAGATTAGCCCACATCAGACAACCTAGTGAGTTGCGTGAAAATAAAGTCCCAGTAAAAGGCAGTGGATGGGTGGATGGGTGGATGGGTGGATGGGTAGATGGATTTTATTTATCCGCAGATCCCCTAGGGTAAATCCATCTCAATCTGCTCAATGTCCTCTAAGGATCGATTCGGCCCTTCGAGCCGCTCCCAATCATCTTCAATTCCAGCCGCCTCATCGATAATCAGCAAATCCTCTGAAAAGGCGAAATCTCCCCGAAGCAATGCATCAATTTCTTGTTCAAACCGATCGTTTCCAGATTCAAAGAAACGCCGCGACGAACTATTAATCGTCAAAAAGTCTTGCGGAACTGTGCTCCCATCTGGAGGAATCGCAACCGCCTGACCGCCAAGCAATAGGATCGGAAGGCTTAGCAGGGTTGCCGTCAACAGTTGCACTGAAGTTGTCATGATTACCTCCTGGAGGGACTGATGCAAGCAAACGCCCCTATCTATAGCCTAGCGCTTCCCAGGTCAGTTTGACGGTTACCATTGCGGTTGCGCCGCTATCATCAGAGCGGTTGCGTCACAATCTAAGGGTCGGGATAGGAAATTTCCTTGCCCGAACTCACAGCCCAATCGCCTTAGCTGCATTAATTGGTACCCAGTCTCCACCCCTTCAGCAATCACCTCCATGTTCAGCATGTGAGCTAGGGCAGTGATGGCTCGAACAATTCCCATATCTTTTTTAGCTGGGGTAATCTGGCTTACAAAAGAATGATCTATCTTCAAAGTATTAATGGGAAAACGGTGCAGATAACTGAGCGAAGAATACCCGGTGCCAAAATCATCAATGCTGAGTTGTACATTCCGAGCCCTCACCTGTGAAAATAGGTTGGTCGCCATCTCAGCATTTTCAATCAGTGTGCTTTCCGTAATTTCTAGCTCTAGACAATGGCTGGCAATGCCCGTTTCAGCCAAAATTTGGTCAAGCCGTTGAATGAAATCGACATCCCTCAACTGTTTGCCAGACAAATTCACATTCATCTTTAAGGGAGCCATGGTAGGAAATTTTACTTGCCAAGTTTGCAATTGACTGCAAGCCTCTTGGATCACCCATCGCCCAATCGGAATGATCAACCCAGTGTCTTCAGCAACGGGAATAAATTCATTCGGTAAGATTAAACCCCGCTCGGGATGGCGCCAACGCAGTAAAACTTCAAAACCCGTCAAGCTTCCATCCTTTAAAGAGGCGATCGGTTGATAATTAACCAACAGCTCTTGTCGATCCAACGCCAGCCGCAGATCATTCTCTAACTGCAAGAGACTAAGGGCCTGTGCATACATAATTTGGTCAAAAATTTCATACCGCGCCCGACCGCCCTCTTTCGCCCGATACATCGCGATGTCAGCATCACGCAACAGGTCTAAACCATTCTCATACTCTGCAGCGCCCAAGACAATGCCGATACTAGCCGTGGGATAAATCGCTTGCCCCCGAAGCTCAACTGGAACCTGTAAGACTTCTTGAAGCCGATCAGCCGTCCGAGTAGCGTCTGTAATGTCGGTAATATCGTCGAGCAGAATCGTAAATTCATCGCCGCTGATGCGAGCCACCGTATCATTCTCCCGCAGGCATTGCTCTAGCAGCCGAGCAATCTTGACTAATAATTGATCTCCGACCAAATGGCCAAAGCTGTCATTAACCCGTTTAAACCGATCCAGGTCAATAAAAAGCACGGCGAACTTGTAATTTTCGCGCCGTTTCGCCTGCTTCAAGGCCTGATCAACCCGCTCCATAAACAGGCTTCGGTTTGGCAGCCCCGTTAACGCGTCGTGCAAAGCGTCATGACAGAGTTGTTCCTCAACTCGCTTACGCACGGCGATTTCCCGTTCCAAATCCTGATTTGCAGCCTCTAGCTGAGCCGTACGCTCAAACACGCGTTGTTCAAGCTGTTCATTTAATTGTCGAATCTTAGCATTTGCGGATTGGAGACACAGTTGATTTTCAATTCGAACCAGGACTTCTTCAATCTGAAACGGTTTGGCGATATAGTCAGCTCCGCCGACATCAAAAGCCTTCACTTTGTCCCAACTCTCATTCGATGCCGTGAGAAAAATGATGGGCGTTTGGCGAGTTAATGGATCCGCTTTTAATTGCCGACAAACCTCATATCCGTCCATATCTGGCATCTTGATATCCAGCAGAACCAAATCGGGAAGAACTCTTTGGGCCGAAGCGAGGGCCATAGGCCCATTGGTTACACACCGAACTTCATATCCCCGATCAGTCAGTACAGTGGATAACACACGGAGATTATTCGGTTTGTCGTCAACAATTAAAATATCCGCCTTCGGAACATGATTGGGGTCAGTTGTATTGCGCAGACTCAGGCCCATGAGTACTTGCCAAAATGATGAAGGGCATTAATCATCAACGTCCTTGGCCAGTTTTGAATTTGGCTAATTGAAATTGGCTAATGAAAAACTTGTTGATCCACAACCTTTTGCCTGAGCGTAAAAAAAATTCCCTGCTTATGCGTCTGTATTTCTACTGAATAAAACTTGCTCTAGCCATCTACACAATCAATGAAATCAGTCAATGGAAGAATCAATGATTTATCAACTTCCTACATGTAATAAGTTTTACTCAAAAGTTAAATCTTAATAATAAAATTGGCGACAGCATCCTGTGTAAGTCTTATGCCATATAAAAACCTGCTTATCTAAAAAGATAGACCAATCTAAGAAAAAATATTTTAAACCTGGGCAGTGAATTAATGCAAGTCATCTAATTTTAGTTCAGCGAATAATTTAAGTTGAGAAAATATGGCAGGTTCTTTATCGAGAAGACGTTAATTTACCGGTCTGTTGCACTAAATTTTGGATTTGATCACACCGAAAGTCCTCAACTAATTCCACCAACGTTTCAGCCAAAGCAGTCTGATTCTGAGGAATTTGATCAATCAGTTGGTAAATTGGCTCAGCCTTGGCGACGACTGCAGCCTCATCGAAGGCCGCTAACCACTTAGTCGGCATCGTCGCTAGGGATTCAATCACCGCCTCAGTTGGTAGGCTCTTTAGCGATCGTGCGGGAACCGAAGTTTTATCTGGCTCAATCGAGTTTTCATAGATATAACTCTCACTTGATGAGCTTAGTTGAACTGGAATCTCGAATTGAAATCGACTGCCTTGGCCTAAAGTGCTGGTCACGGTAATCTCTCCCCCCAACAGCCGCACCAACTGTTGGCTAATGGCCAATCCTAACCCCGTGCCTTGCCCCATTTCTCGGCCAATCTGAGTTTGCACAAATGCATCGAACAAATTTTCAAGCTCCGTTGGCGCAACCCCAGGACCGGTATCTTCAACTTCAAAGTGTAGGGTGCGGGGCGTAGAGTGCGGGTTGTGGGGTATGGGATACAAGGATTTGACCCGCAGCGCCACCCACCCCTGCTGGGTAAACTTGACGGCATTGTCCAACAGATTAATCAACACCTGCCGCAATTTACTCTCGTCTGTTTGCACATACTTCGGTATATCCAGAGCCCGTTCAATGATGAGCTGTAGTCCTTGCAATTGAGCCCGCTGTTGAAACATATTTTCCAGGCCGTTAAGCAAATCATCTAGGTCAAAGTGATTCAGATTGACTTGGGTTTTCCCCGCCTCGATCTTAGACATATCTAAGATGTCATTAATTAAGGTCAGCAAATGCTCTCCACTGCGGAAAATAATGTTCAGATACTCTTGCTGTTGCGGGCTAAGGGAGCAATCTTGATGCAATATCTGGGTAAAACCCAGCATCACATTCAAGGGCGTGCGAAATTCATGACTCATGCTAGCCAGAAATTGGCTCTTGGCGCGATTACCCGCCTCGGCGGCGGCTTTGGCTTGCTTCAAGGTTTCCTCTGTGCGTTTGCGTTCAATGGCGTATCGAATCGTACGCACCAGAACCTCAGCGGTCACCTGCCCCTTAACCAAATAATCTTGGGCTCCCTGCCGAACGGCTTGAAAGGCTAGTTCTTCATCCCCCAATCCCGTTAGAATCACCACAGGGATATGAGGAACCTGAGTCTTAATAGCCGTCAAAGCCTCTAATCCTAGACTATCAGGCAGCCCTAGATCTAATAAAATGATGTCGAAGTTTTCTTCAACCAAACGATAGGCAGCCGCCTTCAACTGCTCTACGTGGATCAGATGGAACTGGTTCAATAACGTCAGGTTGAGGAAATGCTCAACCTGAAAGGCGTCTCCAGGATTATCCTCTACCAGAAGAACATGGATACAACTATCATCCATAGCTGCTATCACCCATCTCTATCGCCAAAGATTTCAATTAGTGGAGCGGTTTCTACTTAAAAATACCAGACAATTTATTGTTTGAATTATCCGAGATCAAGTCCTCCTCTTAAATTCCGCTCTTCCGGGCGGCGAAACCTGTATAGGTCTAATCTGTTTTCCCGGCGAGGAAACTGCTAGCAAATTTAAGCAAATTTAACGGTTGGTAATAATGCGATCACGATTGTGGGCGAACGCTTGAAAAATCAACTTGAGGGAGGATGCAAAAATCACGAGACAGAATCCAGCGCCTTACTAATTTCTGTATTCTGTATTCGGGCTCCAACTTAAAGCGGGACAATCCAGTAGAGAAGAAATACAGAAGTCAGAAGTCAGAAGTCAGTCAAGAACTGGATTCTGTCTCCTGTCTCCTGTATTCTTGCCCC
>JASJDH010000124.1 GCA_030065175.1 Leptolyngbyaceae cyanobacterium MO_188.B28 | reverse complement strand
GAAATGACCTGGGGGCAGCTGCAGGTGCTGGCGGATTTGGTGAAGAATCAGGAGATGGGGAGATGGGGAGATGGGGAGATGGGGGGGGAGGGAGAGAAATCCCAATCCAAAATCCAGAATCCAAAATCTAAAATCCCAAATTCTTCCCTCGCCATTGTCGCCACTGAGCGGGCGCTCCAGCCGCATCTCCCGCCGGTGGATGTCTTTAAGCCTTACTGCTTGACCTTGACTAAGGGGATGGAGCTGAATCTGAAGGCGTTGAGCGATCGCTTGGCTAACCTTGGCTATGAGCGGACATCGATGGTGGAGACGGAGGCTCAATGGAGTCGTCGGGGAGATATTATTGATGTCTTTCCAGTCGCCTCGGAGCTGCCAGTGCGGCTTGAGCTTTTTGGGGATGAGTTGGACCGATTGAGGGAATTTGACCCAGCGACCCAGCGATCGCTAGACAGCATCAATACCTTAATCCTGACAGCGACCGATTTCCGCCCCATCATCCTCGAGACGCTGCGGCAGAATGACCGCTTGGATTCATTACTCACAGAAGCCGGTAAGGAAGCGCTGGAAAACGGACAACCGATTGAAGGTATCCGTCGCTACTTGGGGCTGGCTTTCTCTCAACCTGCTTCACTGCTGGACTATTTGCCCGACAATACCCTAATCGCTCTGGATGAGCCAGAGCAGTGTCGGGCCCATAGCGATCGCTGGCTTGAGCATGTCGAAGACCACTGGAAAGAGGTGAGCGACCCGGGCGGTGAGCCGGTCAAGGAGGATAATTCCTCTCTCCTTCTGCCGCCTTCGTCTCTACCGAAAATTCATCGCTCCTTTGATGACGCCTTAGGGGATGTGGAATGCTTTCAGCGATTGCATCTGTCAGAAATTGCTGAGGAGAACGAGGGGCTGAATTTATCGAGTCGGCCCGTGCCTGCCATCCCCCATCAGTTTGGCAAATTAGCAGAGACATTGCGGCAGGAGCGCGATCGCGGCTTTTCTACTTGGTTGGTATCGGCCCAGCCTTCCCGCTCTGTGGCGCTGCTTCAGGAGCACGACTGTCCCGCCCAATTTGTGCCCAATCCCAAGGATTATCCGGCCATTGACAAGTTGCAGAACCAGCATATTCCAGTCGCGGTGAAGTATTCCGGACTGGCTGAGCTGGAAGGCTTTATTTTGCCTACCTTCCGGTTGGTAGTGACAACGGACCGGGAGTTCTTCGGGCAGCATACGCTGGCTACACCCAGTTATGTTCGCAAACGCCGTCGCGCTGCTTCCAAGCAGGTAGACCCCAACAAATTGCGGCCAGGGGATTATGTCGTCCATCGCAATCACGGCATCGGCAAATTTCTGAAGCTGGAAAGCCTCAGTCTGAATAAAGAAACCCGAGAATATCTGGTCATCCAATATGAAGATGGCCTATTACGGGTTGCCGCCGATCAATTAGGATCCCTTTCCCGCTATCGGGCGGCGGCGGAGAAAATCCCAACCTTGAACAAAATGTCCGGCAAAGCCTGGGAAAAAGCCAAGGGCCGGGTGCGCAAGGCGATCAAAAAGGTGGCGGTGGATCTGCTCAAACTGTATGCTCAACGGGCGCAGCAGTCAGGGCATCCGTTTCCTATCGATATGCCCTGGCAGCAAGAGCTAGAGGATTCTTTTCCCTACCAAGCCACCCCGGACCAACTCAAGGCGGTTCAGGATGTCAAACGGGATATGGAGAGTCCGCGTCCCATGGATCGGTTGATCTGTGGCGATGTGGGATTTGGCAAAACCGAGGTCGCCGTGCGAGGCGTCTTTAAAGCCATTACCGCCAATAAGCAGGTGGCGTTGCTGGCGCCGACCACGATTTTGACTCAACAGCACTACCACACCCTGAAGGAGCGGTTTGCTCCTTACCCCATTCAGGTGGGCTTGCTCAACCGCTTCCGCACAGCTGAGGAGCGGCGGGATATCCAGCAGCGGCTGGCGACTGGCGAACTGGATGTGGTGGTGGGCACCCATCAGCTTTTGGGCAAAGGGATCAAGTTCAAAGACTTAGGCCTGTTGGTGGTGGATGAAGAACAGCGCTTTGGCGTCAATCAAAAGGAGAAGATCAAGGCGCTTAAAACCCAAGTGGATGTTCTAACCTTGAGCGCGACGCCGATTCCCCGCACCCTGTATATGGCCCTGTCTGGGGTGCGAGAAATGAGTTTGATCACCACGCCGCCGCCCTCTCGACGTCCCATCAAAACCCATTTGTCCCCCTACGCCACGGAAACCATCCGCACGGCTATCCGCCAAGAGCTAGACCGGGGAGGACAGATATTCTATGTGGTGCCTCGGGTGGAGGGAATTGAAGAAATCGCCGGTCGTCTTCGGGAAATGGTCCCCAGCATTCGATTAGCGATCGCCCATGGACAAATGCCGGAAGGGGAGCTGGAAGCCACCATGCTCACCTTTAGTAATGGGGACGCCGATATTCTGGTGTGCACCACCATTATCGAGTCGGGTTTAGACATTCCCCGGGTGAACACCATCTTGATTGAAGACGCCCATCGCTTTGGTCTGTCTCAGCTTTACCAGCTACGGGGACGCGTTGGACGGGCTGGAATTCAGGCCCATGCATGGCTGTTTTATCCCAAACAAAGCCGACTGTCCGATAAAGCGCGCCAGCGGCTGAGGGCGATTCAAGAATACGCCCAACTCGGGTCGGGGTATCAACTGGCGATGCGGGATATGGAGATTCGGGGCGTCGGCAATTTGCTGGGGGTGGAGCAATCGGGGCAGATGGACGCCATCGGTTTCGATCTCTATATGGATATGTTGGAGGAAGCGATCGCTGAAATTCGCGGTCAAGAGATTCCCAAGGTGGATGAGACGCAAGTTGATCTCAACCTCACTGCCTTCATTCCCACCAACTACATTCCCGACCTGGATCAAAAGATGGCCGTCTATCGATCGCTGGCCTCTGCTGACTCCCGGCGAGAATTGACTCAATTGGCTGCTGACTTGAGCGATCGCTATGGCCCTCTCCCCGCAGCTGTCCAGCAACTGATTCGGGTTCTAGAACTCAAACAAATCGCCAAACAAATTGGCTTTTCTCGGATCAAACCGGAAGGGAAGCAGCATATTCTGCTGGAAACACCCATGGAAGAACCGGGCTGGAATCTCCTCAAACAGAAACTGCCCGATCATCTCCAGTCTCGTTTTGTTTACACCCCCAATAAAGTCACCGTGAGGGGGCTGGGGGTGCTGAAACCGGATCAGCAACTGGAGAATTTGATTGACTGGCTCAGCCGCATACAAACCGCCATGCCAGAACCGGCCATGGTGTGATGGAGTCTTAGTGTCAGTATCCAAATTGTCCTGGTGAAAGGAGCTAAGCGCCAGGGACTATCGTCATACATACGCATAGCCCCTAATTCCGATACCCCGCCGTAGAAGCCAAGAAAAATGGATTCTGGGGTGATGAAATTCTGGGTTATTCGGTGATTCGGATCATCAAATAACCTAAACCGTTTTGCCAAACTGAACGCTGGGTGGTGTTCAATGAATTCAAACGCGATGAATAGATACAACACACTAAGTTACACTCCAAAGGCTATGCCAGTTTCCCCCCTGTATCCGGGCCAGTTCGATCAACTTGACGTGGAAACCTTTGCTTACCGTTTGGCGGAGGAGAATACCCCCCTGCAATTAATCGATGTGAGAGAACCTGGCGAGGTTGCGATCGCCCGATTAGAAGGATTTGCTTACCTGCCTCTCAGTCAATTTTCAGACTGGGCTGATCACGTTCAAACCCGTTTCGATCCGACCGCTGAAACCATTGTCATGTGCCACCACGGTATGCGATCAGCGCAAATGTGCCAGTGGCTGGTCAGTCAAGGTTTCACTGATGTTAAAAATTTGACCGGCGGTATTGACGCATACGCCTGCATGGTCGATCCAACTATCCCGCGTTATTAACCGTCTTTTTTTTCCCTCTTCTCCCATGTTGAGCCAGCTGAATAATCTCTGCACAGAAACGGATGGCCGCTATGCGACAGATGCGGAACTGCAGTTTTTGCATCGCTACCTGCAGACTGTTCCACTTCGGCTAAGCGCCTACCAATGCATCCAATCCCATGAAGCGCAGATTATTCAGCAAGTCCAGGCGCGATTGGAAGCGATCGCTCCCAATTTGCTCCAGCAAGGCCAAACCGATTTAACGGCAAAGTGGAAGCAAGACACGATTCGCAGCTTGCGCTATGCTGCTTTAGCCCTGCTAATCGATGACCCTGAAACTCTCCGGGAAAATATGCTGCTCTGGTTCCAGAGCATTATCCGCGCTTTTGGCGCTGAACAGAGCTGTAACCTGACCTACACCCTGATGCAGGATGTGGTGACGCAGTATTTGAGTCCGGCTGAAGCTGAACTGTTCTGCCCTATTCTGGAGCTGACTCGGTCTCTTTTGGGAGAGAGTTAGGGAAGTAGAGGGAGCAGAGGGAGCAGGGGAAGCAGGGGATGATGAGGGAGTAGGGGGAGCAGGGGAGGGCAGAATGTGTAGAGACGTGACATGCCACGTCTCTGGGATAGGGGGGAGGGGATGAGGGAGAAGATAGGGAAGTTGGGGAGGATCTTGTAATCCAAAATCTAAAATCCAGAATCCAAAATTCCCTTGGGAAGTATAGATGCTTTCTATGTTGAAGTTTGTTGAAGCTTGAAGATTTTTCAACCCAACGGTAAATACCGTTGTATTTGATCGACGCTGGAAGCATTATCTCAGAGGCGTCAAACAGCGGAATTGTGGGTAATCCTTCTCATCAGCGACACCACAAATATCCTAAAAAGCATAATCACTACGGGTTTCGAGATTTTTTTCAGTTCAATCCCGAGATGGGAGCGATTATTGATTGGAATGGAAACCGAAATATTCTGGCGAGTGAAGATTTTATTCTAGGGTTGCTGGGAGGAGTCGAAGATGAGGTGGGTCCAGCGTCTGCAGCAATTATGTATGCGATCGGTTTGGAATGGGGCAGGCAGGATTTACGCTGTTTCGAAATATGGTTTAGGCGGGAGTATGGGACGAGTCCTCACCAAGCAAACTTGAAGTTTGTGTTAGAGACTTGGTGGTGGCCTTTTACGTCTCAGGGGTGGGGACGCTGGCGAGTGGATATGACGGATCGTAAACAGGGCTTTATGTTTATCGACTTGTTTGACTCCGCGGTCGCTCGTACCTTGGGGTATGTCGGTAAACCCGTTTGCCATCTCTATGCCGGACTGTTTTCTGGATTTTTCACCGAGATGATGGGGCAACTTGTACACTGCATCGAAATCCAATGCTATTCCATGGGGGAACCCTACTGCCAGTTTCTGCTGGGCGGCAAGGATAGAATTGACGCGGCTGCTTTCTGGTTGAATGAGGGGGCGACGGCGAAGGATATTGAAGTGCGTCTACTGAATGAAAAGGAGGGAGAGCCTAACGATGATGACAACCCTCGAAGCACTTTTCAATGAGCCGGAAAGACATTATCTGCGACCTCAAGAGCTAGAACGTTTAGGGGAATATATCAACACCTTACCTGAACGCCTTGAACTCTACCGTCAACTGCGAGATCAAGAAATCGCCCTTATGCAGCCAGTGGCGGATGCGTTGGAAAAGCAGCTGCCACAGGAGTCAATGGAAACAGTAAAACAGGGGATTAAGCAGAGTGTGTTGGTTTTGCGCTACTGCGCAATGGCGATGTTGTTGGATGACCCCACATTGGTTGAACTGCGGCTTCGCGGTTGGTTGCCCTTAATGATCAAAATTCATCATACGCAAGCGGTTGATCGGGTGTTGTATTCTCTTCTGAACAACCGCTTAACAGAAGTTTTCACAGATCAACAGATACGTTTGATCAGTCCTCCCCTACAGATGGTTCAAAATTTGTTTTACTGTGAAGAAATTGGCGTGGGATAATTCCTCACTTTACGCTGCTACGCTAATTAATTCGCCAATCAATTCATTGTGAAGTAACCCTTCGATCCGTCAGCGATACGCCCGACTCCTATGATTTCCGTCACTGAACTGCTTGTTGAGAATCCTTTGACTGGCAATTATTTCGCCAGTGATGTTTATGTGAAAGGGTTAATAGACTCAGGGCTAATAGAAAATCGACGGGGCGATCGCTTATTGGCGTTGCCAGAATCCCTTATTAGGGGGCTCTATGTCAGTCTGGAACAAGAAATCGGACCTGCCGCGGAGAGCGTTCTGATCGGCTGCGGCGATCGGTGGGGGAAAGATTTCTATAGACGGTTCTATTCAGGGGTGACTGAGTATTATGGCGCCCCTTTGACGGATTTATCCGCCGCTGAATTGTTATGGTTGCTGCAGGAGTGCTGGAAAACCCACGGTTGGGGTGAACTTAACCTGGATCAACCCTATCAACCAGAGGGCGTCTTAATTGTAGAGACCCGGCATTCTCCCTTTATCTCCCATGCTCCCAAGACGAATCGACCGATGGGGTTTTTAGAATGCGGTATTTTGCGGTCCTTTTTCAGCCAATTGAACGGTCAACCCTTGCACTGTGTGCAAACGACGTGTGAGTCCTTAGGAGCTGACTGTAATCGATTTGTTCTGGGTTTGGAAAATTGCTTAAAGCGGGTAGAGGCTATGGTAGAGTCTGGGCGATCGCATTCAGACATCATGCAAACCTTGGTTAATCCGTCCTAATTCGGTTCTGTGTTTACCTCCATTCGGCCCAAACGCTCAAACTATCGATTGCTTGGCCTGGTGGGGCAAGGGCAGTTTGGCCGAGTATTCTGCGCCATTCATCGGAAAACAGGGGATGTTGTCGCCCTCAAAGATCTCAATCGAGATCGCCTTCCCACCCATAAGTTTTTAAGGGAACTCCGCTTTCTCCTCAGTCTAGAGCATCCCAATATTGTGACGTGTAAGGCCCTAGAACATAGCGAGACAGGGCGGCAATTAGTGCTTGATTATTGTGAGGGCGGTCCCCTACGTCGTCTAATTGAGCAGGAGGTCCAGTTATCTTTAACAGACACCTTGAACATTGTGTCGGATGTTTTAGCTGGGTTAGACCATGCCCATAGCAAAGGCATTATCCATTGCGACATCAAGCCAGAAAATATCTTGCTAATGTTGCAATCGGATCGATGGGTCGCCAAACTTTCCGATTTCGGCATTGCCCGACTCAGCCAAGAATTAAACAGCGCCCAATTAGGGGATACCGGATCCCCTGCCTATATGGCGCCAGAACGCTTTGAAAATCAGTATTCTGTCCACTCCGACATTTACTCTATTGGGGTTATCTTATTTGAACTCTTGTTTGGTCGTCGGCCGTTTTCCGGCACGCCATTGGAGTTAATGCAGGCTCATCTCAACCAGCCCGTGTCCGTTCCAAATACGGCGCCAAAGAGCTTATGCGATATTATTCAAACCGCTTTACAGAAACATCCTGACCAGCGCTTTCAGTCGGCCCTCGACATGTTAGCGGCGGTTAAGCAAGTTCCCGCCTCCGCGATATCCTCCTCGACATTATTGGCTTCCCCCAGTCCTGAGATAGCGCCTCCCCCGTCTGCTTTCCAGGCCCAGGCCGTCGATCGCCTCTCCGGTCCTTTGCAGTGCCTGGCGATCGCCTCTAAGACACAGGTATTTCAGAGCAGCGGCGACCAACTGATCCTCTGCAACTACCCGAATGGATTGCTGAGTGCTGACAAGGCCGCCGTCACCGCCTCCTGTGCGCTGCCAGATCCCATCCAAACGTTGGAAATCATTCCTCAAGGGTGTTGCGTGATCACCGCCCGTTCGATCCAGTTGGCGCCGTTTGCTCATCCCCCAACTGAGGTGATACACCCTGCTGCGATCGCGGAATTCAGCGTCGACAGCATCACCGCCATCGCTCCCAGCGGTCAATGGTTCGCCGCCATCAGCCATAATCCGACGGATCAAGAAGCCAGATTGAGGATTGGCCGATTCCCTACCCTGAGTCTTTCGTTAAATGCAGGGAATCCCCTTAATTCGGACCTAAGGCAGATAGTCCTGCCTGGTCGGACTGCCTCTATTTTGCAGCTGCTTACCGTTGATAACCGACATCTAGTCATCATTTCAACTCACTCTATATCAGGGAAGCAAACGACTTTCGAGATTTTTACCCGTCGAGGCGACTACTTAGGAACCCTTAAAATCGGTGTATTGCTTCAAACCGTCATCCTGACCCCAACCCCCTATCGATTGCTAGCCATTGAGCAGGACAACCCCAGCACAATTCTGATCATCGACGTAAAACCCTTCAGACTTTTTCGGCTTAAACTGGACATCGCCCCCATTCTCATGACGGCTACAGACTGGGGGTATTTATTCATGGACAGTCAAGGACGCCTTTTACTCTTAGACCGAGATACCCATACCATTGGCCGAATAGACGGCCCCAGCCGCCCAACCGCAATGGTTTCCTATTCGCAACACGGCCTTTTAATAGCGACTTGGGAAGATATACAGGGTCAGCTATTCCGCGTAGATTTGAGAGAACTGGACTTAGATATTTTGTTCTGAATCAAATCATCAGTCCTAAATGGGTTAATCGGTCATCCGTAAAGTCGTCGATAACCAGCTTCGCCCCCAATTCATATAGGCTCTTTGGCGGATGACTGGACGCAATGCCAACTGTGGTGATTCCGGCCGCCACCGCTGCGCGAATTCCTGAAGGGGAATCTTCGAATACGACGCTTTGCTCAGGGGCCAAATCTAACCGACGCAAGGCCTCTTGATACGGCAAGGGATTGGGTTTCCCTATCGGTAAATCCCCGCTAATAATCACGATGTCAAAGGTTTGATCCAGCTTTAGGGTTTTCAGCATAAATTCAGTGTTAGGCCGAGGGGCATTGGTGACCACCGCTGATTGCATTCCCTGCTGTTTTAACCAATCGATTAACGGCAGCAACCCTGGCAAGGTTTGGAGTTGTCCTTGCGCCATGTCTCTGAAACGGGCCTCTTTATCTAGACAAAATTGCTTCCCCTCCTCTGAAGAGAGTTGTGGCAGCAGATCTTGCAGAATGTCATCATTGAGTCGACCGCTGATATGCTGGCGATAAAAGGGAACGTCTATTTCTAACCCGTACTTCTGTAGCAATCTCTGCCAGATCAAGAAATGAATAGGGTCGGTGTTGGCAAGGGTGCCATCGAGATCAAATAAAACAGCCTGCAGCATGCGCCTCCGTTAAGTCTGACTAGACCTAGCTGTGTGCTTAATCGTTACTTAACTTAACATGGTGTTTTGATTTGCTGAATGCTTAAAAAGATGTCGAGTTAACATAGGAATGTTGCAAAAACGGCTCTAATCAGCAAGGTATGGAGGATGCCAGGATGCAAACATCCTACGATAGCGACAAGCGAAAAATTTTGTCAGCTGCGAGCCATGGCTCAATTTTTTTAAGCGCACTTGTTCTCACTGCAGGTATTCCAATCGCGATCTGGTTTGTCTCGGATGATCCAGTTGTGAAGGGCAATGCTCAGGAAGCGCTCAACTTCCACCTCAATATGTGGATTTATGGGATTATTTTCGGAATTTTGACCTGGATTTTAATTGGCTATGCTCTGCTAGGCATTCTGTTTCTAGTTCAGATCATCATGCCTATTTTGGCGGTGCTCAAAATCTTAGGCGACCCGGATGAGGTTTATCGCTACCCCTTTATTTTTCGCCCCCTTTAAAGGGTTTCTTTCCTCATCGCATGCGTATACCAAATTATCCGAATGATGGAGGAGAGTACGGCCTTGGATCTTGATCTTTAAGTAATGGGAGAAAGAGATTAGCGAACAGCCGCCTGCTTAATTCAGCAGGTTGGCTGTTGCTCTTTTACGGTGATCTTTCGATATTTAAACTATATCCACTATGGATTACCCAACGAAGCAAAATTGTAATCCTCCAATAGGAGGGAAATTCCTTTGTCGCTTGTGTTACCTACGCCAGCTTACACTTCCTGATATCCTATAAATATAAAAAGGGTGACTTTATCAAGTCTCAATTCTGATATCGGTGCATTTCTACCTGCTTTGCAGTCAGTCAGGGTAAAGGTTGACGGGGTAGTCTGTCTATTGAATGAGGGTGTTAATTTCACCTCTACTCTTTTTGTGATACATACTTATACGTTTTTTAACTCGGCTTCAGGGCGAAATCCGTAAAATCGCTTATTGTCCTTTTCCTGATTTGGTCTTCTAAGACTTGAAAATTTTTCATGATGGTGGATATTTTCCACCTCACAGAGTGTACCTGTATGCCGTTTATTATTTCCCAGGACAATTGTGAAGAATCGTCGCTGGCTTAATTTCACAGAATTTCTACTGCTATTGGGAACAGGCGCTGGAGCCATGGCTTCAGTCGCAACCCTACAAATGTTTTATATAACTGCCCCCCTCTCGCTATTGGCGGCGGTGGGCTTGTTAAATCGAAAACAATTTGAACATCAAACTGAAAAAAATGTTACTTCTCTCGAGGATATCGATGAGCGGATGTTCCAAAATGTCAGTCAACTGCAGGAACAGCTGAACGCGTTACCCTCCCCTGAAGCATTGACAAATTTTCAGCGATCAGTCGTCGCTCATAACGATCGGTCTAACCTTCGCTTCACGCGTGAACTTGAGAAAACGAGTCAGCAGCTTGAACAGCGGCTGCAAGAGATGCAACCGCCTGATTTGAGTCATCTCTATCAAGATATAGAGCAGCTGAATGATCAATACGCCCATCTTGCCGTATCGTTCACAAATCTCACTAAGCAGGTTCAAAATCTTTCCAATCTGCCTAGAGTAGAGGCGGCGGAAGAGCAGATTGCTCAGCTCAAAACCGGAGTCATGCAGATGCAAGTCAATCTGGAGACGTTCAGTGGTGAGAGCCGGACTACTTTTTCTCAGCTGCAAGCGAGTGTTCAGAACTTTGAACAACGTCTAAGAAGGCTGCCTGCGGAGATTGATCCTAAACTTCTACAAGAAGAGGTTAAGCAACTGACTCAGATCATTCCAGAGTTAGCGGCCCGGCGGGATTTATCCGATGTTGCTATCAATGTCCAGGAGTTAGGGGAGCGGCAGCAATTGCTGAGTGAGTCGATTGAGGTGCTGAGGGAAATGCTCACCCAGCGCCTTCAGACCTTAGCAACGGAATCAGTTGCTGGCCATTCGGCTGAAGAATCCTCAGAGGGGTCTTCAGATGCGGTCAGACAAGAGTTGAATCAGCTAACAGCGGGATTGGTCAATTTAGAGCAACAGTTGGAATCCCTTCAGGTTCAGACCTATCCTCAGATTGAATTTCAGCAGGCGGTGACAGCCTATCTGAATGAATTTCAGGAGAAACAGCAGCAGCAACTGGGCCGACTCAAAAAATGCGCTGACTTTCTGGAAGTCCAACAAAAACAGGTTAACGGGCAACTTAAAAAGATTTCTCCAAACCTCGATGCAGCAGCGCTGGGACAACAAGTTGAAGTTTTATCCAGCCGGTTGGAGGCGACCGAAAATCAGGTCACTGAAGTAGAGCGGAGTTTGGCGGGCATACGTCCTACTAACCCTGCCCTTGCCGTCTCTGCCGAAACAGAGTGGATTGTAGATTTGCAGCCCAAATCCCCTCTACAGAGAGATTCAAACCAGGCGATCCCACCCTCTTCAAAAGGCAGCCGCGCCGCTTTGGAAAAGGCGTTAGAGCAGGCTCAAGAACGATTGATCTTAGTTTGGCCCTGGGCGGCCCAATGTGAACTGGATGAATCGATGATCGAGAAGTTCCAGCAATTACTCAATCGTCAGTGTCATTTGGAAATTGGCTGGTGTCATCTGGGCGATCGCAGAGATGGTCGATTCATTCGGACTATTTCCCAGCGATGGCGGGTAGAATCAGGGCAAAAGCGACTGCTCAAAAATGCTCTAAATAAACTCCTACCCCTTAAACAGAGTTACCCCGATCACTTCAAATTTAAAATTCTCGGAACGGATGAAAACTTCCTGGTGTGCGATGATACCTTCGCCATTCTAGGGGTTCAGCAATTGGCCGCCAGCAATACGGTTTTCCCAGAATTAAGCATGAAACTGCGGACCACCGAGCCTCAGGTGATCGATGAATTGACCAAACGGTTTGATGATCCAACTCTAGATCCGCAAGATGCAGTCGCCTATTTTAATCGGGCTGGCACTCGACAAGACTTAGGAGATTATTGGGGAGCCATTGCAGATTACACCCAAGTGCTTTGTATCCATCCCTGGGACGCCACTGTTTATAATAATCGCGGGCTGATTTGGGCGGATCTCAACGAGTCAGCTCCGGCAATCACTGACTTTAGTGATGCGATTAAACATAATTCCGACTCTTTCTCGGCTTACTGCAATCGCGGAGTTCTACAGTTAGAACAAGGCGATTTACAAGACGCGATCGCCGATTTAAATAAAGCGGTTGAACTCAATCCGTTATCGCCTATCCCCTATTTTTATCGGGGAAGCGCTCTACAGAAGGTTGGAAATCTATCAGAAGCGATCGAAGACTATGGGGCCGCCATTGAACGAAGCGATAACATTGCGCTCCCTTACTGCTATCGAGGGGCCGCCTATCAAAAGATAGGAGACACCCGGCGAGCGATTGCAGATTTAGAATTGGCCGCCGAACTTCTTAAAGGACAAAACGACTCGAATAACCTGACTCAGGTCATGAGAACGCTCAATAAACTCAAAGGTAACAACATCGTTCAGTCAGTCGTTGCAACCCACTCCGCCAGTTGACTTTTTCCATAGTTGAAATAGAGTTGTCTAGACTCCAAAGTCTTTTTTCCCAACTCTATTTCAATCAAGCCTGGGGGGTAATTGAACCTTAAGTTTCATAATTCCTCTTATCTATCCGTTCTGGAAACAAGGTTGAAACGGGGCTGTACTTTGTCGGAAATGACAATACAAGTCTGCAATTAAGCGAGTGCTGGGGAAAATGCTGAATGAATCAGAAGCAGCTAGACAATTAAGGCGAGAGTCATAGTCCAATATAGAAAACTGGCTGTATCACACATAAATCCATAAATGCACCGTTGTCTTCTTACCCTGCTGCATAATGATCTATCTAAAATCCCAGGTTCTAATAAAGTGCCAGGCTGTGAGCCTGGGTTTATCAAGCAATAAACCCAGGCTCACAGCCTGGCCAGCGGTTAAATTGGTTCGGCCCAGCTTAGTAGTCAAACTTTGACGGTGGGTCAAAACTCTCATCCGCAAGATTTAGGGGGCGGTAATCAGCATAATTATCTTCCCCACGAGATTCCCCTAGATTTGAGCCGTCGATTGGACGGGATCTACCGGAAGGACGGTTTTTTCTGGGGCGATTCATCGGATCCGCATCTCGATCATAGGAACGGGGAGAATCTTCTAAACTCCGTCGAGGAGATCGTTGGGGAGGCTCATCATCCCAGTAGGCGGAGGGAGGATTAATGGAGTCATTCGAGCGACTGCTCCCTGAGCGCGGACGACGACGGCGAATTCTCTCACTACTGGGTCCTAGACGACCCTTAGGCGCACTGCGGCTAGAAGGTCGACGGCGGTAATCCTGATCATAATCATCGCCGTAATCATCCCGAGATCCCTGGATGCGGCGGGTATTAATTCGATCATTAATCCGCTCGTAATCATCTAATTCTGCTCGATAGACGCGGCTAACTGGGCGATCATCATCTACCACAGGGGTGCGGCGCTTAGCCTGCTCAGTGGCTATCTCCCGAAGACGAACGCTTTCAACTGCGAAGAAAATCGCAGATCCCCCCAGCATTAATTGGCAAAATTGGAGAATCGGATCTAATCGCCAGCCGTTAAAAAACAAAATCCCGCCCGCGCCAAGCGCCACGGCGGCAAAAAAGACGTCATGGTCACGGGCGACATTTGGGCGGAACTGTCTCAAAAAGTATAGTCCCGCCCCTGCGAGAGCAAGGACTATGCCCATATAGGAGGCGAATGACGTACCAAAGTTCACCTGCGCCAGGACAAAACCCGAGTTGAGGCTCGCGAATGAAAGTCCACCGTTAATCATTGAGTCTCTCCAGCTAGAGCCTAAATTTTAGCCTCACTCACCCTTTAGTTTCAATCTAACAAATATAAGGGACACATAGGATTATGCGCCCCCTGTCGAAATGAGATCGCAAAAAGCCTGCGCCGCCTTATTCTAGGAACGCCGTTGAATTTTGTCCCGCTGGCTAATAAAGATTAGACCAGCCGTAACGGGAACAACCACAATTAAAGCACCCCAAAATAAGCTCCACAGGAAGTTTGCTAGAGATGGCGTCATAATTTTTTCCTCTAACTAAAGCAAAAAGTATTATCTGTTAATTATCTTATAGGTCTGTCTCGGACTTGAGAAGACAAACCTTTTGAAAAGATAGGATGGAGAGTTGGAAGGAGAAGTCAACTTTCCGTTACAAAGCTTTAAAATTAGTAGAAATTGACGATTTGCCTTTTTTAAGGCGTTCACACTATAGATTTAGCGACTATGACTGATTCCACAATCGCAAGTTGGATTCTCGGTCCTTTCCTCGGGTTGATGACCTTACTGTTCATCTTCCGGATAGTGCTGACTTGGTATCCTCAAGCCGATTTAAATAAATTGCCCTTCAATTTAGTTGCTTGGCCGACTGAACCGCTATTGATTCCTGTTCGAAAACTGATCCCTCCCATTGGCGGTGTGGATATCTCACCGATTATTTGGGTCGGTATTGTGAGTCTGCTAAGAGAAGTTTTAATTGGTCAGCAAGGTTTACTGAGAATGCTTGGTTAGAACCTCTATAAATTTTTCAGTTCAGCGGCTTTCATCCCTCCAGCGTGATGCTGGAGGGATGAAAGCTATTTTTTATTCAAATGAAGGATTAACCCTGAAGGAGAAATTTTCCCTGGGGAGAAATCCTCTGAATTTTCTCCTGCCAAATCATTGACTGAAGGAGCCCTATGAAGACTCTACATCCTGCTCGATTGGCGAAATAGCGACGAAATCTTCGTTTCCAGGTTCCGGAATCACTAGTAAAAGGTAAAGATTTGTAGAATCCATCTTTATTTGTTAATATTTCGTTAACAAATCTATACACTGCTTAATCCAGAATGACTTTCTTCGATCCCAACCAGCCGATTCTACGCTTAAAGCAAGAAGCTTTAGATGTTCAGGATTTGTCTGGACTGCTGCGAATCCACTGGCGGATTGGCGATACTACGTTATTCCAAACCCTCTACACCCGAGTCGATCAAGTATTTTTGCTTTGGGGCGTTATCACTGCAGCCATCTTTGCGGTCGCTCAGTTCTATCCCATCAGCTGGACCGATCAAGCGATCGCGGGCTCCCTCCTGACCCTGTTCGGAACTGCCGTGATGATTTGGCTCACTTGGTACTGGGTTTCAGTGGAAAGATTGTGCTGGGTGGTCTATTGCTGGTCCGGATTGATGTTGCTTGGCGTCGCATTAACCGACTATGGAATTTTCGGCCAGTGCGGCTGGATATTGCTTAATCTCTGCCCAATTTGGTTGGGGTTGAGCGCGCTAGGTTATGTCGCAAGCGGAATTGGCATGCGCTCTCGCACATTCCTAATTACTGGACTGTTTCATGTTATTGCTCTGCCATTGCTGTCAATCACTCCAAGCTTGCAATTCTTCAATACCGGCGTCGTCATGGCGGGCAGTTTATTTCTCCTCTCTGGCATTCAATGGGATATGCGGGCGCCGACTGAAGCCAACCTGTTAACGGCGGAGCAAAAGGCATTTAATCGAGAACAGCGTCAGCTCCGCCAAATGGGTAACACAGTGTGTAGGAATGCTTAAGTATTTGTAAAATAGGATACTTTTTGACTTGATCCCCAATTAAAGTAGATTTTATGACAGTAAAGGATTTAATTTTGAGTCTTTTATTGTAAGACCATTCCAGGGGTTTTGCTGTTTGACCTGTTAATCGCTTGCCTTAGGAGAACGGTGTCCGGTAAGTGAGTGGTCCAGTAGCTTGTTAAATTAGCTACAAGCCGTCTGATAAATGGTTCCAGTTGGAGAGTGATGGCGCAGGGTTTTTACCGTTTCCCCTGCATTGTAGTCTTCGAGGGGATGCGAAACCTTCCATCAGAACAGCCTGAGAGGCTAACATCTTTTAAGACTCTTCAACCAGAACGTTTAGACAGAGCACTCAATTAGTTAGATGAAACTATAGGAAATCTGACCTTGATTCAAAGGGATCAAGGTCTTTTCAATTGGAGTAATTCAATTGAAGTGAAATAATCACAAGCAAGACCCTAAAAACTCCAGAAATACTGGAGTTTTTAGGGTCAAGAAACCACAGCCTTCAGTGCAACAGTTAGCTATCAACTAGAAGGGGGGAGCGGTCAATAAAAAACATTAACTATCTGGCTTCAATCCACTCAGACAAAGGTTCGCCATCAAATGGCTGGACGCCAATGTTGGGATAGGAATCATCAGTAGGGCCAAATATCCGAGCAACTGCTTCCGAGAAATATTGAATTACGCTATTGAAGGTCTTGAAGAAAGCCATAAGCCATAAGCCTCACAATTGGTTGAAAAAGCCTAAAGAGATCAAGAAACGAAGGGTTTAACTACTCTATTTAAGTACCCTCATACAACCTTAAAAAATGTCACTTTGACGATACAAGAAATCGTATAGCAACCTCTTCGTTGTCGACTATTTCTCTCTACTATTCTTTACAGCAGAAGCGCAAATTGCAAGTGCTTCAGCTTCAATGCTTCGAGTTTTTAATGGCTTTTAATAAGCGAAAAATTAACTCAAACAAAATTGATATCTTTGTAATATCTACTTGTATTTATTTGAGTTTCTTCATTTTATTGGGTATCCACTTCAAGCGCATAGTTTTGGCTGACAAGAATCTACTGGTGAATTAAGCAGCTCAATATTTGCAGTGTTTAGGACTGATTGTCCACCACTCCGACGAAATTGGGATTCCGCAGGGGAGTTTCTCGACCCGTGTTGGATTCCGCTTTTCATAGGAGTGGTGCTCAATGTATGGCTCCACAACCGCCTAAGCTCTAACCGCTAATGCAACTGAGGTTGTATTGCCTTGGCCATGATTGAGTTAGGCCAAAGGTTAGAGCGCTAAGGAGGATGCTTTATCCGATGCTTGATCTACAGCGTCAAGGATTGTGGGTTATTTTCAATTAACTGAGCTAAATCCTTTAGAAAGGCTGCTGCATGAGCGCCGTAGATAATCCGGTGATCGCAGGTAATATTGACCTGCATTTGGCGACGAATTCCCATCATGCCATCGGGGGTAGCTACAACTTGGGGACGAGATGCGCCAATGGCCAGAATCGCCCCTTGACCAGGCATTACAATCGCATCAAAGCGATCCACCCCAAACATGCCTAAGTTAGAGAGGGTAAATGTCCCCGAGTTGTACTCGTCTGGCTGGAGCTGTTTTGCTCTGGCTCGGTTAACTAAGTCCTTCCAAGTGCGAGAAAGGGAATAAATATCAACTTGATTCGCCTGCTTCAGAACTGGCGTAATCAGCCCTCCATCTTCCATCGCCACCGCCATCGCGATATTGATATTCGCGCCATATTGCATGCCCTGGTCGGTGTAGCTGGCGTTTAGCAACGGGTGCTTTTGCAGCGTATTCGCCACCGCTTTAGCCAACATCGCCGTCATGGTGACGCCTTTGGGCTTGATTTGCTTGTAAAGCGCATCTAGGTTGTCGGTTGTGATGGTGTAACCTACCCGATATGTCGGAGCGCCTAGACTAGCAAGCATATTCTTCACTACTGCCTGTTGCAGTGTGGTGAAGGGAACAACTTGTCCGGGCGATGCGGGGGTTGGAGCAGGAGCTGACGCCGGAATAGATCTAGGAGTGGGAGTTGTGCTAATGGGGGCAGGGATAGCCGCTACAGATACGGGCATGGTTGGCGTAGGCGTCTTACCGGCTGCGAGTTCTACATCCTGGGCGACAATTCGACCATGGGGACCGGTGCCCTTGATAACGGTGAGGTCAACTTTCAACTCTTTAGCCAACTTTCGGGCGCGGGGAGAAATAATGATGCGGCCGCTGGCGCTACTTGAATCTGCTCCATTTTGAGTTCCTACAGCAGCGGCGGTCTCAACGGCGGGTTCAGTGGCGGCGACCGCTGCAGGGGCGGGGGCGGATTGGGCGGCGGCTCCTTGTTTTTGCGCTGCTTCAATTTCCGCCTCGGTTTCCGCCAGGAGTGCGATCGCGGCTCCCACTGACGCTACATCTCCAGCTTCAACCACAATGGTCGCCAGAAAGCCCTCATAAAAGGACTCCACATCCATATCGGCCTTATCAGACTCGACAATCACCACCGTTTCACCTTTTTCAACCTTGTCCCCAGGAGACTTGACCCAAGAAACAATTTTGCCTTCGGTCATGGTAGAGCTAAGGGCGGGCATGAAAACTTCACGAATCATGGGGAGATTTCCGAAACGGTAATCGAAACAACAAGCTGGCGCAGACGCCGACTGTCTATTTTATCCTGAGTAGCGTCATTCTGATATGCAGCATAGATTGGCAAAAGCGATCAATTTTCTACAGGAAAGGCGAAAGGAGACAGTCCACCTTTCGCCCTCGAACCGTTCCCTGCGAGCCGGTATCTTTAGCTGCCGAAAACCTCAGCGCTTGAAAACCTTCTACAGCTCTCCGCGAATTTCTTCCACAACGCCATCCCGGACTAGAATTTCCACCTGCATCTTAGAGATCAAATTATCTCCCACAGCGACATTGAAAAAGCTTTCTACCTGACCTTGGTTAACTTCTTTGTTCAGCTCCAGTGTTTGTACCTGTTGGAGCTGCTGTAGGGTTTGGTTTTTCTGCTGCAGTAATTTGTTCTTATCTTGATTGAGTTTGTTCTGCACATTAGCGATTTGCTGATTCACCACCGATTCATCAGGCATGGGGTTTTGCTTTTGAATTTCAGCAACCATGCGTTGACCCTGCATTTCCAACTGCTGAAGGCGGCTATCGAGCTGGTTAAGTTGATTTTGGAGTTGCTTCTGGGCCTCCTCTTTCCAGAGGGGTGTCACAATTGCTTTGATATTGACTACTCGCTTTAGGAGTAAGTTTGACTGAGAAACATCCATAAACAGTTTAAGTGTGAAGAACTAATCAAAGAGATGGCTTTGCACCCTCCCAAGAGACTATTTAAGTGACAGATGACAATACCTGCAACAAAGACCCCATCTGTTTAAAAAAGTTCATATGTTGATGGATTGAGTTGCAGAAGGGGGGCAATCTAAGCCAGGGCAATCTCGCACAGAAGGAGGAAAGAAATTGGAGGCCAGAATCCTTTTCCTGAGAGACTTTTAACTCCGTTATTATGCTCTAAGGATAATTCCTTGCTTCAGTTTATGGACCTTCAGAAAAACATCCCGTCAATAATTTTGCGATAGTGTTCGGTAACGATTGCTCGACGCATTTTCAGGGTCTGGGTCAACATGCCGTTCTCTATAGAGAAGGGTTCAAGAATTAGTCGGAATGGACCAATGCGATCGTCTGGGCGATATCCCGGACGATTCTTCACTTCACGGTTAAGTTCTTGACGGTAAAGGGCCTGAATCGCCGAACCTTCTAGAGTAATGCGTTGAGATCCAGAGGCGGCGGCGGTTTCAGGCTGATCCGGCGGTTGGATTTCCAGCGACTGCTCTGCCGCCCATTGCGTTAGGGCTTCCCAATTCGGGACAATTAAAGCTCCCAGCGATCGCTGATCTTGTCCGACCAGCATAATCTGATCGATATAGGCGCTGCGGATACAGGCCTCTTCGATGGGTTGGGGCTCAATATTTTCCCCATTGGTCAGCACAATTGTGTCCTTCGCGCGTCCGGTCAAAATTAGATCCGCCCACTCTGTGACCTGGCCCAAATCCCCTGTGTCGAACCAGCCTTCAGAGTTAATCGCCTTCTCCGTCGCCTCAGGATTCTTGTAATATCCCAGCATTACCTGAGGACCTCGAATTAGCACTAAGCCTTGCTCACCCACCGGCAGCGACTGTCGCGTTTCT
>JASJDH010000123.1 GCA_030065175.1 Leptolyngbyaceae cyanobacterium MO_188.B28 | reverse complement strand
CCAGTAGTGACGGCCTTGTCGACAGACTCCGAGCGAAATTAGTGGGCTCTACTGACTTTTTACCCAAACCGCTTAAGAAAGAGAAGGTGTTTGGCATGTTAAAGAAGCACTTGAAGTCGCCTCAACCCGCTCAAAGACAAAATTCACAGGCTATTCCCCACTCATCAAAGAATCCTCAGCCCCTCTAGATTACAGGCCTTATTCTCGGGGCTATTTAAGGGATTTGTGTCAATATAAAACCGAGTAAAAGGCAGTGCAGGAGTGGATGAATATATGTGGGATAGACTGTTATGTATCTCCAGATCCCTCAGCAAAATAGAGATGAGTAATAGGGGTGTTGGCGCGTTATTTAACTTGGTTTATTGAGATTCAGTTTTTTCCCCAGTTTGGTAAAAAAACTTTGGATCGTTAATTTCCCAATGCGCCTTTTAGTCAGCCCTTGAATATTAGCTGGATAACTTTTGCGATGATCAAAGAAGTGATTTAATTCATCCAGAATCTTTCTAAGACGTTTTGAAATATTATCAGCTCGATATATTTCAAAGAAATTTTCAGATAACTGGAGTTGAACAGGGGAATTCAGTATCCTAAGGATTCGTTTGACATCGTATTCCCTTGAATATCCTGCGATTTTGTGGCAATTGAATCCTGGGTCTAAATAGTCCGCCAAAGCGCCATTGACGCTGGAAAAAACTTGACAGCCGCAGGCGAGAGCCTCCATAGGAGGTAAGCCGAATCCTTCACTAAACCCTTGAACGGCCCAGTATTCTGCAGAATCATAGAGGTAAATTTTAGTGCGATTGAACAGCTTGGCTAGTTCATCTACATATGAGTCAAGCACCACAACATTGCACAGATTCTGTAAAGTTGGCGTCAATTCTTTCAATAGGTATTCTGAAGATTTCCGCGTCTGAACTAAAATATCAATATCTCTTTCGAGTCCTAGATTTTGGAACTCATCTGAAATATGATTCGGTAAATAATATATGAGTGAATTGGGGGATTTTTGACCCCAATAACCCAGGGTATTTCGGCTGACTGTGATAATTGGGATATTGGCGGGGAGATTGAATCGATACCCCACGCTGTGGGCATGATAAACCACATTGTAATGCTTTAGCTTGTGGGCTAGTTTGGGCGTATGAAAACCCCAGCTGATGATAAAAATAACCTCGTCTAAACACTCAGTTGTCAGTAGGTCCTCTAAAAAGGGGGTGTCTTGTTCCCGCTGTTCATAGGTCGCCACATCTGCAGGGCAAATTTGCTTTGCTAAATTGCAGATATTTAACTCCGCCCAAAGTCCGCCGCAAGCAAACTTACTATCTGTTCCGGGAACTAAGAAATAGAGCTTTCTCATCAGTGGTTATTCTCTCCCTTTGCTCAACATCTATTCAATGCCTCTTTTCCCTTTGGGGTGTAGAGGTTACGATCTAAACGGTTACTTTGTAAAGTGCTATGGACTCCGATCGGATAAAAGAAGAACAACTTCAACGCCGAGAGCAAGAATTAAAAGAACGGGAGTTGGCGATCCGGCTTAGAGAGTTGGAAGCTGACGTGAATGAACCAGCTTCTAAGACTGTAAAGCATTCGAAAACCAAAGGCGCTGTCAGTCCTGGGTATAAAACCCTGTTCAAAGTGGGTAAATTTCTAGCCTTGGCGGTGGTCACCGTTGTTGCGATTAAGATCGCTGCGGCGCTTGCTGGCGTCTTAATTTTGTTGGGTATTTTCTGGGCGGCTTACAAGGTTTTCTTTGAGGGCCATCGCTCAAAGCGCTAAATTCTTTGCATATTGTCTTCTCCGCCCAATCCCCTTTGGCTCCGTAGCGGCGAACCTCAGCAGAGCGGATAGATATTGCGCCATTAGCGGTCAACAAATCAGCCAATCGCAAATTATCATAAAAATTTACCGGTTGGACTGGCGGTTAAGTCGCCGCCCCCTTGCATTGTCGCCAGTCCAACTTTCAAAGTCTGTGCTGGGTTTCCCATGTTCAATCTGCTGCAACACTCATCCCCTCATACTCATCGAACCGTTACCTATAGTCCCGCCTATACGCTGATACCGACTTACGAGTGTTTTAATCGCTGCGCCTATTGCAACTTCCGAGCAGATCCTGGACAGAGTCCCTGGATGAGTCTTTCTCAGGCCCGCAATATTTTGGAAGGGCTCAAACATCAGGGGATGATTGAAATTCTCATTCTGAGCGGCGAAGTTCATCCCCAGAGTTCGCTTCGCCAAGCCTGGCTCCAGCGAATCTATGACCTATGCGCTCTGGCCTTAGATTTGGGATTTTTGCCCCATACCAATGCAGGTCCGCTGAGCTATGCGGAAATGGCGCAGTTAAAGCGAGTGAACGTCTCGATGGGATTGATGTTGGAACAAGTTACGCCCAACTTAATGACGACCGTCCATCGTCATGCCCCCAGTAAAGCGCCTGCCGTTAGATTACAGCAGTTGGCCTGGGCGGGAGAACTCAAAATTCCGTTTACAACCGGGCTGCTGTTAGGGATTGGAGAGACGCCTGATGATTGGGCCGACACTCTGGATGCGATCGCTCAACTGCATCAAGCATCTGGGCACATTCAGGAAGTCATCCTCCAACCTCATCAGCCTGGACAAACCCAAGCGTTTGACGGGACGTCCTTCAGTCCTGAAACATTAGTCAAGGCGGTCAAGCTTGCCCGAGCCAAACTGCCGCCGGAGATTACGATCCAGATTCCTCCCAACTTAGTCCTGCACACCGAGCGCCTGCTGGATTGTCTGGAAGCCGGGGCCAGAGATTTAGGCGGGATTGGCCCCCGGGATGAAGTGAATCCCGATTATCCTCATCTCCAAGCGAATACACTGGCTGCGACCCTAGATCAGGCCCAGTGGACATTAGCCCCCCGTCTACCGATTTATCCCCACTATGATCAGTGGCTTTCGCCAGAACTATTTGAGAAAGTTGAGCAGTGGCGACTGAAATTATCACATCGCCACATCAACCAACGCCCGCAGAATCATGCTGGCGTCATCTAATTCGCCTACAATGCGTCGAACGGGCTTGGGCCAAACTTTTACTAATGTCGGCGTTGCAGAGATGTGACTCACTTCTGCTTGTTCTGGATGCTTATGAACATCGATCACTTTTAGCGTATAGGGCTGATGTAGGAATTTTTCCAATATCTGGTGTAGATTTTGTAGAATTCTTTCGGTACCTGCGCTGTGGCCTGAAACAAATAAGCGCAACACATACCCTGAGGTATCCGGCGGCGGCTCAGCAGTTGACCAAGATAGGTAAGATTTATTGCCTGTGAAGGGTTGTATTTGCGGCTCAGACTTCTTCACCTGAAGCACCAAGTCATGGTTTTCCCATAGCTGAGGAAATTGGTCGCGATAGTTGGCCAGCACCATGGGGCTGCAAGCCTCTAGAGATGACGTAATGGGCTGCCAAACCAAGTCGCCCAGTTCAAAAACGGCGTTTAATACTGCCTGGTGTCGCAACACTAAGGGATAAACCTCAGCCGACGTTTGTATTTGCTGACTTTGAGAATCAATCCATCGGTCAATGGTGGCGGTGTAACAGGGAACCAGGAAATGGGGCAACTCTAGCAAGCTCAAGTTTTCCTGAAGCGCTGCGCACAAATGTAGGTGCCAACGCGCTTGCTTATGGGCATCGATGCAATATACTAAATCCCCCCCCGGCGTAAAAAGGGCAATTCCTTTAAATACCTGGGGAGGCATTGACTTTGGGTGATTCACAATTATGGGATTGACTCTTTAAACTCGACCCCTCAACATTTGCGCCATCTCATTTTGTTTAGGCGACATTTCGAGGGCGGTTTCTTCGGTGATCCGCCCAGCTTCGTACAAAGCATAGAGAGATTGATTCATTGTACACATGCCGTCAAAGGTGCATTTCGGGATAAGCGCTTCTACTTCGTCTAATTTGCCTCGCAAGATGTAATCTTTGATGGCGTCCGTATTAATCATGATGTCATGGAAGGCGGCCCGTTTACCATCTGTGGTGCGACAGAGTCCTTGGGCCACGACAGCCACCAGGGATTCGGCGATCGCCACCCGCACCGGAGCCTGTTGTTCTGGCTCAAAAAGGTTGAGAATCCGCTCTACCGTTTTAACGGCGCTATTGGTATGCAGGGTGCCTAACACCAAGTGACCGGTTTGGGCCGCCTTAAGCGCAGTGCCTACAGTTTCTTGGTCACGCATTTCACCCACCAGAATAATGTCTGGATCTTCCCGGAGAGATGCTTTCAGAGCAGCTCCGAATTTTAGGGTATGTAACCCCACTTCACGCTGCTTAATCAGGGCTCGACGACTCTGGTGAACAAATTCAATTGGATCTTCAATGGTGATGATATTCCTTGGCATCTCATCATTGATATAGTCAATCATCGCCGCCAGGGTAGTGGATTTACCCGACCCCGTTGGCCCTGTCACCAAAATGAGTCCTTTATGATAATGACAAATATCCCTCAGAACCGACGGTAAACCCAACTGGTCCATCGTGAGAATTTTTACGGGGATTAAACGCAGCACCATGGCGGGTCCCCTCAAGCTGTCAAAGATGTTGATCCGAACCCGAGCGAAGTCGTATTGGGCGGCGCCGTCAAAATCCAGGGTTTGCTTAAATCTCTGGATTTCATCCGGCTTTAGGATTTCTTCCAACCAGCTATAAAAGGCAGGCTCGGTAGTGATTGGATACTCAGTCCGTTCTATTTCCCCTCGATTCCGAAAGCGGGGGGGTTCACCGACCCCTAAATGGACATCTGAAAAGCCTTTGTCATACGCTTCTCGAATCAATTTTTGTAGGGTCAGTCCACTGCTCGCCTTAGTCCCCGCACCCGCAGCACTAGTCGGCATTGGCGGCGGCGTTGCCGCCCGGTGACCCAAGGGCGGCGGCGCAGGTGTCTGCTTGGCGGCAGAAGGCGCTGGCGCCGGACGTCGAGGCGGCGGGGGCGGTGCGTTGGGGGGCGCCGACGGGCGTTGTGATTCAGTCATAGAATTACGTCTTCCCTCTCGATACAGCCATCAGTCTGCTTAACGAAGCTCAAGGCGTACAGATTTAAAGATATACCCCTCAATGGTCCATAGAATTCCCAAAACTGCAATATAAATTACTCGCCAAGGAGGATTTATACAAGGCGGCAGGGCAAGGATTTTGAATTTCGGATTGGGTGATCGGTCATTATTCATCAAGTTTTCGATGCGTTACCCTTCGCTTTATTTGGATGACTCTTGGGCTATACACATCCTACTGGACGGATAAAGCTAAGGGAGTTGCGTCAAAATAAAGTCCCAGAAAAAGGCCGTGGATGGGTGGATGGGATGTTATTTTTCTGCGGATCCTTAAGGTGATTCATCAACGTGGGGAGCTGTTAGCAAATTGGATGCTGCTGGCGAATATTGCGATCTGTCCAGGTGTTCAATTGGTCGACAGTGTCAGCGCGACATAACGCGCTAAACCCAAATTTGAAGCTTTATTAGCGCTGCAAATCTGCACGATTTTGGGTGTGTTGCCCCCCTACGATGGCATGGGTATTCCAAAGGATTTGTTCGTCAATCAGCCACTGTATTCTTACTGAATAAAGATATTTCAGTTTAAGTAGATATCCGTAAGCTCGAAAATTAAAGCTCAACATTTTCACGTAAGCCTTATACGACTAGTCGTGTAAACCACATGAATTAGAAGTCGGTTTGGGATGCGTCAATGTTGCTGTAAAGCCACTCTTGAATGGAATCAGAGCCCCATTATGTTATGGGTTGATGAGGCGATTAACCATCTTATTTAGCCTTTATGAGTTGATCTGTATTCTAGGATTCAGAAAGTTTATTTTTAACATTCATTGCGAACTTAAGACTAGATTGCAGCTTGATTGACGTCTTGTCGACATACAGCATGAAAAGTCAAAACTATTGTCAAGCAAGGACTTTGGCGTTTTTTGAAAGATGTTTATGATGAATTATTTTGCCGGGAAATATTGCGAACCGCGTAATATTCTTGGGGGTATTTGTAAACTTTGGCGAATTGGGGATCAAGGATTTCTATCTCATCCATATACTTAAGAAACAGTAAAGCTCCAATGAAGGCGGCTTATTAAATATGAACTTTAACAACCTTAGTTGTCTTCTCGATTCACACTTAATTGGCTTAAGTAATGCCCCTTAACTGAATCCCGCAATCCAATCCCAGCTCATTCAACTCTATAAATTTTGAAGCTCAAGGAGAAAATTGATGGCGATCGCTAGAACAGAAAACATTCAAAGATCTGCTTTTTTCTTTATCGCTAAAAGCTTCCTTGTATGGATGCTGATTTTAGAAGTCTGTTTTTTGGTAATTGGTTTTCCGGTCGTAACTTTGATTGTGGCTGGAGCTTCAATCTTGGCGATTGCATTACAGCCTATTATGCCTGCTAGCGCTGTTCTCTTGGTAGTTAGCTTCCTGGTTGGTTTTAATTTACTGACTGTGGCGTCAGTTTCTGCAGCATTGACGGCTAAGGGTATCCATCCTCAAGACGTGAGCTGGTTGGGATGGTTGAATCAAGAGCCGGATCCTCTGCAAACTCCCGTGTACGCTGCTTGTCCGTTGACCTGTAGTATTGAGCGATAAAAAATTTGAGATAAGCCTGATAATTAATTTATAGGAGACGTTGTTCACAACGTCTCCATTTTTATGAGGCGGCAATTTTTCACCCCTTGGCAATCCTATAATCGGCCATTGTTCTGACCTGGGGGAGAGGTCAAGTTGGTTGACTTACATTTGTTTTCTCTTAAATGGCTCTAGGGGACCTTCAGGTATTCCAATTATCGATTTCTTCAGCAGCGCGAGGCGTCCCGGACGCCGCAATGTCATAGACAGGCTTGACTGAGGCTAACTCTAACTGATTGGAGGTTGCTTTGGGTTTTGGCTGCTTTCGCCGTCGTTGCGAAATCCCTTCCTCTGTCGTTTCTTCAGCCACGACCTCATATAGCAGCGCCAACTTATTCCCTGCGCCTTTCCTCAATACTCGCCCCAGACGCTGGATATATTCTCGGGTGGATCCTGTGCCAGAAAGCAAAATAGCGATGCGGGCTTCGGGCACGTCTACGCCTTCATTCAGAACATGGGACACCACTAAGGTTTGGTAGTCCCCTTCGCGGAATTTCTGGAGAATGGCGTGGCGCTCCTTGACGGGGGTTTGGTGGGTAATGGCGGGAATGAGAAAATCTTGGGAGATGCGATAGACCGTAGCGTTATCGTTGGTGAAAATCAAAGTCCGTTCTGGGAAGTGTTGGACCAGCAGATTCGCCAGGATATGAAGTTTGCCTTCGGTTCCTAGGGCGATCGCTTTAGCCTCTTGATGGGCCAGCATTGCCCGTCGTCCGGCTTGGGATTGGGCGCTGGCCCGGACAAACCTCCGCCACCCCTGAGCCGTTCCCAGCCATATGCTGGCTTCCTGCAAAAAGGCGTTGCGTCGTTGGATCAAGGCGTCATAGCGCTTCCGTTCGGCTTCTGAGAGTTTTACTTTAATTTGAATGACTTGATAGGGGGCTAATGCTTGACCCGACAACTCCTCTGCCGTTTTGCGGTAAACCACCGGACCAAGCAGGGTGTTTAGATCTTCATGTCGGCCATCAGCTCGCTCAGGGGTGGCGGTGAGCCCTAGACGATAAGGCGCAATGGAATATTCAGCAATCACTCGGTTAAAATCGCTGGGCAAGTGATGACACTCGTCGCAAATGAGCAGGGCATATTGGTCGCCAAGGGTTTCGGCGTGAATGGCGGCGCTGTCATAGGTGGCGACAAGGATGGGGGTGCGATCTCGCGACCCGCCCCCCAATAACCCAATTTCCACAGTTGGAAAGGCGGCTTCCAAATGGGCGTACCACTGATGCATCAGGTCCAGGGTCGGCACGGTAATCAGGGTGCTTCTTGGGGTGGCCTGCATCGCCAATTGGGCGAGATAGGTTTTACCTGCTGCGGTCGGCAGGACAACCACTCCTCGCCATTTCGCCTGAATCCAAGCCTGTAACGCTTCCTGCTGATGGACGTAAGGCTGCAGATTAAAACGAGGGGTTAAGGTTAAGGGGGCAAATTTTGGCGCCAGATCCTTGAAAGACACGCCTTCCGATCGGAGTGACTCCACCAAGGCCCGATATTGATTGGCGGGGGCTCGAAACCGTTCAATCCGATCGTCCCATACCGCATAGTCAATCCAGGCTTTCCCCCGGGGGGGCGGGTGCAGCACCAGCGTTCCCCGATCAAATTTCAATGTTGGTATACGCACCATAATTAGCAGACATCCCCTGCCGACATTTTAGAGGAGTCGATGCAGAATCGCGCAGATGCTTGGTTGTAATACGTTTTTCAGGGCATAGGAAGGCGGACGCCGAACTGTGATGGCGTTTCTGGTCGACTCAGAGGGGTGTAAGAATTCAGGATTTGTAAAATATAATGAAGGTTTAGAGTGTTTTAGGTGAAGCGACTGCATTGCGATCCTTCCCTCCTGACCCCTAATACTGGGTCGAGGCTCGCCAACTTGTTGCAAGCAATCGCTTAAACCGTTTTCCGGTAAGATACAGACCCCTGCGCAAGACTGGATGCAATGACTGAATCGAAGCCCTACCGCACCGAAAAGGATTCCATGGGGGAACGCCCCATTCCCGAGGATGCCTACTATGGCATTCAGACTTTGCGCGCTGTCGAGAATTTTTCGATTAGTGGATTGAAACCGCTGCCGACTTACGTTGACGCCTGTTTGTTGATCAAAAAGGCGGCTGCGATCGCCAACGGAGAACTCGGTTGTATTCCCCGGGACATTAGCCAAGCCGTTGTGCAGGCGGCTGATGAGGTGCTGCAGGGGCAGTTCCGCGAGCAATTCGTTGTGGATGTGTATCAGGCAGGGGCAGGCACTTCCCACCACATGAATGTAAATGAGGTGTTGGCCAATCGAGCCTTAGAAATTTTGGGGGACAAAAAAGGGAATTACAGTCGACTGAGTCCTAATGACCACGTCAATTTTGGTCAGTCTACTAATGATGTGATTCCCACTGCAATTCGCATTGGCGGTTTATTGGCGTTGGAGCGGACCCTTTATCCAGCCCTTGGGGATGCGATCGCGGTCATGGATCGACAAGCTGACGCCTTTAGCGAGGTTGTTCGGTCAGGGCGCACCCATCTGCAGGATGCTGTGCCCGTTCGCCTGGGGGAAAACTTTCGGGCTTGGGGCCAAATCTTGACAGACCATATGTCCCGGATTGAAACCAGCGCTAAGGATCTGACTTTGTTAGGATTGGGGGGCAGTGCAGCGGGCACGGGGCTGAACACCCATCCAAAGTATCGAATGCGGGTGGCGGAGATACTCTCTTATTTGATTGGACAATCCGTTCAACCCGCTCCCCATTTGATGGCGGCAATGCAGAGTATGGCTCCTTTCCTTGCAGTCTCGGGCGCCCTCCGTAACCTGGCCCAAGACTGTGTGAAAATCTCCCATGACCTGCGCTTATTAGACTCTGGGCCCAAGACAGGCTTCAAAGAAATTCAACTCCCGCCGGTGCAGCCCGGATCTTCTATCATGCCGGGTAAATACAATCCGGTCATGGCTGAAATGATTTCAATGGTGTGTTTCCAGGTCATGGGCTACGATAACGCCATTGCATTAGCTGCGCAGGCTGGACAGTTGGAGCTAAACGTCATGATGCCGCTGATTGCCTATAACTTAATTCACAGTATTGAGATTTTAGGCAATGCGCTGTCGGCGCTGACACACCGTTGTCTGCAGGGCGTCAAGGCTAATCGCAAACGCTGTGTTGCCTATGCTGAAAGCAGCCTGGCGTTGGTCACCGCCCTGAATCCACATATTGGCTATCTCAATGCCGCTGCGATCGCTAAAGAATCGCTTGAGACCGACAAATCCCTTCGACAGTTGGTCTTGGAAAGAGGCATGATGAGTCCAGAAGATCTGGCCCAGATATTAGATCTTGAGAAAATGAGTCAACTGCCCAACTCAGATATTAGTCCCTAAATCCCGTTCAATCTTCCCCGATTCTTTAATCTTTCCTTGGTCAAAATCAATGACAAGTTATCCAGCGCCTGGTTATGAAATGGAAGCTGAAGCCTGGTGGGTTCAGCAATGGGTAGACCTGCTGAACTCATATCGCTTTAAAAAACGCTTGGAGCGGGGCCGTAAGTACGCCAGGGAAGGGCATATCCTCTGCCTCGAATTTAAGGGCTCTAAGGTCGTCGCCGATGTGCAAGGAACAGCAGCCGATCCTTATAAATTGTCTATTTGGATTGATCAGTTCACCGATGAAGATTGGGATTATGTCGTAGATACAATGGCTCAGCAGGCCCTCTACTCTGCTCAGTTATTGGCTGGGGAAATGCCGCCTAATATCGAGGAGATTTTTACGGCTAACGGGTTAAGTTTGTTTCCGTTCACGCTATCCGACGTTCATTCCCGTTGTAATTGCCCTGATCCCAAAAATCCTTGTAAACACATTGCTGCTGTGTATTATCAGTTAGGCGATTTTTTTCGAGAAGATCCTTTTGTTTTGTTCCAATTGCGGGGACGTACTAAAGCTCAGATTTTAGATGCGCTCCGCCAAAAAAGACGACTACAAAACGAAGGACAAGAGGACGACAACTCACTTCCATCAGAAGAGTCCGATGTTGGGCTCCAAGTTGATTCCCCCAAAACTGTAATGGAACTGGAGAATTTCTGGCAATATAACGAACCGTTAGACCCTTCTCTTGTTGTTATTACGCCCTCCGACAGTATCGTTCTGGATGTTTTGGGGGCAATTCCGCTTCCCAATAAAGACTCTCAAGCCGTGATGAAATGTCTGAGGGATATCTATCAGACTGTTGGGCGAGAAGCCATGGTATCCGCGCTTAGTTAAGTATCCGCGCTTAGTTAAAATGAATTTTCGGGCAATGGAATTGGCCTATAACTTAAGGCAGGAAATTTTCCCGCTTTAAGTTATAGGCCATAGAATTCATCATTCCCTAAGTTGAACGGAGGGCGAGGAGTCTACGCAATCCTATCCAACCTATGGCGCTGAAACCAATTCCCAGCATCAGGCCACTGATAACAACTCGGATTCCAGACTCCCAAGCTTCCAAATTGACCCGCTTCTGAGCTTCTTGTAGTCCAGCGCCAATCTGCGCCTTATCTGCGCCCAGCCGTTGCTCCAACAATTGATTAACACCCTCTGGATCACGCTGGAGTTGCTGTAGGATAACCAATTGTTCTTGGGGTAATCGCCCACTTTCAATTGCTTGCTGGAGCTGATCTTGATTGTTAGTTAAGACTTCTATTTCGTTGCGTTGCTGGTTGAACCGATTTTCTACCTGTGCGGTCCTCTGACTGGCTTCATCGTTGATTTTTTGCAAAGTATCGCCTCGAACAGAGATAACATTGCCGGGATGAAAAACCGCCAACAGCAGGAAAACAATACCCAGAATAGTAGACAGTAAACTCGCCCAAAACCTTGAGTCAGTGAGTAGATTCCGTCTACGAGGCGCTGTGGAGACGTAACTTTCTATCCATTCACCTGTGAGAATGAGGGTAACTCCAACCAACGGAACAATGCCGCGGTCAACCAGCTGGGTCGTGACGCCAATTTGCCACTGGCGGTCAAGCAGATCAATCGGCAAAAGCAATACGGCAAAGTCCAATAGGGAAGCCAAGATGGTCACTATACCAACCAGCTTGAGCGACATAGCAGCGAGCGGCGATATTGAGGAGCTACCAACAGGCTTAGTGGAACTCATAAAATCTAGCCAAAGACTACAAATTACCTAAATTTTGCCCCGTGAGTCAGGAATTAACCACAAATTCCAGAATATCAACGGATTTCCCAGCCCAGCTTTTATTGGCTTGGCAGGTGGATATGATACCTCCCTTTTTGCTAAAGAGAGCTGTATGGATTGGGGGGAGTGCATAAACTACATAAAAGTCAGTGGGTCTAGGGGAAGGATTGAAGCAGAGGGGGTGGAGGGATGGGGAGGATGGGGGAGAAGAACAAAGGAACGAGAGGATGGGGGAGGCGCCAAATCAGTCAGCATGTTTGGGGTGGAAAATCGGTAGAGTCTATTAAGCCCTCAGGTGGAGTTCTGAAAAATGGGCTAGCCTCACCATAGCTGGAGCATTCAGACTGTTTGGTTCGTCAATTTAAGTTCTGGATGGGTGCTGCTTGGGTTTGTCGCCCATTTCTTACCGTTTGAATAGCCCTTAAGCATTGAGTATGGCAGAGGATTATGACTCCAATTGTAGAAATTTTGCCCGATAAACCAGGGCTGATTGATAGAGCCCTTGAGGTGGTTGTCGCTCAAATTAAAGCCGCGATCGCTGATCGGGGATTCTGTACGATTGCTTTGGCTGGAGGCAGTACTCCTAAACCTTTGTACGCCGCCCTTTCCCAGCAAGTTCTTCCCTGGGATAAAATCCATGTGTTTTGGGGAGATGAGCGTTATGTCCCGTCTGATCATCCCGACAGTAATGAGGGTATGGCGAAGGCTGCTTGGCTGAGTCATGTTTCTATTCCCGCTGAAAATATTTATCCCATTCCCACGACAGAAGGGGATCCTGCTGAATCAGCCACTCAGTATGAACAGACAATAAAGGCCTTTTTTGAGCAAGCGCCCGACAAAAATCCTAGTCTGGATATCATCCTCCTAGGGATTGGAGACGATGCTCACACGGCTTCTCTTTTCCCCCACACTGAGGCTTTAGATGTGCAAGATCGCCTAGTCGCCGTGGGTAACAAAGACGGTCAACCCCGTATTACGTTGACGGCTCCTTTTATTAATCAAAGCCGATCAGTTATTTTCCTGGCGGCGGGCGCTAATAAGCAAGAAGCGTTGACGCAAATTTTCGCCCCGGAGGCTGACTTCCACAAGTATCCCGCTCGATTAATCAAGCCTGAGGGTGAATTGCGCTGGTTGCTGGATGCGGCGGCTGGCAAGCCCCTAGAGTCTTATGTTAATTTAGGCGCAAAAAGTGGGCACTAGAGTATAGTCATCTGGTTTTGAAGGGGGGAACGCCTTGCTTTTTCTTGATGCTCTCTTGTCTGAGAGTCTGAGAGAAGCGTAAAATAATATACCCCCTTTGGGGGCGTGAAACGAATTTTTGTTCATTGTCTGTGATCCCGCCTAAGCTTTCGGCTCGAAGAAAGTAGAGACGAAATATTGGAATGCGCCCAAGAAATGCTCGGCGCCGGACAGAGCATTAAAACATAGCCCCCTGTGCAGGTTTAGCCTACGGCTAGACATCCTTCTTTTATTTTTATGATGATGGTCGCAGAATAAAGGAAAAGTTCATGATTGTCTGCCCCAATTGCAGTCATCACAATCCAGACGGCGCTGTTCAGTGTGAGGCCTGCTATACTCCTTTGCCTGCCGTCATGGCTTGCCCTAGTTGTAACGCTTTAGTACAGACGGATGCTAGCTTCTGCGGCCAATGCGGCTACGATCTTAGGCAATTTGCCGAAGCTGGTTCGGCTCCTCCCGCCCCGCCCTCTTTGTCTGTCAACTCAATGGGTGAGCCAGCTAGCGGAGCTGACATTCCCGATCTGACGCCTCCCGAGCCATTGATTGAGCCTGATCCCATTCCCATTGCTACAACTGGATCAAATGGTTTGGAAAGTCCGCCGCCGGACCCTTCGGAATTGCTTTCCTCTGCTATTCCTTTGAAGGCGTCAGTTTTTGCTGAGGAAGCGTCGGCTTCCTCACCGCCACCCTCTACCCACTCAGGGTATCCCGATGTAGGCGGGGATTCAACTCAACTTCAGGTTGCCGAAGTTCGGTTGTTGCATGTTCAAACCAATACAGTGATTGAATTGCAGCAAAATCTACCCTTAATTCGTATCGGTAAGCCTAACGATCGGGTTCCTCCCCATATTGACGTTTCCGGTTTTCCTGACTCTGAGATTGTTTCCCGGGTTCACGCTAACATCCGAGTAGAGGGAGATATCTACTACATTGAAGATGTAGGTAGCTCAAATGGCACCTATATCAACAATATGCCCCTTGCCTACGGCAATCGACATCGTTTACGAGTAGGCGATCGAATCGCCTTAGGTAAAGGAGATAAGGTAACCTTTATTTTTCAGTCCTCTGAATTTTAGATGAATATCAAAGTTTGACAAATTTCGATTCGACGATATTATCCCTAACTGAGTAATGTGATCACCTTATCACTGCTACATCCCCTCAATAAAACCCCGCTACAGCACTGGACCTTCGAGGACGAGTCAGTGATCCGAATTGGTCGCTCAACAGACAATGACGTCATCCTTTACAGTGCTGTCGTGTCTCGACATCATGTTGAATTGCGCCGAACCGATAGAGGTTGGGAAATCATGAGTCTTGGCACCAACGGTACATATCTTGACGGCAAACGGATTACCCATATTGCAGCTGAAAATGGCATTATCATCCGTCTTGCCCGCTCCGGCCCTAATATTCAAATTCGGATGGGGACTGAGAATCAGGATAAATTTCAAGCTCGTTTAGCCAAAAAGCACGGCCTCAACCAATCAGAGCCCACTGTACCGGAATCCAAATCGGCCCGTGCGGTTCTCACTAAAGCGCCGCATTAAAGCGGCGCTTTAAGACTTTTCTAATGGCTGCCGATTCTTAAGTCACGCTGAACCATTGCACTTACTGACGTTCTTAGGGAAGCCCTTAGGAAAGCACTCTCTGTCAGTTTTTTCTAAACTCTTTTCAACGCATCTCATAACCGAATAAATTCGGATTGACCTCTCCTAGTTGGAGATCCGCTAATCCATACTCCGCCCAACGCCGCTCGACCATCGCAGCCACCTCTGGATCAGATTCAAGGGGTTCGCCCCAAGCGTGGTCTGTTTCAGGGGGAACCTTCGTAGTGGCGTCAATCCCCATCCGTCCTCCTAGACCAATCTTTTCACTGGCGAAGTCTAAGGAGTCAAAGGGGGTATTCGGCAAGATAAACGTATCTCGAGTGGGGTCCACCTTAGACGTAATCGCCCACACGACTTGGCGAGGATCCCGAATATTAATGTCCTTGTCTACAACAATCACAAACTTGGTGTAAGTGAATTGGGGTAGGGCGCTCCAAAAGGCTAGGGCGGCTCGACGGGCTTGACCAGGATAGGCCTTGTCGATGGAAATCACGGCGGCTTTGTAACTCAGGGCTTCCATCGGTAAGAAGAAGTCGACAATTTCAGAAACCTGTTGTCGCAGGATGGGGGTATAGATCCGATTGAGCGCGATCGCCATCATCGCTTCTTCCTTGGGCGGTCGACCGCTGAAGGTGGTGAGATAAATCGGATCTTTGCGGTGGGTGACGCAATGAAATCGAACTAGCGGGGAGTCCTCCACACCGCCGTAATACCCCATGTGATCGCCAAAGGGTCCATCTGGCAAGACTTCACCCGGCGTAATGGTTCCCTCCAACACAAATTCTGAGTCAGCGGGCACTTCCAAATCAACTGTCTTACACTTGGCCAAATTCACTCCGGATCCGCCGTAAAGTCCGGCGAACAACCATTCGGACAGATCCACGGGAATCGGAGTGGCGGCGGCCATGATGATCAACGGATCAACCCCAAGGGCGATCGCAATCTCCAGTTTCTTCCCTTGCTCCGCCGCTTTCCGCAGATGCCGAGCCCCTCCCCGCACCGATAGCCAGTGGACCGTCATGGTGGTTTTCGACTGGAGCTGGAGACGATAAACCCCTACATTGGGCGTCCCCATTTCACAATCCTTCGTAATGACCAACCCCAAAGTGATAATCTTTCCCGCATCGCCCGGATAGGGCCGGATCATTGGGATTTGGTTCAAATCCACTTCATCATCTTTAATCACCACTTGGTGGCAAGGCGGCAGCAGGTCTCGCCCTGGCTTTGCCCGTAAAACACTGAATAATACCTTGCCAAATTCCACTGCTTGGGAAATCTTCTTGGGGGGCTTTGGTTGCTGCAGCATCCCCAACTTTTTGCCCAGGTCTTCCAACTCCTCTGGGCGTTCCATATTCATTGCCCAGCAGATTCGTTCCACGGTGCCCATGGTATTCACCGCCACTGGATAGGGCGATCCTTTGACCTGCTCAAATAGCAATGCCGGTCCACCTGCCTGCAGCATCCGATTAGAAATTTCAGCAATCTCTAGATCCGGATCAACCAATGCGCTAATGCGTCGTAGTTGGCCCCGTTGTTCGAGTTGTTTCAGGAATCCCCGCAGGTCTCTAGCCATGTTAAAGAATGTGAAGCATCATCTTCCATTATGCGGCCCAAAAGCCTACTCCAATTGAGCTTATTTGAGAGGATCATAGAAGCTAGGATTTAGGAGCATTTTGAAAAAGAGCCTCTGTCAAATGACCAATGACCAATGACCAGTGACCAGTGACCAATAACCAATGACCACAGTATTTGATTTTCTAGCCAAAGGCGGTCCTGTGATGCTTCCTATTTTGGGGGCGTCGGTCTTAACCGTTTCTTGCGCCATGGAACGGGCTTGGTTTTGGGTGAGATTTTTGCGCCGAGAAGGAAAGGTTGTGCATGATGTTTTGGCGTCTGCACGTCGCAGTCTAGATGAGGCTTCTGCGATCGCGCAGCGGTCCCAAGACTTGCCGATTGGTCGGTTTCTACTGGCTCCCTTGAAGCTCAGCCAACCCTCGCCGGAAACCTTCCGTCTAGCGATGGAAACGGCAGGGGATAAAGAATTTGTCAAAATGCGCAAAGGCGACAAGCTGCTAGAAACGATTGTTGCAGTTGCTCCCCTACTGGGTTTGTTAGGGACGGTTACCGGTCTGATTTCGACGTTTAGCAATCTCAACATCGGCGGCGGCGCGGGGGAGCAGGCGACCAAAGCCGCCGCTGGGATTGGAGAAGCCCTGATTACCACAGCGGCGGGAATGGTGGTGGCGATTATAGCGCTGCTGATCTTTCGTATTTTGGTGACGCTGCAGGCTCAGCAGATGGATTATTTCTCTGAGGCGGGGAATGAGTTGGAGCTGATTTATCGACAGTATTGGTACGAGCCTGCTGTGCTTGAGGCTGATAGGTATTTTCGGAGGCGAGGGGAGATGGGGGAGATGGGGAGATAGGGAAGATGGGGAGGATAGGGAAGATGGGGAGGATAGGGAAGATGGGGGAGATGGGGAGGCAGGGGGATTAGAAGAAAGGATGGAGAGGATGGGGCAGATGGGGAGGAATGTTTGTAGTGACGCAATTTATTGCGTTTGGTAGAGATGGGGGAATAGGGAAGGCAGGGGGAGCAGGGGAGGCAGGGGGAGTAGGGGATATGGAGGCAGAGAAAGATGGGAGTGGACGGCTGTAGGGGCAAAGCATTTGGCTATAAGGCTTCAGACATTTCTGGCAATTTCACTCCAAATGCTTTGCCCAGGTCAATCATCGACAGGATATTAGAGAGTAATCGTAGGGTGAGCATAGTCCACAGGCCTATTTGGGGCAGGGATGAGAAAGCATTGGGAGATTAAATCCAAAATCTAAAATCTAAAATCCAAAATTCCTAAAAGGGTGAGGATGGCGGGGATGGGAAGGATTAGGAAGGAGATTGATGCGATTTAAGCAGCGTAAGACCGCTCAATTGCCTGAGGTGGATTTGATTCCCATGCTGAATGTGATGATGGGGATTTTGGCGTTTTTTGTCATGATTACGATGACGCTGAGTAATGAGCAGTTATTGGAGGTGCAGCTGCCGAATAAGCAAGCGGTTGCGGTTGAGCCTTCCCTTGCTGAGCCGTTTATTGTTGAAATTGACGCTCAGGGAAAACTGCTGCTGAATAACCAGCTAATTGAGAAGGATCAGCTGGAAGCGCAAATGGAATTCTATCTACCTCAAAGTCCTGAGAATACTGTTTTCATCCTCCCTAATCGCCAGCTTGCTTATGAACAGGTGATCCAATTTTTGGCTGAGATGAGAAAGATAGGTGGCGATCGCGTTTCGCTTGCGATCTCAGAGTAATGGATAACAGAAATAAGGTATTCCTATTTGTATCTCGAACCCCTTTAAGGATATGTGGGGAACTGTATTGAAGCTTTCAATATATCCGCCCAATATGAGTGGACTATATGGATAGTTTGCAATATAGTCATTCGTTTTGGTGTGATAGGCTGCGAGCTATCAGTATATTCAGTTGATTTGGGGTAGATAGACTGACAAAGTAGATCTAATTCTAATAACTTGTTGGGCGTCATATTGAGAGGGGACTGGCAATGGACGAATCGAAAGAAATAAAAGCCATAGCATATGAACAACTTTGCAACAGCTATCGTGCTATCGACGACTTTCGATCTAAGTTGCTGGCACTGCTGCCCTTGGCAACCGGTGGCGGGATATTTCTTTTAGTCGGCGATGGAAGTAGGGCCACTACAATAGAACCCCTTTTACCAGCTATTGGCATCTTCGGGTTCATAGTTACACTTGGTCTGTTTTTCTTTGAACTCCATGCGATATGGAAATGTACTCACTTGATTAAAGCGGGCGAAAATCTTGAAAAACATTTGGATATTAAGTTGAGTGAAGGTCAATTTCGAGAGCGCCCGCTCGGAATCTTTTATTTCATTAATGAACCGTTTGCTGCCAGCATTGTTTATCCTGCGGTTCTAGCGGCATGGTTTTTTTTGGCTATGGACTTCGAGCCCCAAAAAAACTATTCGGTATATAAGCTGCTTCTTGATGCCCCATATGCAACGAGAGTTTTTATAGTCGGATTTATTTTGGGTTTTTTTTATGATTTATATTTAGTTTACTCTGCTTACCAGGCCAGAAATGCTTGGCGGCCCAAAAAGAGGAACAGGAAGCCTATGCAGTGATGCAGTATGACTATGAACTGACGGTGACGCCCAACAAGCAAATGCAGCGGACGCTTGATCGCGCCGCTGATTTGAATCGTTATGCGTTAAGTCCCTGGTGGAGATGTGCTAGTTGATAATCAATTCTTGAAGAATTACTTGGCCTACTTGATTGATCTGGCTAACTGGCTTTGCTGGATTATTTGAGAATGCTGATAATTTCTGAGCGATGCGCCTTATCTTTAGCAATTATCGTTTCACTACATGCGTTTTAAAGATCGCCATCCAGATTCCCGAATACCCCAGGTCAACCTGGTGCCCATGATGGATGTACTGATGACTGTCCTCACCTTTTTTATCATCATTTCGATGACCTTAACCGGGCGACAGCTGCTAGACATTAACCTGCCGCGTTCTTCGACCAATCCTGACAGTCAACAACAGAGCGCTAAGCCAAGAGAGCAGCCAATTCCCCTGATTGTGGGCTTAAATCTTCAAGGAGAATTGATCCTTGACAGTCAGCCCGCCAGTCTTGAACAACTTTCCCAACGCCTGCAGGAGCACTTCACTCAACATCCCAACGGAATTTTAGTGCTCAAAGCCGATCGGGAATTGCCCTACGAAAGCGTGGCTCAAATGCTGGAAATTCTGCGGGATATCGGCGGCGATCGCGTTTCCTTAGCAGTGGAATAAGCATTGAGGATAAAAGCAGATTAAAAATCTGAACGGCCTAGACACTTCAATCCCCTTCTCCAGTTCTTCCCCAGCAGTTTCTAGTTTAAGAATCATTCAATCTCTGTGATACTCCACTCAATCATTGCATGACTTGCATAATCTGCAGTCTTGCGACGTAAAGAGAAGTAAGGGAGTCGCAGTTAAATGACATCCTTTTAAGGTAATTATTATTCTAATTTCCAGACTAACCCTTGATTCGAATGGGTTTGAGCGAATTGATCATGCAACGTGAATGCATATCAAGTTATCTATACTCACTACCCATCTATCTTCTATGACTGGGATATGAATTTCTGCAGACCCTAAGCCCCATCTTTAGAGCTGATTTATAAAGGAAATCTAAAAGAGGGTTGAACCAAGCTGCCACAGTGCTTTCAGGCTATAGGCACTTAGTGAACCTGTAGACTAGAGTCAATCACCAGACTGCTTATGAGAACTGGGATATAGCCATCT
>JASJDH010000122.1 GCA_030065175.1 Leptolyngbyaceae cyanobacterium MO_188.B28 | reverse complement strand
CTAATGCCTACAAGTCTTTCTCAAACTATCAGCTTTGGGCGCCTTTCTCAGTGTTATGGCTATTGGGCGCTTATCTAGAGTTGGTGCAGCTGACCAGTAGTCGCGCTCAGGCTGTTGACCAACAGGATTACTATCAACGTCTTCAGACCCTGAAGTTGGTGGGTGGCGGCTTCCCCGATTTTGAGCAGCTTTCCCAACACATATATACGCTCCTAGATTGTGTAGCCTGGGATAACCTGACCGACAGAGTTCAAGTGGGGCGGCAGATCACGCAACACCTCAAACAGATTCCTTGGATGCCTCAGGCATTTAGGGACGTCCTCCAGGGTAAAAATCACCTTCCCCCCAACAAGCTACATCCCAGACTATTGCATCCAAAGCGAGGTTTCCTGGGAGAAGGCGCGTATCGAGCTCACTTTTTTGGGGATAAGTCTCTCCCATTCCTGGCGGGCTTCTATCTCCGTGAGAGGGCGAAGTACGCCAGTCAATCACTGCAGCTGAAGCGAAAAGCCAAACTACGACGGCGAGGTTTGCTTTCTCCGCCAAAGTGGGGGCGGACGGCGGCAGTCCTTGTATTGATTATCTCTAGCTGGTTTGTGGGCGAGGGTCTGAAGGCGGGGAAAATGCTTGAATCCTCAGCAAACACAGCTGGCCAACTGGATAAAGCCGTGATGGGGCTGGTCAATTTCTTAGACAATCCGACTCACTTCCAATTTGCCTGCGGGAACCAGGCGGGTCAGGTTGTTTCTGCTGCTATTGACGGCGATCGCCTCACAATTGAGGTCACTTATACGACGGAGGCTAGTCTCTGGAACGCAACCCTTATCGGCAGTCTGGACCCGCAGGGCGTTTTCAATGGCGCCTACCAGTTTCGTGCGTCTAACGGTTTGGTTTCTAGAGACGTGCGCTTGAGCTTTGAAGAAGATGGCTCAGCCCAAGGCGTCAACAAAGAATGGGGCAACGCGATCGCAATCCTGAGAATCTAATCCATCGCCCCCCTTTTTGTCGAACTCATGTTCCGCCCAGCAACCTGCGGAAGATAATCTGATCAATAAATGGGGGGAGAGTCGGTCGAATTGGAGAGCTGCGATCGCCCTTAGTCCTGGCGATGGTCAGAACTTGGAGCTACCCGTTTTTATTGCGCTGGTTCCGGAGCGGTTCTAATCCCTTATAAATGTGTTCTAGAAATGCCTGGACTCGTGCATTGCGCTTCAGATCACGATGAGTCAGCAGCCACATATCAGTCTCAAACCCCTCAAGCACGTCGCTCAATCGCACCAGGTTGTCGCTCAATTCAGCGTAAACCATCGGTAAGATACAGGCCCCACCCCCCGCCTCCGCGATGAGGAATTGAACCACGGGACTGCTGACCCGGAAGCGGACTTGTTTAGTCGGCACATGTTGGTCCATCCAGGCATCTATCATGCGGGCATTTGAGGCTGGATCCCAGCCAATCCAGGGAAGCTCATCCCAGCGAGAGGGCGGTGTGTCAGTAATCGCTCTATGGGCGTACACGGCATACTCAGAGTGAAGTGCGAGCATTCCCACAAGGGTGTCATCGGGCTGTTTGGCGATCCGGATCGCAACATCGGCTTCTCGACGGGGCAGGCTGTGAACCCGAGTTGTTCCTGAAACGAGTTCTAGCGTAATATGCGGGTATCGCTTCGTGAAGCCGTTTAGGAGATCGCTGTGGAAAAACACAAACATATCTAAAAGCGCGACACGCAGCACTCCAGACAGCGCGCCTTCCTCCCCCTTCCCCCGCCTTAGCAGATTATCTGACTCAGCCTCCATCGCTTTTGCAGCTTGGATAGCCTGTTCTCCATAGGCCGTGAGAACCAGACGACCACCCAAATTTTCAACGACTTGTGAACCCAGGTCAGTCTCCAACATGCGGATTCTGCGGGACACGGTGCCGATGTTCATCCCTAGCTTTGCAGCCGCCTTCTGTAAAGTTCCTTCGCGCTGAAAAGCTAGCAGAACCTGTAAGTCAGACCAGTTCAAAATTCCCTCTCTAACTAATGCGCATATTTGCAAACAATACTTGCATTATTCCGTAATGACAATGGTTTTTGACAATCTTACAATCCATAGATAACGTCCCTTCCATTTTTCACAATGCTGATGAAGGGCCTCTCAATCAAAGCATTTCACTTATCGTTTGATCTGTTGCAACACCCAGAAAGACTCAAGGTCGCCGCCGATCATCTACTGCCTCGGTTGAAGGATGGGATCTATGCGCCAGTTATCGATCAGACCTACCCACTGAATCAGGTTCGGGCAGCTTACACGCGCTTGGCCTCGAACCATCAGTTTGGCAAAGTGGTGATTGAGGTTGCAACATAACCGACTTTTCCTCATGCACTCACTCAGGCGATTTTGCTGACAACTACACTGCCTAATAAAAACAAACAATGACGACATCTATTAAGAATCAACCCAAAACCCAGGCAATCAGGACTAATCGAGACTGGACCTTTGGAGGGACCTGGCCCTATAAGCCCCGCTGGTTTAACAGCGGCGACGGTCGCATGCACTATATCGATGAAGGGCCGCGCGATGGTCGTCCAATCGTGATGGTCCATGGCAATCCAACCTGGGGGTATTTGTACCGGCGCTTTATTGAGGCGGTTACCCGGCAAGGATACCGGGCGATTGTCTTCGACCACCTCGGTTTCGGTCGTTCAGACAAACCCGATGATCCCAAGCTTTATCGGATTTCCCGTCATGGAGACCGATGTGAAGCCCTGCTCGAATCCCTCGAATTACAGGATGCGACGATCTTGGTTCAGGACTGGGGCGGCCCCATTGGACTCAGTTGGGCCGCCCGACACCCCGAGCGGGTGCGCAGCCTCGCCGTGCTAAATACCTTCGTGCACCGTCCCCCTGGAAAAGTTGCTATGCCGTTACCTCTGCGGCTGTTTCGAACACCGATTATCGGTGAAGTGATGGTGAAGGGTCTGCATGCTTTCGTGAAGATCTTTTTGTTTAAAGGGGGGCTGGTCTATCCTAAGCGATTGGGCGCCCGTGAAAAAGCGGCTTATCTCGCACCTCATCCGACTTGGGCTTCGCGCACTTCCATCCTCATGTTTCCTCGAGAGATACCGTCCGGACCTAGGGGGCGCGTCAGTGATTTCGTGGCCGATGTGCATGACCAATTGATGGCGGGGCTTTCCCATAAGCCAGTGTTTATCGCCTGGCCCATGAAAGACATCGCCTTCGGACCGGAGATCCTTGATAATTTATGGCTCCAAGATTTTCCCAATGCGGAGGTCCTACCGATTGAAGATGCGGGGCATTATATCCAGGAAGATGCTCATGAGAAGGTTATTCCAAGGCTACTCAAGTTTCTTGAAAATTAGTCAGTGGGTCAGAGACTTGTTTCGTGCCCACGCTAAACATGGACTATTTTCGGGCAAAACCCGTCAATATTCCGAAGATTACCATCATGCTGGACCAAGGGTATCACCCGGACAAGTTGAAGCAAGAACTCCAAAAGGTGTATCTCCAAATCATGCGGAAAATCAAATTCGAGCTGTCGCCGAAACCCTCCAAAGCAGAGAAGGCGGCTGCAGGCCAAACTGGCTTTGTCCCCATTGATGAGCTTGCCCAGCTTCTATTACGCATCTACTATACCTTTTTATAAGTATTTCTCGAAAATCCCTTTGATTGGCATTTTATGTGAAGTAACCCCAAATCTTGCGTGAACCCATAGAAGTTTTACGGCTGGATATGGGATACTCTCAACAGTTCAAACAACCCTTGAAAAACTTTTCAAGGTTTTCTCCTAAGCTCTAGGGAGCGTCATGCGTTTTCGGTTATTGCTGACCCGGGACGCCGGCATGGATTTTACCTGTGCAATAAATCTGACAAAAAAAGCGTAGGAGCGCCAATGGATTTGAATAACGCGGAAAGTTCTGAACTCCAACAGCAGATCAAACAATTTATTATTCAGCAGATAGTTCGGCCAGATGAAGATTTGGTGCGGTTACTCGCCGCCAAAGTCTATCGAGGCAGGCTTTCGGCTGGAAACGTCGACTGGTTTACACACGTGACACAGCAAGCCATCCAAGATGTTTTTTCTAAAACTCAATTGATTGGTCAACCCGTCGATTCAAGCCATGAACATTTGTTGATTGTCGAGGATGATCATGGAAAACGAGAGGTAGGACTGAGCAATCCCATTTATTCAATTGGCCGTGATCCAAGCTGTGATATTTGTATCGCCTCTCCCTTTATTTCGTTTAATCATGCGACCTTGGTGCAATTGCCTAAGGATAAAGGCGGCCATTACTACCGAATTGTGGATGGCGACATGAAGGGAACGCCGAGTGCAAATGGTTTGCTCATCAATGGTAAGAAGGTTGCGCAGGCCGCCAACCTATACGATGGAGACACCATCCTGTTTGGGCCTGAGATACATGGGACGTACTATGACTTAACGCGAAGCTCCAGCCGGTCGACATCGCCTGGGCTGGGGAGTTCAACTGGAAGTGAGGATCTAGGTAGGAGGCAGAGTCTGTCTAGAAGCCTAGCCCAGGAGTTTCTCAAGTTTGCTGGGATTACGTCTTAGATAGTTGCTCAAGAGAACAGCCTGGGCCGCAAGTGGCGGATGGGTGATTGGACACAACCTGTAAAAAATAGCCAACTGGATAGCCAACTGGATATTTCTGATCGCTTTTTCAAATTGCCTGCCAAATCTATCCTTTTCTCCTCTACGATGATCAGGAGAAAGGCTATTTTGAAAAAAGAAGGATTAGATTGAATTCTCTATGGCGTCTCAATACAAAACCTATACTAAGAACACGGGTATATCGCGGGTCCTTGTGAGAATCTCCGCTATGTACCCGTACTTGGGGTGATATTTGTTGAGACGACGCTTTATGGGGGATTCAATTTATGCTTGCGCAAGTACCTGAGAAACGACTACATCAGGTCCGTTTTGTACTTGCAATCGGCTGGCTGATTTTCATTTGGGCTCTTTTGTTGGGCGATAGCTACTTACCCGGCGCCTGGCTATATCACATAGGACCAAGCCTATTTTGGGGCATAATTCCGCCGCTGGTTATTGTCATTGTACTGGTGCTGGGTCATGAGGCATGGCGAAGGCTCTGTCCTTTGGCGTTTATATCCCAAATTACGACAGCCTTTGGGCTAGAGTCCCGCAGCCAGGTTAAGGAAACATCTTGGTTGGCTCGCCATCATCTCTATCTCCAATTTGGCCTGTTCTTTGTTGGTCTAAATTGTCGAGTACTTTTTTTTGAGAGCGATCGCACGGCCCTAGGGATTTTTCTGCTCTTCATCATCATGGCGGCGATTACCGTCGTGTATCTATTCGGCGGCCGCACTTGGTGTCATTACTTTTGCCCCATGTCGCCCGTCCAAACCGTTTTCACGGGGCCTCGGGGACTGCTGGGCAGTGAAGCCCACAAAGATCCCCCCGGCGCTATCACTCAATCCATGTGTCGCATTTGGGATTTGGAAACAGGCGAGGAGAGAAACATCTGCGTGGGTTGCAAATCTCCCTGTTTTGACATTGACGCCGAGTATACCTACTGGCAGGAAATCAACAAGCCGGGAGCGAGCTTAATCCGATACGGGTATTTAGGGCTCGTGATTGGCTTCTTCGGCTATTTATTTTTGTATGCAGGCGACTGGGACACTTACTATTCAGCCCTCTGGGGCCATGACATCAATCAAGCCGTCCATTTGTTCGATCCTGGTTTTACGATCGCGTCTAGATCGATTCCCATCCCCAAAATCATCGCCTGTCCTTCGGTGCTGGCGGTGTCTGCGTGGGTAACCTGCCTCATCGGCGCCCGCCTAGAAAAAATGTATGCAGCTTATCTTAAGCGGAGGAAAGAATTTTTCAGCCACACGCAAATCCGACATCGCTTGTTTTCAGGGGTCACGCTGCTGAGTTTCAACATTTTTCTAATCTGTAGCGCTTATCCATTTATGCGCCAGGTTCCTGAGCCCGTCGCACTGGCTGGCGTCATTTTAGTCATGCTGCCCAGCTCACTGTGGCTCCATCGCACCTGGAATCGTGATCCCGACCAATATTTCAAAGAGGGCGTCGCCGACAGCCTGCGCCGCACCTTGAAAAAACTGCCGATTGATTTGTCCCAGATTTTGCCGGGACGTCCCCTCGATAAACTGGATTCCGAGGAGGTCTATGCCCTGGCCCAGGTCTTGCCTGGTTTGGCTAAACAGTACCAATATGAAGTTTATCGAGGAGTGCTTGAGGAAACGTTGGAAGCCAGGCGGGTGGATGCTTTTAATTGTTTGGACGCCTTCAGATCAATGCGACAGAAAATGGGGCTTAGTGACGAAGTCCACCATTCTGTTTTGATGGATCTTTGCAAAGAAAAACCGTATCTTTGTTATCCCCAGCATCGACTGTATCCTGAGAATGCCGATCGTCCACCCGCAAAATCGACTAAGAAAGCTGATCGGGCAAATGAAGATGAGCAGGCGACAAAAGTTTACCCAAAGTCAACCTTAACGGACGACCGTACTCAGATTGCACAATCCCAGAAGGCTAATCTATCTGTCGAAGAATCCATAACAATGAGGCAATCCGAGGAGGCTACGCCGCCTGTCGGTGAGTCAATCACAATGAGGCAAGCTGAGGAGACGGCCCAACCTGTCAGCGAGTCAATCACGATGAGACAGCCCGAGGAGGCTTCCCCCCCGGTCAAAGAACCCATCACGATGAGACAGTTCGGGAAAGCCGCTCCGTCTATTGGCGAGTCTGTCACGATGAGACAATCTGAACAGGTTACTCCACCTGTGAAAGAAGAAATCACGATGAGACAGTCCGATGTGGTCCGGCCGCCTGTCGGCGAACCTATCACAATGAGGCAGATCGGAGAGCCAAATCAGATAGGTAATGAACAGATTGCTAACGAGCCGTCTCAGAGGGACATGCTAGAGCTTGATCAGGAGCCTGACGACAATATCCTGATCGCTCCGGTTGAGCCTGATGACGAGCCTACCCTAGGCGCTCGAAATGCGACGGCGACTGCGGGGGATGAAACTACTCAGCTCTTTCGGAATTAGTGTGTGAGGATCATTATTCATCCTGAATACTTTAGGGAGGACGGAATAAACCGCAGAGTTCCAGATCCCTGGGTTTTTCAAAAACCCAGGGATCTTTCTCACGTCGACACAATTGGGGGTATTTACGCGACAAACGCTATGGAGGACAACGCATAGCGAACCTTTTGTATTACTTTGCAGTCTATTGAAATACGGGGTTCATATCAACACTATCTCATTGGATCCGTGGATCCAATCAACACCGAAGAAACTGGACAGGAGTTTTAGCCCCCCGATGCGAATACTCTTAGTTGAAGACGAAGCGGATATCGGCGCCGCCATTAAACAGGTTCTGACTCGAGAAACCTATCTGGTTGACTGGGTTCAGGACGGAGCCAAAGCCTGGAATTATTTAGACAACCAGGAAATGCTGTACACCCTGGGTATTTTCGATTGGATGCTCCCGGGCATCTCTGGAGTGGATCTGGTGAAGCGTCTGAGGAGTCGGCATAATCCGCTTCCCGTTTTGATGCTGACCGCTAAAGACACCATGGATGATCGGGTGAAAGGTCTGGATTCCGGCGCTGACGACTATTTAGTCAAACCGTTCGTCATTCCAGAACTGTTGGCTCGGGTGCGGGCGCTGCAGCGGCGATCGCCGCAACTCCAGCCGCAGCAGTTGCAAGTGGGCAATCTGGTTTTGGATTGTCAGACCAAAACTGTTTGGCTCGCCGGAACAGGCGCTGATAGGCAAGTCCTTCAACTCACCGCAAAAGAATTCCAGTTTTTGGAATACTTTATGCATCATTCCCAGCAAATTATCACCAGCGACCAGCTATTAACTCACTTGTGGGAATTTGGAACCGAGCCCATGAGCAACGTGGTGGCGGCGCAAGTCCGGCTGTTGCGCCGGAAACTCGCCGAACTGGGGTGTGATCAGTGGTTAGAAACTGTATATGGCCTCGGTTATCGCTTCAGCCCGACCCCTTAACAGAACATTAGATGGTCCCGACCCCCTCCGTTAACGCTGGTCAAAAAAGACTGTTTCGCCGCACCCGTTGGCGATTAGCCGCCTGGTACGCATCCATTCTGGGGGTTATCTCTAGCGTGGGGGGCGTCGCCATCTATCGAATCGCCGTCTATGCCCATCAGATCACCCTTGAAGCAGAACTGGAATCGGCGGCGTTGGTACTACATGAAACCCTCGAACCGCTCCTAGAGGTGCCAGGGCAATTGCACCCTGACGCCACCCACTTTTTTCCCAGCGCCTGTTTAGCTCAAGATGACTGTTTGCAGCTGACGCCCGTCGAACTGCAAGCCATCGAGCTGATTGCTCGAGATAAATACTACATTCGTTTACTGGCGCCGTCTCATAAATTGCTTGCAGTGGTTGGAAAACAGCCGAAAGCATTGCAGATCACCAAAAGCGACGGGAAGTGGCAATACCTCACCGATGACGACGGCGTCCATTATCGTCAGATTTCCCTGGACCTCTATCTTCCAGATGCTCAGCAGTGGGGCTCAATTCAAGTAGGCCGAAGTTTACAAGACTTTGAAACCTATGTCGCCAATTTGCAATGGATGATCCTGATCGGGGTTCCAGGAATTGTCCTTCTGCTGGCGATCGCAAGTCGGTATCTCGCCGATCAAGCAATGCAGCCAATTTACCAATCCTACGGTCAAATTCAACAATTTACCGCCGACGCGGCCCACGAGCTGAGAACGCCATTGTCAGCGATCCGAGCCACGGTTGAATCCATGTTGATGACCCCAAGCCTGGATGAGGAAGAGGTCAGAACCAACCTCCGCACGATTCGTCGACAAGATCTTCAACTTTCCCAGTTGGTGGCGGATTTACTTATGCTCTGCCGCATGGATCAACAACTCAGCATGTTTCCCAAACTCCCGAAAGAAGGGGATGAGGTTGACCTTAAAGACCTGGCTCAGGCGGTTACGGAGGAGTTTGCCGCCTTAGCGTTAGCCTCAGCACTGCACCTGAGCACACAACTCCAGACAACCAGTCCGCTAAAAGTTGCTGGCGATTCGGGACAACTCCACCGCTTGATTTCAAACCTGGTGGCTAACGCCCTGCGATACACGCCAGCAGAAGGAAAAGTAACCCTAATCCTGGATCGGCGCGCCGATCACGCCCTTGTTCATGTTCAAGATACGGGCATTGGCATTGCGCCTGAGGAGTTACCTCGCATTTTTGACCGCTTCTACCGCGTGAAAAACCACCAGACAATTGAAGTGAAAGGCTCTGGCTTAGGATTGTCAATTGCCCAAGCGATCGCACAGACACACCGAGGTAAAATTCAAGTCCAGAGTGAATTGGATAAAGGCAGCACGTTCACTGTATGGCTGCCAATGACGGATTCATAGCCTCTGATTAGGGCATCAACTTGAGCTGGGATGTCCTGACGGGGCAAGAATTAAGGAGACAGCAGGCAGGAGACAGAATCCAGTTCCCGCCTGACTTCTGTATTCTGACTTCTGTATTCCTTCTATGTTGGATTGTCCCGGCTTAAATTGGACGCCTATTTTCATTCCGATTTCATCTTTACATGCCATAGTGAATACTAAGCCAATTGGCTTACATTAGCTTGCTTTCAGACCTACTGTTCTGTCAATCAAAGATTGACGGGTAAAGGGTAGGGGTGAAAGGTAAAGGCGCCTATCGACTTTTACCCTTCATCCAACCTCGCCCCGTCAGCTTCAGCTTGGCAAGATCCTCAATTGGGTGGCGCATCTTATCTCTCACGGAAGCTTCAGCAAGTAACCGCCATGCAGAGCTCACCTGCTGAAAGGTTGTTTTGAAGAACTCTATATAGAAAGGTATGTTTAACCCAACTCTAACGGAAATACCCCATCAAAATCAGAGTGAAGTGGAGCCAACAGGCATCCTAAATGCATTGATGTCGTTACTTGCGAAGGAGAAGAGAATTCCTTTTATTTCTAGGGTTTTTCCGGCGTTAAACCAGCGACTGAGTAAATCGCGTCGATATCGGATTGTCATCTATTCCCATGACACCATGGGAATAGAATATACTCGGCAAAATGTGCAAATCGCTCAAATACTCGCCAATTCGTCTCTACAAGTCGATGTTTTAATTATCTCAGGAATCTGGGAAGCAAGCACATTACCGCTTCCCCCTAACGTTGATTTCCTGACGCTCCCAGCTATAGATCAGACTTCAGACGGGTGCTTTCAAGCCCGCAGTTTGAATATCTCACTGCTGGATATTACAGAGCTGAGGTCAGAGATTATTCAAGTCGCGATCGTCGGATTTGACCCAGATCTGCTAATTGTGGACAAGGCTCCACTGGGGGCGATAGGAGAACTATCCGCCACTCTGAAATACTTAAAAACACAAGAGCATAGCCACTGCGCCCTATGGCTGCATGACGCCTTAGAGGAACCTACGACTCTCGAACAGATCTGGGAATTTCCAGCCCATGAAAATGCAATCCGAGAGTATTATGATGCAATCTGGATTCACGGAGATTGTGTGGATCATAGCAACATCCATTCATACTACTGGGCCCATGAGGTCACGGCAAAAACCCGCTACATAGGAAATTTAGATCAGCCTTCATGGAGCATAGATGCTTCAGTGAACAGTTTAGATACCCTCTCAAAGCAGGTCCCGATGAGCGCCCTATAAGTTTAGCGGTAAAGTCCAACAACAGCAGATCTCGACGACTGACTCCCCCCACGGACGTGGCCAGTAACCGATTTAGTTGCGAGAACAGTCCCCATCTGCACTCAATTACTGCCTGAGGAAGTATGCCTATGCTCTGGATATATTTGATTGTACAAGCTGTCGGATTTTGGATAATCGCTTGGTGCTTTGAAACAGAGGATAAAGGCAGGTATGCATTAACCTTCAGGATAGGCAGTCTATTCAGTCTACTGATGTTGCTGTTTATAGCTCCCCTCACTTCCATGTTGTTGACGGGGGTTGGAGTAATCCTGTTCCGAGCAAAGATAAACCTCATATTTGCAGACGACCAGATTCCCAACATAAGTTCTTTGAGAAACAGCCTTCAAATCCTGACAAATTTGACATTCACCAAGGTTATCCCAGTTTTCCGGCCAATGTTGGAGCCAATAATCCTAGCCCTGAGACAATATGCTTTGTCTTGGCGACAGGAGCCCCGCAGAGCGAATGTTCGATACGCCAACAAAAATAACAACAAAATTATTGATGTGAAGGCCATAGATGTGTCTCGCGGGTAAGAAACGCAGTGAAAAACTCTGGGTTTCACAATGTAACGTCGGCCAAATTCATAAATCGGCCGCTATGAAGTCCTATAGAACCTGAATAGATCTTGAACAATATCTAACCCACCATGACCAAACTACTCCGGCATGCTATTGCAGAACTCAAAAAGTTATCAGTTCAGGAACAGGATGTAATTGCCAAAAAATTGTTAGCTGAGCTAGAAGATAAGGCGCAGTTAAAAGATAAGGCGAAACGAGAAACTCAGTTTGAATCCACAATTGACGAAGAATGGGATCAGCTAGTGACAATGATACGGCGGACTTTTGAGTGGGATCTTCCTTAGAGGGTGTAATTTAAGGCAAATCTCCACGCTTCACAATCACCTTAATCGATGCATAGCCCTTGAGGATGTGACATTCTGTTCACATCCTTCAAGGGTTTTCTATATTGTGCCGAAAATGGAAGCACCGCTTCATGTCGAGGGAAAAGCGCATCATCATTCCTCAGCAAGAAGCTATAGTGGCGTTTTGATGTTTGGAGTCAACCTCGGCTGAGAGTCTAAGACAAAGGCGACACAAGGTTTTGAGCAAGTTCTGCTAGTTTATTCTAATCATTCTGTCAACGTTGAAATTGAATTTTCATCCTGATTTCATTTTGAGATGGCATATTAGATAGTAAGCAGAGTAATACACTCACGTCCTCCAAACCTTGACATCACGGTTGCATCGTCTGGTTCCATTGAGTTTCAATCAACTTTTAGCAAGGCGTACTATACAGGGTTCACCAGCCAAAAGTGTCAATCTTCTTATGTTGCGCCTGTTTTGAACTGCCCTCCTACAGTGTGAAGACTCAAAATAGAACCAGCCACAATGCATAACTCACTTTGGGAAGGCAGTTTGCGCAATCCTCCCAGTGAAATGGTTTGAATCGCCTGAAATATGACGCTTTAGAAGGACAACGCTAATGTCTTCATTCAACAGCCTAGAAAACATATCGAGTCATTCTAATTCACGCTCGTCTAGGCTGACCTCCCATTCCCCAAAGAGTATTCAATTCAGCCCCCAGACAATTCACAACTGCAAGCAAGTCCATACGTCTCCTAACGGAGCCTCGGCTAAAGGCGACGCAGTCCCTAACAAGAAACTCATCAAAGCGGAGCGATCGCGACTTTCTCAGTGGTTTTACAATCTTCCAGTCCGGCAAAAAATCCTCTTGGGACTGACTGTTCCGGGAATTTTCACCATCTTCGGGCTAATTTCCATGCAATATCAGCTGTTTATGGGAGGGGCGCATACACACTTGGTCAAGCAAGCCAAGCTTGAACTCGCCGTCATTGAAGATGAATACAACCATGAAATTGAGCAGATGAGAGTCAGCGCCCAAGGACGCGCTGAAAATCCCATCATTGTCACGGCCCTTCAAGACCACACCGTTAACCCTTTAGAGACCCCTGCGACCCGAGAAACCGTCAAGGAAATTTTGCGCAAAGAAGCGTCAGAATTAGGCATAGAATTCGCCACATTAGTGAGCCGCGATCTGCGCATCGTCGCCAACATCAACGGCCAGCAGATGGGAAAGATATTTAACCCTGACAAGCTGGTGAGTACAGTACTCACAGATCGTCGCCAGATTTCCACTAACACAGTTCTGCAGTTAGACAATTTAGCGGGAGCCTTTACCCCATCCGTACACTTCAATCGTTCAGACACCCTCATTCGCTATACCGCCACTCCAGTGATCGCCCCCGAAAATCAAGAGGTTTTGGGGGTTTTAGTGCTAGGCGATATCGTTAACGATCAGCTTCCCATCGTCAAAAAAACGGTAGACATCTTAGGCGGCGGCTACAGCGGCGTGTATATGGTGACGCCGGATGGCGAATTAACCCTAGCTGTCTCCGCCGATCAAGATTCAAATGACACGGAGATGGAAATCAATGAGGACGCCTATGATCTGCCCTTTATAAAAACCGTGGTTGAACACGGGGGGATCGTCACGAAACGAGTTCAGGAAGAAGGTGAATCTTTTTACGTGATGGCGGCTAAGCCCATCCTTGATTTTAGAGGGAAGCCGGTAGCAGTCTTAGTACGCGGCACCTCTGAATTGGATATCGGCGGTCTAGTGCGTGACGAAGTACTGATTCAGTTCGTCTTTGGCGGCGGGCTGGTGATGTTTAATCTTTTCTTGGCAACTGTGTTGGGCGGTTTTATCACACGGCCCTTAAAAGGGCTGCAGAAGGCCGCCCATTTATTTGCCGCAGGCAATCGTTGGATTCGATCAAAAGCATACGCCAAGGACGAAGTGGGACAACTTGCGGTGGAATTCAATCAGTTAGCGGACAGTGTGATGCGCTCCGAGAACCGATTGCGAAAGCAGGCCAAACAACAAGCAGCAAAATCTCAGACAATTCGGTTAATCCTAGAGGAAGTCGCTCGCACCCAAGTCCAGACTGAACATGAAATCGAAGAAGTTTTCAAGCGTGCAATAACCGCTGCCCAGAAAATTCTCACGGTTGACCGCCTTTTTATCTATCATGTTGGACATGACGGTAGAGATTGCATCCTGACCGAAGCGGTTAGTCAAACTTGGACCCACACCCGCAAGGACAGAATGTCATCTCCTTGCCATCTCAAACTACTCCACGATGCATTTATCAATAGCCGCACGACTTCCCCTCATGGGAGCAACGACAATATTTCCCCAGATCTCCCTCAGTTAATGGGGCAGTTGCAAATAAAAGCAACTCTGGCGGAACCCATTCTGCATGAAGGCTTACCGTTTGGGTTACTCATTAGCCAACACTGCTCTCCATCCCATGAATATACGCCGTTTGAAATAGACTTCGTGCGTCAATTGGCGGTGCAGTTGGGGGTCGCTTTAGACCGACTGAGTTTCCTCCAAAAGCAGGAGGCCGAAGCTAACCGGTCGCACGTTCTGGGGGAAATTAATCGGCAAATTCTCTCAGCCCAGACTTCCATTGAAGTCGTCGCCCGCTTGCCGCTGACCCAAATCCGACAAGTCCTCTCTGCTGACCGCGTACTGCTCTACCAATTTGATCAGAATGGGGAAAGCACTGTGACTGCTAAATCAGTTTCTAAAGGGTGGTTGCGCGCTTTGAACGCCCAAACCTATGCTCCCTACTTGACAGAGGGCGATGTTGATCAATACAGAAATGGTCACATCCAGACGATTTCCAATATTTATCAAGCGAGTCTGAGCTGCGATCGCATCAACCACCTCGAAACCTTCGCCATCAAAGCCAATCTCGTTGCGCCAATTCGTCTGAAGAATCATCTTTTTGGTCTGTTGATCGCTCACCAGTGTGAGGCTCCTCGGATCTGGAAACCCACTGAAACTAGTTTCTTCCAACAAGCAGCCACCCAAGTCGAACTTGCCCTTGAGCGCTGTGAATTGCTCAGCCAAAGAGAAATAGCAGCGGAACACGCTCGCACATTAGCTAATCAACAACATCAGCAACAAGAACAATGGCGTCGTCGACTCACTCATCTACTCTCCGAAGTCAGCCAAGCGACTGTCGCCGCACAAGACATCAACCACATTGTGGAAACCATTCAGTCTGAAGTCACACAGTTAATCAAGGCGATGGAGGGAGACGCCTCACAGACAGAAAAAGAGGCCCTGCGGGTAGGGAATGCGATACAGAGCCTAGAAAAACTCCAAACTGTACTGCATCAGATCAACCAATTAGCTCAATCAAATTCTGAAATCGGCATATCCCAGAAATCAACAGCCCGAACCGTTAAACGGTTGCTGCAAGAGATTAATCCAGAAGTGGTCCAATCTTCTGTCCCCTCTGAAGAGAGCACCCAGTCACTGCAGAAAACGGTCCAAAAACAATGATTTGAGCATCCCCGCCTTCTGTCCATACAATGATGGCGTCTACTTCCTAAAGCGAGGCGCCATCACTCCAAGAGCCGAAGAAAACAATACAGGGTTTCAATTAGGCCAAAAGCAGGCCAAATACCCCAGACAACTACCCAATAAGCAAGCGTATTCTCCCAAAACCCCATATCACAATCCCAGACGAAGATAGGAATCACAGAATAACAGGACGGAACAGCACCCATGAGAGCCAATAAAAAAACTGAAATCGCTATTGCCTCTCTAAAGAGAATGATGCGGATTCACCCAAAAGGCAATTTTCGAACTCACATACTATTTTAGACCGTATCCGTTTCATCAAATATTGTTCTGTTTTTCCAGAGATAATACATACCGAACCAGCCAAACACGATATAAATCGTGGCGAAAACATAAAAGAAAAGTTCTTGATCTTCGTTCAGCACATCGAAGCCATTGGCTTCTAGCAGGGGCCATCTGATTCGAGCAACTAGGAGAATAAATGACCACGCTGCATTTGTATATAATCCGAAAAATATCGACCATGAACGGCGCATAAAGGCGCCGATGATGAAAATCACGCCAGCAATTAAATAAGTCATATCCGCCCATGCAATTGCCAGCTCATCGGCCTTAAACCAACCGAATTCAGGTTCAAGGATAATGCGTTCGGACAATCCCAGTTGAACATGCAACGGTAAGTTTATGATTTGTAGGAGTTGCGTGAAAGGTCCGAGAAACCACAACAATATAAAAGCGCCAAGAAATAAATAGCTTAATTGCCTGTCTGATTTCATACCCATTGCTTGTTGAAACTTCTGCATCCCATAGAATACATCTCCAAAGCTGTCCTCAGAAATATCAAAGACTGGAATCACTCCTGACCGTTTTCCGGGTCCAAATGACTTTTCAATTACTCCCAAATAGGCAGGGCGAGATATAGCCTTGCAAACAAAAAAGCCGCAGCCAACACGAACTAGCGAACCAAACATCCGTGCAAAGCTGGGCGTAATTTGTTTCCGCGCCGTTCGAGGGCGCGAACAACTATGGGGCTACGGAACTCAGTTCTAGCCCGCCTTTACAGGAGTCCGTTCCTGCACCAACTTCATCTGCTCTCCACAGCAGATCTCTGAATGCGGCATGCTTTCTGGACAGGGACAAGGTTTCTCATAAACGAGCTGGGCTCCACACTTCTCGCAGACATAACGATCACCGACTTCGCGTGGCATTTCAATCTCCTCCTTTACTTCGTTGAGTTAGTTGAAGCTGACCGAGCGCAGCGTTGAAGAGAAAAGGAAGCTCCTTATTATTTCGTAAAACTTTACCCCGTGCGCTTGACGCAGCTTACACTTTAAGAATAATTCGGTGGGTCGAGACACGCAAGCAAAAAATACTCCGCTTAATCCTGAGGTGGTTGGAAAGCAGCCACCAATTGGGTAAAGAAAAAACCTGAAAGCCCTAAAGTAAAGAAGAGAGTCACTAAGTAGATTGCTGAGGCTTGGGATGGGAAGACTCCCAATCCATTTAGGATAGAAACTCCGACAGTGATCGTTGTAATTACAGCAATCACATGGCTAGTGAGATCAGACGCTAAGCCAGCCCGAATAAAAGGGCGGCTGCTGTAGATGGCCAAAGCAGTGAGTAGGGTGGCGGGGAAAACATAGATGGCGCTAGAGATCCTCCACACCAGAGGCTCCGGAAATCGAAACGCAGCAATCAGAAAAGGACTCACTGACATAGTAAGCGCAGAGAGGCTGGTGACGATCATCTGGAGTAATCGGTGACGCTGCAATTGTGCCTCCAGGTTACGGGTGTGTTCACTGAAAACACCTATGACTCCTGAGAATCCGGCAAATGTAGCTGACACCTCAGCGGTCGTGAGTAAAAGCTCCTGATGCTGCATGACATAAAACCTTGCTTGGGCAGTCCACTCCATTATCCCCTGGGATGGGTACGGATTGCTCGCGCCAAGCGGTCTAACTGGCGGATGGCGGCAATCTTTCAGGTTACGGTGGGTCGCACTAACTCCACCATAGATGTATTGAACTTTGCCGCTTCATCGACGAATGGCTGATGTCCAGACTCCTCGAACCAGACCAGTCTCTTTGATGGTGCGGTCAAGGCGTCGAAGTAAGCCGTACTGATTTCTGAGGGGACACAGTGGTCATGGCGTCCGAGAAAAAAGAACACGGGCATCTGCAACGCGGGCGCGGCCTTGATCAGATTTATCGCTGTTACTTCGGCCCACATGGCGTCGAGGGAAAACTTAAAAGCATGCATGAGATTAGGTGGCTCGAAGATCGATGTCTCCGGGACGCTGAGAAAGATTCGACCGAGAGTCCAAAAGTCCCTTACGGTTGGCCCTCCCTCTATTCGAAGCAACCAGATGCGCTGTGTCCACAAAGCTTTCGCGGTGTGAGGCGGTGGTCCAATGGCGCGCAGCTCCTTCACCGCTTTGCGATTGTTGAGACGCTGCGCTTCGGCGAGCACGAAGGCATAGGTAGACGCTTCGCTCGCTGGCCAGTCGCCAAGCTGTCCGCTGCCAACATAGGCCGCGACCTTCTGTGGGAATCGTGCGGCATAGAGTACGCCGAGAACAGACCCCCAGGAATGCCCAAAGATGACAACTTTCTTCTTGCCGACACGTTTGCATACCGCCTCGACCAGTTCATCAAGATCGGTGATGAACTGCTCTACCGTCATGGAAGATCCGGAGATCTCGCTGTCGAACGATTTACCGCTGCCACGCTGGTCCCAGTAGACGACTGTAAACGTCTTCTCCAGCGGCGCATTGAAGTATCGGAAGAAATGCGTCTCAGAAAAACCTGGCCCACCGTGCAGGAGGATCAACGGTGGATTAGCGAGGCTCTCGCCACGAATCATCACCCACTGATCGAGCCCGCCGAGACGGAGATAGTTGATCTCAGCGATACTTCCCGGAACAACCTCGCCCTTTGGCCCGAGGAAGGGCGGCGTCTTTCCCAACTGTTTCATAAGTTTCCCCTTCTGGCGCAAGGGTTTACCAATTTCATCTGATTATGGATTGGTCCCCTTTAATCCCTCTCTTTAAAAATATAGGTAAAATTATGCGGTAAACAGGTCGCTGTCTTTCTCTCCTCAGACAGATTGAGTCCCTGAGTATATAATCTGGGATCAGACGCATCGGGATGCTCAGGATATGCCTTACAGATCAATTCAAGCGCCGCTTCTGTGGGTTCAAACACACAGATAATGCCTTCCGATGATGTTGTACGTAAGCACTCTTTCATGACATCCGCTTCAATGATAGGGATTGGCTATACCCAATGAAGCGGCGGGTCACAATACTCTTGTTTGTACATGCCAACGTCAGAATTCGATTCCACCCAGGCGAAGGGCGGAATATGCCAGCGTCAGGCCTCCCCACAAAATAAAGAACCCCTTGGCGACAAGAATGTCTTTTGCCTTCTGACTGTGGGGCTTAGCGAGCATTATTGACTGTGCAAACACAAGCGGCGCCAGCGTAACAACACCAAAAACGATAAGTATCCAAGTGACAAGAGTTGGTTGTACTCGACCTTCTAGTTTTTTGGGGAGTGGTCATAAGTAGTCGTGCAAAATTATTTACCCATCAAAACGGTCTCTAAGCTTTACTTGGCAAGGGGTGAATGTGTAATTTATTCTGCTTAGGCACTTACAATGCTTGGCTAAGCGTCTACGAAAAGAAATCTATGCTGCTGAGCACGCCGTTACCCTTTGTTGAAGCGTTTATAAGCGAATTGGACAATGGCCTGAGGCAGTACAACTCTGATCTGGGGTTGAGCCGAAAGCAACGATACTGGCTAGTTTTCTGCTTAATGGGTATCATCCTGACCAACAGCATATGCTGGGCCAGATTTGAACGCATTAGCTTGGGCCAATACAAAGTCGGAGCCTTATCGTGGATGTTTCGTCAGGCCAAAATATCGTGGGAGATGCTGCTCCAAATTGGGGTTGCGCTTGTGCTCAAGCAACATGGAATCACTGAAGGAGTGTTGGCGACAGATGACTCAGATCATGGACGTAGTAAGACAACGAAGCGAATTTTTAAGGCCCACAAGCTGAAGGATAAGAAGAGGGGAGGGTATATCAACGGTCAAACTATCGTGCTGCTAGTATTGGTTACCCCCAAAGTCACCTTGCCGGTTGGCTTCGAGTTTTATCAAGCCGATCCGGCCCAGCGGAGTTGGCAAAAGGAAGACAAGCGTCTTCAGAAGCAGGGAGTCGCCAAGAAAAAGCGTCCGCCTGCACCCGCCCCGAATCCGGCATATCCCAGCAAACCCCAATTGGCCCTGAGATTAATAGCGCAGTTTCGTCGCCACCACCCTCAGATTAAGGTCAAAGCTGTGGTTGCCGATGCGCTATACGGGCAGGCCAAGTTTATGGATGCGGCAGCCGCCTTATTTGGCGGGGTTCAAGTCATTAGTCAGTTGCGCCACAATCAAAACATTCGCTATCGGACTCGAACCTATCATGTGAGCAGCTACTTCTCGAAATTCCAAGGGGTGGCTCAATCGATCCGCATCCGGGGTCAAGACCCGATTCAGGCCACCGTCGGTAGCGCCCGCTTAAAGGTCTGCGCCCATGGCAAGAAGCGATTTGTCATCGCCCTGAAGTATCCCGGAGAAAAAGAATATCGCTATTTAGTGGCGACTGATTTGACCTGGCGCACGATTGACATTGTCCAAGCCTATTCGCTGAGATGGTTAGTAGAGATATGCCAGCCTCAATACCCCCATAGTCTTCTCCATCTTTATGCTGAGGTGGTCTAGTCGCAGACTGACATTTTGCCATTAGTTTTCTCCGGTGAAGATTTAACAGTGAATGAGTTTGAGGT
>JASJDH010000121.1 GCA_030065175.1 Leptolyngbyaceae cyanobacterium MO_188.B28 | reverse complement strand
GCAAAATCTCGTTGAGATGAAGATCATTTGATATAAAGATCTTTAACTTACCTTTAGAGAATTCACATCGAGTCTGTTCGGTTAGTAGCCTATTTGTTCCTTGGCTCCTTCTAATTGAGAGAAGTCTTCTGCTCTACGCAAGCATCTCTCTATGTGGGCGCCGCAGGATTTTTCAACCATTAACCGTTGGAATGACGGCCATACGATTGGCCTAGTTCCTAAGAAGTCTGTTTCAGGCTTAAAGGGGATGGGGGTAAAGTTCTAAGGGGCAGATTGAGGCTCCGCGGCTTCTCCATACACCCAACTGCGATCGCGAACGGATAACAAACGCTCAACAGGGAGTGCTTACCTTCTCGGGAGTCTTTTGTTAGCGTTAAGCGCTATGTCTCTGGCATAGAGTTTTATCTTAAGCTTCACAGTGGGATGCTCAATCCATTTCACCCGTTAGCCTTGGTAGTGAACAATATTGCTCATGATCAAGTTTGCTTTCGCTGAGGATTTGGGATTGGGCAGAGTTGCGAGACTCAGGCTACATTTTTTTAGACTCGGCGTTCTCTGAGGACCGCCTGAAGTATTCAAACTATTGGTTTTTGGAAAGCTAGGGACTCCATTCGTCTCTAGCTCAGCCACAGCCGTCAGATCAAACCTGTTTCTGAGGCGCTGCTGAGTAGGCAGCCCTCAGTAATTAGGGGAAGGTCAGCTTTGTTGTTCATCCTGTTGAAAAATTGGCGATAAATTCTGAGGGGTATTAAGGTGACTTTAGTAAATCTCGACGTAAATCTAGAGCAAGCGGTAAACCAATTTGGCAAGGTCAGTGTTGATGATCGCTTAGCCTTACTCTGGTTTAGTTATGAAAAAGTCGGTAAAGCGATTAGATCTGCGGCGCCAGTTGCAATTTTTTCTCAGATTACTCAACGCCTGTTTACTCAGGTAAAACACATCAGACGGGAAGAGCAACTCAATGCAATTCGGGATCTTGCTTCAGGAGCGGATACCCGAGTTGGCCAGGAATATACAAGCCTTAACGTCAATATGAAACTTGCCTTCTGGTACAAATTGGCGCAGGGTGTTCAAAATGGCTCTATCCAGCGACTTCCTCAGACTCATGAACTTTCCCAAGAGGCGAAACCGGTATTGAACGCTCTAGAATCTATGGGCTTCAATGAGCAAGTTAGCTTTCTTCAGAAAGCCATTTTTCTGATGGACGATACGACCCCATAGAAAGCATCATCAAAACGCGGCTAAGAAAGGTCACTGTAAAGAAGAGGCGCGAGTTGTTCGGGCCTCTTCTAGGATTTTTGGGAATAAACTCGAGGGTCGGACCATAGAACTCCTTGACAGGGGGGCTGGAGTTGTAAATCCACAGAAGAACTTTGGACAATTCAAGTTGGATAACTAACCAAATTAAATAACTGAGAATAGATTTCAAGAAAAATCCACTATATGTGCTATTTTCGTAACGGGATATACAACATTGAACTCAAAAATAGTTTTTTGTTTGTCATTTTTTGCCGAGGACTGATTTTTTAGAGGTAATGGTTAGCTTAGAGGAGTTAAGTTAAAGAAAGTGAAGAAAATAGAAGCGATTATTCGTCCCATGAAGCTTCAGGAGGTCAAAACCGCCCTTGTCAATTTGGGTGTTAAAGGGATGACCATTTCTGATGTTCGGGGGTTTGGCCGCCAAAAAGGACAGACAGAAGTCTATCGTGGCGCAAAATATACTGTTGATTTTCTACCAAAGCTAAGGTTGGTGGCTGTTGTAGAAGATGAGCAAGTAGATAAAGTCGTTGAGACTCTCATTGCCGCCGCTCAGACTGGACAGATTGGCGACGGTAAAATCTTCATCACCTCCGTTGAGCGAGTGATTCGAATTCGGACTGGAGAAGAAAGTTCAGAAGCGCTTTGAGCAATTGAAGGGGCGCTTACATTTATTCTTGCTAGAGCCTTCAATATTCCTTACTGGCGATCAGCTTGATAGAGCAGAATTAGACGCCTTAATCTATCGGTAAGATTGTTCTGACTGCTGCAGACTGTTTATTTGAGTGCGCCAGCTTATTGCTTTCGAAAACTTGGCTCACCTTGTTGCTCTTAGCTTGAGGGCCTAATAGCCGAATTGGGATACAGAAGACAGACAATAGCTGTCTTCTGTATCCTGTGTTTTTAAGTCAATGGATTTTTGCGATCTGTATAACGCGCCAGGAGGCCAATCTGATACCCCACAATGTTTATCTAAAACAATGTTGATCTAAACCGTGTTAAATACTGCTCATTTTATGGGACAAGATCTAACTTAGATTGTATTTCACGCGCTGCTTTTTAAGGGGTTTATTGGTCGCCCATGGCTATCGTTGATGTTCAAAGTCTAAGCAAAGTTTATCCAGTTGCGATTAAAGAGCCCGGACTTAAAGGAACCTTGCAGCATTTTTTTCGCCGCACTTATCGTTCAGTGGAGGCTGTTCGCCAGGTTTCCTTTCAGATTGAACCCGGGGAAATTGTTGGATTTTTGGGGCCTAACGGAGCGGGTAAAACGACCACTTTGAAGATGCTGACCGGGCTCATTTATCCCTCCCGGGGTAAGGTCAGGGTGGCTGACTATATTCCATTTGAGAGGAAGGGGGATTTCCTGCGCCAGATCACGTTGGTGATGGGACAAAAGCAGCAACTTCTTTGGGATCTACCGGCATTGGATTCTTTTCGAATCAACGCCTCTATTTATGGCGTTCCGGACAAAGAGTTTCGCCGTCGGGTGGGTGAATTGGCGGAAATGCTTTCCATCACTAATCAGCTCACCCAGCCAGTTCGAAAACTATCTTTAGGGGAACGGATGAAGGCGGAAATGCTTGCTGCTTTGATCCATCGACCTAAAGTCTTATTTCTGGATGAACCGACTTTGGGATTGGATGTGAATGCTCAGGCAGCGGTGCGGGAGTTTCTTCAAGCCTACAATCAGCGCTATCGGGCAACGGTTCTGCTCACGAGCCATTACATGGCGGATATCACCGCTCTATGTGAACGGGTATTGCTGATTCATCGAGGCAGCCTAATTTACGATGGTAATTTGACTGGATTGCTAGAGAAGTTTGCGCCGTATCGAGAAGTCACTGTCGAGTTAGATTGTGCGATTCAAGCCCAAGATCTAATGGATTATGGCGAAGTGGGAAACTTAGCGGGTTGCACGGCTAGTTTGATCGTTCGGCGCGAGGCCTTGACCCAAACTGTGGCTAGGATTTTGGCTGAGTTAGATGTGAAAGATTTGACCGTAACGGATCCTCCAATTGAAGAAGTGATTGGTCGGGTGTTTCAAGCTGGAGTGGTGTAATGCAGAGAAGGGGACGGATCGTCCGCACGCTGTTGTCAGTGTATTACGCTTACATGGTGGAATATCGGGCAGAGTTGTTGTTATGGGTTCTCTCGGGGACGTTTCCCCTGATTTTAATGGGGATTTGGGCGCAGGCGTCTGAAAGTGGACTGTTGACCTTTCAATCAGAGGAGTTTGTCCGCTATTTTCTGGCGGTGTTCATTGTTCGTCAGTTTACGGTGGTGTGGGTCATCTGGGAGTTTGAGCGGGAAGTTTTGGAGGGTAAGCTTTCTGCGTACCTGTTACAACCGATTGATCCAGTGTGGCGGCACTTCTTTGGCCACATCGCCGAACGGTTTGCCCGTCTGCCTTTCGCATTTATTTTAATCGCTCTGTTTTTCTGGCTCTATCCCCAGGCGCTCTGGGTTCCCAGTCCGGTTGGATTGGGATTGGGTTTGGCGGCGATCGCTCTTGCTTTTAGCCTCCGCTTTTTGATGCAGTATACGTTTGCGTTGTGTGCCTTCTGGACGGAACGGGCCAGTGCGATCGAACAATTTTGGTTTCTGTTTTATTTGTTTTTATCTGGGATGATTGCGCCTCTGGAAATGTTTCCAGACGCAGTGCGGGAGGCAGTGTTGTGGACTCCTTTCCCTTACTTGATTTATTTTCCAGCGAGTTTACTAGTCGGACTTCCGGTGGATCCTTGGCGAGGCTTATTCACTATGTTAGGGTGGGGGGCATTTTTTTTCCTGGTGAATCGCTGGTTGTGGCGTCGAGGGCTGAGGCAATATTCGGGGATGGGGGCTTAGGAGACGAGCAAAAGGAGCAGGGGGAGCAGGGGGAGCAGGGGAAGATGGGGAGGGAAGAAGGTGTAGAGGCGTAACAGGTTACGTCTCGGGGATATTAGGGATGGGATGAGGGAATAGATGGGGAGATGGGGAGAATCTTGTAGGATGGGCATTGCCCACCTGTCTATTTGGGGGAGGGATGAAAAGGTATTTGTCGGTATTGAGGCTGTTTTGGAGTACGGCGATCGCAGCTGAACTCGAGTATCGGCTGAATTTTCTGATTGCGACATTGAGTAGTCTAGGCAGCTTGACGGGAAGTTTGTTTGGACTATTTCTCTTCTACCGCACTGGATATCAGTTTCAGGGGTGGGGGTGGGAAGAAGCCTTGGTTGTATTGGGGATTTTCACCTTGCTGCAAGGATTTTCCGCCACGCTATTGGTTCCTAATTTGAACAAAATTGTGACTCAAGTTCAGGAAGGAACCCTTGATTTTGTGTTGCTCAAACCCATTAGTTCTCAGTTTTGGCTTTCCAGCCGCGTCATTTCTCCCTGGGGGGTGCCGGATCTGACGTTTGGCCTGGTTTTGATTGTTTATGCCGGCAACCGCCTAGGCGTGGGGCTTGGCGCCTATCTGCTAAGTCTGATTCCGCTCCTGTTTGGTCTGATTAGTCTTTATAGCCTTTGGTTTATGCTGGGGGCCACCAGCATCTGGTTTGTCAAAATATATAATGTTACTGAAGTGTTACGAGGATTATTGGAAGCGGGCCGTTTTCCGATTGCCGCTTATCCCGTTGCTTATCGAGTTTTCTTCACCTTTATTATCCCTGTTGCTTTTTTGACCACGGTTCCAGCAGAAGCCATGCTGAATCGTGTTGAATGGGGGTGGATCCTGGGCTCTGGGCTACTATCCGTCATTCTTCTCCAGAGTTCTAAATTTTTCTGGCGGTTCGCCCTGCGCTTTTACACCAGCGCATCGAGTTAGAAAGGTCTGAAATAATAGGACGCTGCTTATTGACGCCGAAATGATTGACGCCAAAATAATGGATGTCAATTCAAAACCACGATCCTCGCTGCTTCAAAAAGTCCGCTTCCTCAGGCGTTGTTGTTCGCCCCAAGATTTTGTTTCGATGGGGGAAGCGGCCAAACCGGGCAATGATGTCTCGATGTCGAACCGCATATTCCAAAGTCGACGCCATTGCTGGAGACTGTTTGGCTAGTTGAGTCATCCATCCAAGGCATTGATTTTGATGATCTAGATTCTCACTATGCTCAAAGGGAAGATAGACAAACATCCGTTCGACCGGCGGCAATTGTTGATCAAATGCGTGGGCGATCGCGCCTTGAGCTGCCGCTAACGCTTGGGCGTCCGTGGCGAAGCTGCGAGGATCATTGCGAAACATATTGCGGGGAAATTGATCCAGCAGCAAAATCAAGGCCAGACAGCTCTTTGGCTCCTGCCGCCAATTGGCTAATTGATCGGCGGCGGCCCGCTCATAATCCGCCCGAAATCGAGTTTTGACCAGGTCGTCAAAGGCGGGATTCTTTTTGAACCACACCTGACGCATTTGGCCATATTCACTGGCCTCCTCTCCAGGAACTCCAAACCAAAAATTGAGAATCTCATTCACTTGATCCATTGGCGTTGGGTATTGCTTTTAACTTTATAGAGACGGCCAAATACCAACTATAGGCGTATCAATTATCAATTAAGCCGGGACAATCAGATGGGGAAAGGATGCAGAATGCAGAATTCTGGCGGGAAGCAGATTCTGACCCTGACGCTGATAGTTCGACCTGGGGAAATTTTCCCACTTTAAGGAGAAGGTCAAAAATATTTAGAAAGTATTTGTATATTGTCTTCCACAGTCTTGATTTAAAACGGGAGACTTGAAGAGGAACCGAGATTAATCATCACTACAGACCGATTTTCTATTCGTACTGGCAAATTTCAAGTAGCTCTCAATATGTCTCCATTAGCAGTATTGTTGGCAATTACTATTCTGGTTGGGGTCTATTTTTGGTTTGCCCAGGGTCGTCGATTATCCTCCAGAAGGTCAAGGGGAATCTTCAACCAAGGCCAGTCTTCTGGGGGGCAAGTGGATCGGAGAACTCGGAAGGAATTGCTGCGCCTGGTCAATGGGCATCAGGCTGTGGCGCTGAGGCTGGTTGAAAAGGTGAAAGAAAGAAATCCCAAGCGTTCTGAACAATGGTGTTGGGAAAAAGCAATTTATGACATCCAGCGCGATCGCCGAAGCTAAATTATCCGCTAGCGCGACATAGACGAAGAAATCTAAGTCTGTGCGGAAAAAGCGGCGAGCCATGGCTAAGGCTTTCCGAAAACAGAATCCCAAGAAGCGGAATGGGACCCATTTCAGTGGGTTTCATTTAACTGGGCTTCATATAACTGGGTGAGATATGGGGGGGCGACCTGATCGGTGAGCCAGACGCCGTTGTCAGAACAAAAGAATAGATGACCGTTGGCGTGCATTTGTTGAGCTGCAACCTGTAGAACGACGGGTTCACCATGGCGGCGCCCCACCTTGAGGGCGGTTTTTGTGTCTCGAGATAGGTGAACATGGTGACGGTTGCCGGGATGTATACCTGTGGCGAAAATGGACTCCAAAAAATGTAGCGCCGTCCCATGATACAAAACGACAGGGGGTATTTGGGGCTCCAATCCTAGGTCGATAGCGACTGAGTGGCCCTGGTTGGCCCGAATCTTTTGGCTGTCGTTGCTAAAGCTAAATCGCTGTTTGTTATTGGCGGCGACAATCTCCTCTAGCAAGGCCTGGGTGAGGTGAACGTTGTGAGCATTAGCTTGCTTTAATAGATATTCGACATTCACCCACCCTTGACCATCCAGATGAAGGCCAATTTCGTCCGGTCGATGGCGCAGCACATAGCTGAGAAATTTGCTTAATTTGACCGTTTCTTGGGACATGGATTTAATTTGACTAACGACCGATGAGCCCCTCTTTTGGATTTGCGTAAAAAAGCAATTCCATTTGCAGACGAAGGACGAAGGGATGAAGGGGACTTAGCTGAAAATCTCGTGACGTTTGTACTTTTAGTAAAATCAAGCTGATTGGATAAACTTCCAGCCTCCTTCAATTTCGACCCAATTTTAGAGTAGACACCCAATTTACCTCTGGCGACAGAGAAAGATAGCCGATGTTTGAAAATTGGGCTGAAAGTAATTGGATTTCATGCTCCTGCTCCTTGCAACTAAAGTCATAATAGGAAGCAGACATGCGCTGTAGTGCGGAAATTTCTTGAGCTTTCAGTTATTATCTGGGTCCCTAGGTCGACTGATTACAACTGATTAGAAAGTATGTAACAGTTAACTTACATGGAGCTGATATTTCCGCACTTTTGGGGCGTTCGACTGCCTTTAGGCAGGTTTATCAGGATTATTCGTTGAGCTTAACTTATGTCATGGCCTCGTATCATTAGTGGAATTGTCGCGATCGCCCTCGCCCTGGGAATGATCATCCTGGGTGGATGGTATTTTACCGTAGGCTTTGGCGTCATTGTTTTCCTGGGCCAGTTAGAGATTTTTCAGTTGGTGCGGGCAAAAGGCATTATCCCCGCCGTCAAGACAACATTAGTGGCCAGCCAGATCATTCTGATAACCGCCTATCTTTCCCCTTCGTTAGTAGACGCCATTCTTCCGTTAGCCGGCACGTTCATCTGCTTTTACCTCCTTTTTCAGCCGAAATTCGCCACGATTGCAGATGTCGCGGCATCTATTTTGGGATTGTTTTACGGCGGCTACTTACCCAGTTACTGGATTCGGCTGCGGGGCTTAGGCTCCGCCGATGCCAGCAACCTCATTTTTGGAGGATATTGGCCCACAGATTGGATCCACTTTGATCGTTTTCCCTCAGGACTAACCCTAACCTTTTTGGCCTTTGCCTGTATTTGGGCGGCTGATATAGGCGCCTATGTGTTTGGCCGCCTCCTAGGTCGTACGCCATTGTCAAACATCAGCCCCAAGAAAACGGTAGAGGGCGCGGTGTTTGGCATCGCTGGGAGTATTGTCGTTGGGGGATTTGGGGCCTGGTATTTAGGGTGGCCGGTCTGGCTCTTATCCGGCGCATCTCTGGGCGTTTTGATTGGGATTTCCAGTCTCTTGGGCGACTTAACCGAATCTCTGATGAAACGGGATGCTGGCGTTAAAGATTCGGGACAACTTATTCCCGGACACGGTGGAATTTTGGACCGGACAGATAGCTACGTATTTACCGCCCCTTTGGTCTATTACTTCGTGACATTATTGTTACCGTTGTTGCCAGGATAAATAGGGGGGATTACGGGATCACATTGATGCGGCCGCAACAGGTAATCTGGCCTGCTTCTAGCCGTAATTCCTGAATATCAACCTCAGGGCCAAGATCAAGCTCAAATCCGTCTAGTTCGTCCAGTGGAAATCCCTGGCGGGCTCGGAGTCGAGGCAGCCAGTAGGGCTCTTTGAGGATGAGAATGCGGCCGTCGCGAATTTGTAAGTTTGTCCGAATGACAATGGGCATATTGTTTGAGGCGGTTTCGGGATTGGCGACAGGGCTGAGGCTAAGAGTGAGTTGATCGACCTTCACCAAGACTTTAGCGTCCTGAAAGGCAGGCGATTCACCGTTAATGAGCGCGCCCATCAGCTGCGATAGTGAATCTGAAACCCCATCCGACTGAAGCAATGTCGCTACAAATTGGTTAAGGCCGTCGACTAACAAAGGGGATTGGAGCGACTCATTCAAATCCGCCTCTTCTAGAAGAATCTCGCCCATTACCGGAATTGACTCAAGCAGTCGGAGTGGTTTACCCCGCAGGACTTGCCCTAAATTGAAGCGAATATCGGCGGCGTTCAGCTGGGCCTGAGTGAGATAAAGTCCTTGATAAACCGTTCGATAAGCCGCAATGAAGACCTTTGGAATATAGCCAGATAGAATTTGGCGATCGCTGCCTTCAATTCGAAAGTCTAAATTCTCAACCTGTTCTACCTGTGAGTGCAACCAAAGCCGAACCGCTGGCGGCAATACCCGGCTAATGATGCGGCTGCCTCCAGAACGGATAGTTTGGTCAGCAGAGTCAGTGTTCAAAGGGTCAGATTCAACAGTCATTAAAGCTTTGACGATATCAGATCACTAGGATGAGCTTACCTTAATTGCTGTTTGGCAGGATCACATTCCCTTTGGGATCGTATGTCATGATTTCTTGACATGCCAGGTTCCTGGGAGATGGGATCGTATGTCATGATTTCTTGACTTTACGATCCCCGATCGGGCTGTAATTCCGTAAATCCTTATTTTTTTTGGATCTTGGGGGGCTTGATCCCCTAAAGTTTTTTTGCAATAGTTGTTTACAAACTTGATCCCCTTGATCCCCGTTTGTGTGATCTCGACCGGTTTTTGAGTTCTGTCCTGAGCAATAAATGGAGATAAGCTCAATGTCTCAAGAGCGTCCCCCCTTAGAAGAAATGACTCTACGACAGCTCCGTAGAGTGGCTAGCGATTATGAAATTTCCCGCTACAGTCGGATGCGGAAAGATGAACTGCTTGAGGCCATTCTGGTCGCTCAAGGAAGTAAGGGAATTCCCACCGCAGTCAAAACTTTAGAAGGGCAGGAAGAAGTGGAAGCATCTAAGTTTCAGGTTGGCGAATCAGATCAGTCGATTGCATCTCTCGCCTCTGTTGATGAGGGGTTGCCCGATCTGCCCGATGGCTATGGTGAGAGTCGAATTGTTCTGATGCCTCGGGATCCTCAGTGGGCTTACGCTTACTGGGATGTGCCCAATGAGCATAAGGATTCTTTGCGGCGTCAAGGCGGCGTTAAACTTGCTTTACGCTTTTATGATGTTACTGATATTAATTTAGACCATCAGAGTCCCCATAGTCTTCAGCAGTATGAATGCGATGAAATGGCTCGGGAATGGTACTTGCCGATTCCTGTGAGCGATCGCGATTATGTGGCTGAGATTGGCTACATTTGCAATGACGGTCGCTGGTTAGTGCTGGCTAGTTCTAGTCCGGTTCACATCCCTCCCGTTTATCCTTCTGACTGGATTGAAGATCACTTCATCACTGTGGATTGGAACGAGAGTTTGCGTGGGAAAACCTTCCTGCAACTGGTTCCCCCCAGCAAGCGGATGCCTGCAGAAAGCAGCGCAATCTACGAAGATGTTTTCTCGATGGCTCAATCAGCAGAAGCTCAGCGAGTGGCGGGTTCTCTGTTTGGATCAATGCACCAGGTTCCTGAGCAGGCGATTAGTTCCTACGTCTTCCCTTCAGGGGTTGGGATGTGGGCGGTTCCAACGGTTTCTGGTCTAACAATGTCTGGTGTTGGCATGTCTGGAGTCGGGTTCTCCGCCTCTGCGCCCCCAATTCGTCCCCGTAAATTCTGGTTAGTTGCCGACGCTGAATTGATTGTCTACGGCGCAACTGAGCCTGACGCGACGGTTTCAATTGGAGGTAAGCCCATCAAGTTGAATTCCGATGGTACTTTCCGCTTCCAGATGTCCTTCCAGGATGGGCTGATCGATTACCCCATCGTGGCTGTGGCGGCGGATGGCGAGCAGACCCGCTCCGTTCATATGAATTTCACCCGCGAAACGCCTTCTCGCAATACTAATACCAAGGAAGAAGCGGTTGAAGAATGGTTTGCCTAAAAGTAAACGGTATTCTCTGAATATTTAATTACTGAATAGGATTGCTGAACTATAGCTGCGATTATCGTCTAGTAATCCGACCATCTCGTAATTCTTCTTGGGGCGCAGCAACGCTGCGCCCCTTTGTTGGAACTTCAATAAAACCTTGAGGTGTTTGAATGGTCACTGCCAATCTGTTCTATTCAGTGAAATTTATTCGTCGGTGAAATTCCTCGTATCACACGGCCATCATGTCGGCTGACTGGCTGATTTCACAGGTCGGTCGGACTCGAGGTCGATTCGGCGGCTTTCAAGATGGGAGCGCCCATGAGTCGAGAGGGGGAGGGAGGTGATCAAATACTCCATTTTTAATGTCTTCTTGAATTTTTATCTGGCTAATTTTTTTTGTTGTCCCTGATAAGCATGAATAAAAGACACCTGAGCCTGATGTGTATTACTTAACTAAATCCGACTTTGTCTTCAGTGTCTGTCTCTGTAAATCAACTGATTGCAATATTTTGGGAGGGACTGTATCGTTTTTTGGGGTTAATCCAAGGAGGTGTGCTATCGGTAACACCGATCTCATCGCCAATTCATTTTGTGTATACTGAGTGACCAATTACAGGGTGATTGGACATCTCCATAGTTTCTTCACAGTTGGTTCCTTGTGTAGTACAAGGCCCGCTGTCCATATAACCCAAAGGTGGTTTCTTTTGACGATGAATTTTTTAGGGTCCTTCTGGATTGTTTCCTTAGCTGGAAGTTTACTGTCAACCCAAAACCCACTTCAAACCACTAATCAAGGTGCATCTCAGCTTCCGGAAGCTGCAGCCTCAGGTGACAGTTCTTCTTCCACAAACTCATCTTCCGCCTCTGCTGAGGCGCCTGATCTGAACTTATTTCCAGCCTCTCACAGTTCCTATGCGCCTGGGCTTAGTCTACTTTCTTGTGGGCGCGAGTCCTGCCCCGAAGACGCGTTATTGATTGGCGAGGGGCTGCTCCCTGCTGAGGGTTTTGTTGATTTTCCTGGGTCCCAATCTTTGGCGAGAGGGGAGCTAACGAGTATTCAAAGCTGGATGCAGCCGATTGACAGGCGTTTTAATACGGGCAACTTGAATCCTCTGGCCCCTTTATCCTCGGCTCCTTGGTTCAAGTCCAATTCGCTGGGACGGGTTTCTCCCTTGGTGAGTGAAGCTGTCCATTTTCTTGACTTAAGGGAGTCTCCGATCACTTTTCGGAGTTTCTTAAGTCCCCTTTCTGATTGGACAGGCAATATTGAATTTGATATTTGGTCTTATATTTCTGACGTTAAGGTTATTCCGGCGATTCAAACTAAGTTAGAGGATGTTGCTATCAAGGGAAAAGGGCCTGATCAAGCGGGCCCTTTTTCTCTGAAGGCTTGTTTGACTTGTATGTCTAAGCAGGCGGGAGGTTCAAAGACTCCTGATCAACGCTTTCAAGTGTGGGTTAAGGATTATCTTGTGGCTGAAGTGGTGAATCAACAGGCGGCCGATTTGCTGGCTGACCGCTTTCGAGATTTGCTCCATAAACCAGATGTGGATTGGTCTGCTCTGCAGCCCGTGATTGTTGATGGAGCGCCTGCCGCCAAAGCGGGCAATGATGTCTTATTCACCATCAAGGATGCGTCGACTGTTGTCTCGAAAACTTCGCCTGAATCAGATTACGATACGCAAAAAATAGCTGTGGAATGGGTTAATAATCTGCGGCTGGCGCTGGGTAAATCTCCTTTGAAGATTTTTTCGGCTGAGGGCCAACAGCCGATACTTAAAAAGACTGAAAAACGTTTCAAAGGGATTGCATCCTGGTATGGTCCCTATTTTCACGGTCGCCTGACGGCCACTGGCGAAATTTTCAATCAGGATGAATTAACCGCCGCCCATCCGTCTCTTCCGTTTGACACCTATCTTAAGGTGAAAAACCTCTTGAACAACAGGACGGTGATTGTTCGGGTCAACGACCGCGGTCCTTATATAGGGGAGCGCTCCCTTGATCTTTCCCGTGAAGCCGCACGTCGTTTAGATTCTGAAACGGTAGGGGTTATTCCCTATGAGGCGACGATCTTAGAGCCATTTAGCCTTGAAGGCATCGAATAGCCTCTAACATGCCTCGCGCTTTGTTAAGGGTTTCTTGATACTCCCGTTCAGGATCAGAATCGGCGACCAGTCCAGCGCCTGCTTGGACGCTGACGAGGTGTTTGCCATTGGCTTGATTGCGGACGACCATGGTGCGGATTGCGATCGCCGTATTCAACTGACCTTCAAAGTCGTAATACCCGTAGACTCCAGAATAAGGGCCGCGACGGCAGGGCTCAAGTTCATGGATGATCTGCATGGCGCGAATTTTGGGGGCGCCGCTGACTGTGCCGGCGGGGAAACATGCCTTGAGTAAATCCCAGGCGGTTTTATCGGGCGCTAGTTGACCGATCACATTGCTCACAATGTGCATCACATGCGAGTATCGTTCGATCACCATCAGTTCATCGACCTGAACGCTCCCGCTAGAACAGACACGGCCTAAATCGTTACGCCCCAGGTCAACCAACATGACATGTTCAGCAATTTCCTTAGGATCTTTAAGCAAATCAGCCTCAAGCTCCTTATCTTCCTGATGGGTTTTACCCCGTGGGCGAGTGCCTGCGATGGGTCGTAGGGTGGTGATTAACCCACTGGAGTCATCCCCATAGGCGGATTTGACCATCACCTCCGGGCTCGACCCAATAATTTGCCAGTCATAGAAGTTGAAGTACGCCATGTAGGGAGACGGGTTGATCAACCGCAGCGAACGATAAAGAGAAAACGGATCCGCTGCATATTCTGTGGACAGGCGCTGAGAAATCACCACCTGAAAGATATCTCCCGCATGGATATAGTCTTTCGCTTTTTCGACGCTGGCGCAAAACTCTTCTGGGGTGCGGTTGCTGGTGTAAGTCAAAGGTTCAGTTGCAGGGCTGTTTTGGGGCGGCTCCCAGTGTAGACAAGCTTTTTCCTCGGGTAGTGGAAGACACAGCTTGTTAACTAATTGGGTGACTCGATTGCAGGCCTGTTGGTATGCCTCGGCCAAATCTAAGTCTGGCTGTTGTAAATCGGCATAGGCGATGGCCCAGATTTTGCGTTTGACTTGATCAAAAATGAGTAGATTATCAACTTGCATCCACAAGCCGTCGGGCAGATCATCTGGCCTCGGTGGATAGATGGGCACCTTGGGTTCAATCCAGCGAATCAATTCGTAGCCCCAGAAGCCAAATAGTCCGCCAATTCCAGGCGGTAGTTGGGGAAGTTTGACGGGGTGGTAGGGCTCCAGGCATTGCGACAAAATGGCGAATGGATCCCCCTCGAATTCCTGGATGGAGCCTTCCCGATGGGTTTGGACGGTGCGATCTCCGCGGGTTTCTAGCACCCAAAGGGGATCGCAGCCTAACAAGCTATAGCGAGCCAGATTCTCCCCTCCCTCCACAGACTCCAGGAGGAAGCTATAGGGTTGGCCAGCACAGACTTTATACCAAGCCGAGACAGGCGTGTCTAAATCAGCCACCCATTCTTGGTAGACAGGCACAAAATTGCCTTGTTGAGCTAAATCAGCAAATTGCTCAAAGTTAGGGAGAATCATGTTTTACATCAAGGTGGCGCCTAACACAAATAAAAGGGACAGTCGCTTGACTGCCCCTAAGCTTAAAAGCCCTAGAAATTAAACGTACAGCAACGATTTGACGACCGGCAGAGACATCTCCGGCTCATCCTGACTACACTTCGTAAGTAGCCTGGCCACTGAACTTAACAGTGGAGGGTTGAGGATTATTGCCAATGTTGCGAGCCTTACTACCAACAGCGACACGCCCCTCATTCACCTTCTCGGGGAAAACGCCGTCAGCGGGGTGGATGGGGCCATCCACTTCACCATTGGGATAACAGCGATAGATTTTAAAGTCTTCGATTTTTGGCTTGAACTTAGTGCGGAGTTGAGTGCCTAGAGCCAGACACTGTTCCTTACGGGCTAGGTACAAGAGGTTTTCTCCCTGATGCATGGTTGCGGCGCCGCCCGTGGGCATCTCAAACACCTGCTCCTTGGTGCTAGTCCAAGTAATCGCATACTTTTCTTCAATTTCAGCTTTAGTCAGCAGGCCGCCAGTGCTGCCGCCGAATTTAGGAGTTTGTCCAGTCAGAGTTGTCATGTAATGTTATCTCTCAACCTTTTGTTCGGAATCGTATCACTGCAGCTGACCAGTTTATAGACTTTGTGAGGAAGTGTAACAGTTTCACATAAACCGATTACTCCAACACCAGATTGTCCGGCTGACTTCGCCTTGTTTTCCGGGATGAACGGGCGGTCTTGCGGGAGCGACCAGCCTGGGAGCGAGTCCCCTGACGATTTTCCGCCAAGGGCAGGAGGAAATGAAATTGACTGCCTTTGTCTTTGCCCTCGGAGTCGGCCCAGATTTGTCCCCCTAGTCCTGCGATGATTTGACGGCAAATGGCCAATCCAAGCCCCGTTCCCCCCGTTGTGCGGCGGAGCGCTCCCTCTTCTTGGTAAAACCGATCAAAGACCGCTTCCAGTCGATTGGGTTCGATGCCTCTGCCGGTATCGGCGACGGTGACTTGGAGCTGTTTTTTCGCTGCTCGCGCCACGCTGATGGTAATTTCTCCGGCGGCTGGGGTAAATTTGCACGCATTATCCAGAAGCTTGGCCAGCACCTCCACCAGCCACTCGCCGTCCGCCCTAACCAGTGGGGTGTCGGGGGGGATTTGAATGGCGATCTGGGGCAAGGATTTATCGACATGCTTAGCCTTGACGCTACTCAGAGCGAGTTCGGCGCATTCCCATAGGGATAAGGCTTCTAGATTCCACTCAATACGGCCGCTCTCCAATCGAGAAAGAATCAGAAAGTCTTGCACCAGCTTACGCATCCGCTCAGCATCGGCCAGCGCCGAACTTAGCATGACTTGCCTCAACTCTGATGGCATATCCGGCTCGGAGGATAAACTCTCCAAACAGACTTGGATGGTCGATAGCGGCGTTCTCAGTTCATGACCGGTAATCGCAATCAGGTTACTGCGGGTGCGGTCTAAAGCGGCTAGCTGCCGGTTCAATTCTTCCAGATTTGCGTAGGCTTCTGCTTGAATGATGGCGACGCTCAATTGGGCGGCGATCGCTTCCACTAAGGCTTTATCATTCTCACTCCAGATATGCGGTTCCGGCTGACAGTGATGTAGTTCAATGATGCCCAGCAAGCGATCCTGATAAATCAGCGGCGCCATCAGCCAGGAGTGGATTTTCCAACTGCCAATCAAAGCTTCTAACCCCTTCAGGTCTGCTTCATAGGGAGAACCCTCCGTTAGAGTATCGTCAATTGCAATGGTTTCTGGCTGCAGCAGCACTCGCTGAAACAGCGGATTATCCTGGAGCGGCCAAATTTGACCGACCAGTGAGCTAACCGCTTGGGTGAGATATTCGTGTTGAATTTGGATCGTGATATCTTCAGCCTTACATCGATAAATCAGACAACGACACACCTGTAACGCTTGACCTAATTCCTGAACCGCAATTTTGAAGATTTCGGAGGGGTTCAAGGAACGGCGAATAGCGGACGTAATCGAATTCACCAGGCGTTCTCGGCGTTCCTGGGCGGAGATAGCTTTGTAGGCTTTGAGCAGCTTATATTGGCCCGCTTGGACATAAGTGACAAGTCGTTGAGCAAATGGGTCTGACCCGCCTAATCCAGGGCAGATCTCCGAAAGATCCGTTTGGAGGAACTGAGTTCTGGCCTGCTCCACTTTGTTCGTTAAGTCAGGTCGATACTCCAAAATTCGCCGCAATAAAATCTCAGCGGCTTGCTGGCTGACTTGGAGGTCCAGTGTCCAGATTCCCTCAAACCGCCGAGTTTGCTCCAGCGTTAGGGCGCCGGGCGCGCGTGGATCTGTCGGTGCGGGTTGCCGTTCTCGACAAATTAAGCAGGCGCTGTACTGATCTCCAAGCACGACCAAATGCCATTCTTGGGTAAGGGCGTCCGCCTCTTCAAAGGCGATGGTCTCATAGAACTCTGAACAGCTCGAAAATCCAGCTCCCTCTGCGGACAGCACATATACTTGCTGGGTGATATTGGCGATTCGCTGATATCGATGAGCTTCTTGTCGATAGAACCTCGCCTGCTGAAAACTGGCAATCACTAACGGACAGTCTGACCCCGCCAAGACCTGATCTTCCATTGCATGGGAGAGGGCCGTGAGAGAAGTCTTGAAATACATTTGAGGACGCAACTGTGGAATCTCCTGTAGGAGTTCTTCCACAATGGAAGCGCGGTTGCTCATGAGTCATCTCTTCAAATTGGCGTGGCGGAAAACCCCACGATTTCATTATTCCGTACCCTGGCCGACTTCTAAGCAGTTGAGACGCCCATTAGGAATTATGGAAACTAACCATCTCATTGGCGCCAGCCTGAGCGAGGCATCTATTCCATATTCGGTCATAACAGCTCGATTGTGGGTACTTATACCAATCAGGCTTTGAATAATAAAACGGCGAAGAACAGTTATCGAGGCTCCAATAACTGTTCTTCGCCGGACAGACTAAGACTTTGAGAGGTCGATCAGCAGATATAAACTGAACAATACACTCGCTGAGATGGGAAATTAGGAAACGCCCATGTCGCTTGTGTCCTTAAGGAATCCACTGTAGGCTTCCATGCCGTGCTCTCCAATATCCAACCCTTTCATTTCTTCTTCAGGCGTTACCCGAATACCCAGAGTGGCTCTCAGAATTAGCCAGAAGACTGAACTGAGGACGACGGTGAACAGGCCGATGACACCTACCCCTAGTAACTGAACCATAAACTGGCCAAAACCCGCGATATCCTTATCGAAGATACCCACAGCCAAGGTGCCCCAGATGCCGCAAACTAGGTGAACTGAGAGCGCCCCAACCGGATCGTCGATTTTGATGCTGTCAAAGAAACCGACCGCAAAAACCACAATAACGCCAGCAATCAAACCAATGATTACAGCAGAGAGATAGGAAACATTGGCGCATCCAGCCGTGATACCCACCAGACCAGCCAGGATGCCGTTGATCACCATGGATAGATCTGGTTTACCATTCAAAGCCCAAGAAGCGCCTGTAGCGGCAACCCCGCCAGCCGCCGCCGCCAGGTTAGTGGTCACAGCAATGTAGGGAACCAAGTTGTCAGCAGCTAATTGGGAGCCCGGATTAAAGCCAAACCAGCCGATCCACAGAATCAAACAACCTAGTGTGGAAATACTCATGTTGTGGCCAGGGATGGCGCTAACCTGACCATCCTGATATTTGCCAATCCGAGGCCCTAGAAAAGCAGCGCCCATCAGTCCAGCCCAACCACCAACGGAATGCACTACGGTGGAGCCGGCAAAATCAGAAAAGCCCAGTCCATCTGGACCAAGCCAGCCGCCGCCCCAAACCCAGTGTCCGGAGATGGGGTAGGCAATACCGGTGATTAGCAGACTGAAAATCAAGAAGGAATTGAATTGAATCCGCTCAGCTACACAACCCGATACAATGGTTGCTGCTGTTCCAGCAAATGCTGCTTGGAACAAGAAGAACACTGCAATGGTGAGCGTCCCTCCATCCAAGCCATATGTCGCCTTATCTCCGGTTAAGAAGAAGCCGCCTGCCCCAATGACTGGGGATCCTCCGCCAAACATGAAGGAGAATCCAATTGCCCAGAAAGCCAGAGTGGCCAGGGCAAACACGATTAGGTTCTTGGTCAGAATATTAACCGCATTCTTTTGCCGACAAAATCCAGTTTCTAGCATGCCGAAGCCGGCATTCATGAAAATCACGAGAATGGCGGCGATTAGAACCCAGATGTTATCTAAAACAGCCTGGACACTCTCTGCAGTGACGGGCGTATCTTGGGCATGGGCGGCGACATTCCAGCAGGCCACAATTGCAAGGGCTAGTGGAATGCAAGCCAGCCATCCCCATGAGAACTTCCTGCCCAGAATGTTTTCAAGCATCTCACTAAATGGAGGCGCATAAGCACGCCAGCCTGACGACGCTCGACGCCTCTGGGACTTCATTTTTTTGCGTAGCACTAGTCTAGACATCTTCAAAAGACGTTCCTTCAACACAGTTATTAGATAGCAGTCACTGCCTCAGATGAAAGAGATAACAGCTTGAACCAAGCAGGTTAAGCAACTTATCCTAATCAAAGTTGTGAGGCGAAATCCAGTTGGGAAACCTAACCTAAATGCCTGAATCCAAAAAACTGGAAATAATCAGGCGTCTGGACCAATAAGACAAGGTCGTTTTTAAGCAGCAAAAAATAAAGAAATGTAACACCAGAGAGTGACTGCTTAGCCAGACATTATCCGGCAGATAACCCGATTGAGTAGGTCAAAAAGATTCCATCAATTATGGCCAAGCCAGTCTGTATTAGGGAATACATTTTTCTCTGACTCAAACACTATCGTGGTTGAATTATGACGGAGAATGGATCAAAAATTAAGAACCAAATCAAAAATAAACATTCAGTTTCAGGGTATCTACTGAACCAGGAAGATGGCTTTTTAGGGTACGCAGCTCACGTCATCTCAGCCAAATAGTCATGGCTCCCAATGGAGTCCAAGCGGGATTGTTTCTCCACAACCCTGTCCGCCAACTTTTGGCGATACTGTACAACTTTCTCTAGAAGTTTGGGCTGATGACTCGCTAGAATTTGCACCGCTAACAGGCCTGCGTTCTTCGCATTGCCGATTGCAACGGTCGCCACTGGTATGCCTCCCGGCATTTGAACAATTGAATAAAGGGAATCAAGCCCCTGCAGATGTCGACTTTTCACCGGTACGCCAATCACTGGCAGGGGCGATAGCGCCGCCACCATTCCAGGTAAATGGGCCGCTCCGCCAGCCCCGGCGATGATCACCTTTAGCCCTCGAGAATGGGCTTGTTTGGCGTAGTCAACCATTCGATCCGGCGTACGATGGGCGGAGACGATCGCGACTTCGTGGGAAACGCTAAATTCTTCACACACTGCGATCGCATCCTGCATCGTCGGCAAATCTGAATCGCTGCCCATGATGATGCCAATTTGAGGAGAAGTCATGGTTTAAGAGGGTGAAAGGTGGATAGTGGATCGGTAAGGGGCTGTTAAAGAAGTGGATGTCCCTATGGTGGATAGTGTGGCGCAATCGTCAGGTGACCGCCTTCCCATAAGCTTGAATTAACCCCAAACAAGCAAGGGAGAGCATCATGACGAAGGCCACACCAACTAGATCCTACACCGGAGAAGATGT
>JASJDH010000120.1 GCA_030065175.1 Leptolyngbyaceae cyanobacterium MO_188.B28 | reverse complement strand
AGAATGGGGAGGATCAAATCCAAAATTCTTCCTAAATCTAAAATCTAAAATCCAAAATTCCCTTGGGGGAGAAGGGGAGGATAGGAAGATATCCCCCCCTTCTTACCGCCTACTTCCTACTACACCTTCCAAAATCCAAAATCCAAAATCTCTGGTGAGAGCATAACCCCCTTCATAGATAATCGGTGAAGGGAGTTTCTTCGCCTAGGGAAGTGTCGACAATTGCGTCGAATAAATGGCTAACTCAACTTAACTAAGACAGAGTCTGCTTCAATTTTTGCCTCAATTTCCCCTAATGGATCAACAGCGGGACCATTCGCTACGCTGCCGTCAGAATTGAAACGAGATCCATGGCAAGGACAGTAGAACAGGGTTGCATCCTCATCCCAATTAACTGAACAGCCTTGATGGGTGCATCTGGAATTGACTGCAATCACCGCCGTTGCATTAGCCGGATCGCGAATGACGGCGACATCAAGGGTCTTATTGGTCAGGGAACCTTGCTCATCCAACTCAGCAACGGTTCCGACAGCGGTAAAGCCATCTTCACGGGGCGGGGGGGCGGCGGCTTCGGTCGGGGCGGCTAACTCGGCTTGGGTTTCTGGGAATTGGGAAGCCGTTTCAGATGAAGTATCCGGTGAGCAGGCGGCTAAGGCAATGGGTAAAGAACTCGCCAAACCGCCTACTCCGACCCAAGTTAAGAATGCACGACGTTTCATCAATCAACTTCTCCTACACAGTTTCTTCCATCGACTCTGATTGTGCGTTAGACCGACCTTGATAGGTAATCAAAGCGATTAGAACAAATAGTAAATCCAAGCCGACAATACTGCCCACAAACAAAACGGAACCGCCTGTACTAAACCCAAAGGTATGGAGTCCAACGCCCAGAACAAAGTTAACCCCATACCAGGCCATTAGAACTGCATTAAAAGAAACAACACTGGCGATACTGACGCCAAAGTCGCCAATCCAGCCCATCAAACGACTGTATAGAGGAGCTAGGTAGCACAGCAGGGCGATTAATGTCCAGGTTTCTTTGGGATCCCAGCCCCAGAAGCGTCCCCAGGAAAAATAGGCCCAGACTCCCCCTAAAATAATTCCGGTAATCAGCAGCAGAACGCCCACCTGGAGGACTCGATAATTCAGCTGCGACAGGGTTTGAATTCGCGGCTTGGCTTGGGGGGTGAAGAGATAATTTCCCAAGGTTACATGGCCTAATCCCATTGCTAGGGCGAAACTTGCATAGCTGAGGGCGATGGTAGGGACATGAATACTCAGCCAAAAATTGTCTCGCAATACAGGGACCAATGGGGCGATGCCGGGGTCTAAAACGGCAGGAAGACTGTCCGCCAATATCAGACAGAGGACAGATAGGGGGGCGGCGGCCAGTAAATAGTAGCGAACCCGATAGGTCAGCTCAAAGGTTAAGGCGAGTACGACAATACCAAACCCAACCCAAACCACCGACTCATACATATTGGTAACGGGCGGTCGACCAGCAATCTGCATTCGCAGCCAGAAACCGTACCCTTGAAATAAAACGCCGGCGACAAAAATGCCGACAACACTCCAATACAACTCTAGCGGCTCCCACCAAATCGCCAGCAGCATCCCCAAAAATGCGATCGCATACAGACAGCAGGCCTTAGCAAATGGATGGAATCGATTAAAGTGGACTTCTCGCCTCAGGTCGCTGTCAGCCGGATAGACTTGGGGGCTAAGAGCCGCTAAATCTTGACGAAGCTGGCTGGCTAACCGCCCCACTTGGGCTAACCGATCCTCAGTCGACGCTGGATCGTCCTTTGACAGGTAAACCTGTCTGAGTAGCTTGAATTGAGCGATTAGCGGCGATATTCGCTCTGGCGGATATCGCGTCTGGGCTTCCGACAACCCCGTCCAAACACCCCGAGGCGTCTCAGGGTGGGGAACCAGCGGCAGGGACGTATCGCCGCCCACGGTCCTAGCCGTCAAATCCAACCGATCCTGGATAGTCAAAGCCTCCCGTTGATCCCGAGTCAACGCTTCGCCATTGAGCATCCGCTGATGGGCCTGCTGGACGATGATGGCTAGTCGATCATTATTAACCAAATCCTCGAAGGCAAAGTATTTCTGCTCTGGGACGAGTCCCAACTGCGCCTTTAAGGGGCGATAGCTAAACAGAATAAAGGGCGTCTCACTCCAATTGCGCTGATTAAACCAGAGGGATAGGTAAGTTTGCAGATAATCCCAGGTTTCATCTTGGGTGGGATGGTAGTAGGTTGACCCATGAATTTTCGCCGTTGTTTCCTTAGCCACGGTGTCTAAGGGCTTTTTACGGCCGTCCAGTTGGACTGCTATCGTTTTCAGCGGCTCCAACGGCGACGCTTGGAACTGGTTGAAAGGCGCAAACACAATCAGCACCCCCAGACAAAAACCAATCAAAAATTTGAGGCGTTTCATCGTCAAATCTTATTCGGCCACAAAGGGAGCAGTCGGAAATGGTTTCGAATACGCGTGCTGATCAACGTGACACTACTTAACTATTGCAGATTAACTGACCGTTAAAGCTTAGATTTTAAGTCTTCTGGTTTTCTCAACGCCACCGCGAGGAGCGTTTTTTCATAAATTTTCAGCCCCATGCACGCACTCAAGCCTGAAGCTTCCCCTCGTTTTTTAGAGGGAGCCCCTCAATATTAAGATAATTTGCATTTTCGGCAATGAAAGAAAATTGACAACACGACCAACCGATGCATTTCAGTATTTACATGCAATGTACTAATTAGGACATGGTTGTCCTACCTGCGATCCCATTTTTCGAGACCCTCTTTTCCCCACAATCCCCCGCTTTGGTTGGAATTGCGAGGGTTAAGGCAGAGTCTCGACAGGACTCCAAATTGTATAGAGGAAAAGCCTACAATAGCGGTTCAACAGGCTCAGTCCGAAAGCCAGAAAAACCGGTTGGACGGTATTTTTCTTGGTAGAAGCGACTTCATAGAGTAATATCAGTATTAACAACTAATGAAGTCAGGATGCTAAGTATAAATCAAAGCAACAAAATCATTGGCAATGATTTTGTTGCTTTCGGTTTCCAAATCTTGTGGCAGAAACCAATGTAGAAAATATACGGAAATCTTACACACCGGTTTGGATTAGGAATATAGCCGTGGCTGCTATATCAGTTCTTATTCAGCAGCTAATTCTCCATCCCACGGCGATTAGCTAGATGAAGGTTTATGGTCCTAAGGAGCCCTTTGAATTACCTTCCAGAGCGACAACGTGGAAAAGGCGACCATGGAAAAGAGACGACCATGGAAAAGAGACGGCCATGGAAAAAGCGACCATGAAAAAGCTGCTGTAGAACTTATCAAAAGCCCTAAAGGGCGCTGGATATTAGGCCCACCAGACCACCGCCGGCAAAAAAGGTCTGCTCGCCGAGAAATCCCTCCAGCAGTCAACAAAATAGCAGCCTAAAGCATTGCTTCATCGGAGGCGTCCATTATGAGTTCAAGCGTGAAAGCCGAAGCCGATAAGCGGCTCAAAGCTTCACCCCATCAGGAGACATCCCCTACACTGCTATCGTTACTCAAGTTTCTCGCAATCAGCCAAGCTGACTTAGCCAATCCTGAACAGGTCCATAAGCTAGAGCAGTTGCTTGAGACCAAACCTTTCAAGCTCGGCGATTCCCTATTTAGCTATCCAGGCTCAGAAACAAATGAGTCCATGGGCCAAGGCGAGCATAATGCCTACGATCTTCACTGGGTGCGCCAGGGACGGGTTAGACTGCTGAGCTATGATCTTGAGCGGCGCCGGGAGGTATCTATTCGAGTTCTGGAAGCAGGGGAGCCCTTTGGGGCGGATCATTTATTTTGCAAACCGTCGCTCGCCTATCGAGCGATCGCAGCCAGCGACGGGCAAATCGCCCAAATTCCTATCTCTAGTCTGCAACAGTGGTTGCAGCAAATCCCTAATTTGAGTGGTTTACTACAGCAACAAACCCAACTGCGCCAACGACTCTTATTTTTTAAGACGGCCACATCTCTGCGATTGTTCCCGAGCCATAAACTCCAGCAGTTGGTCCTCTATATAGTTGACCAGCATATAAGCGCTGGAGACTCTTTGGCCCAGGCCGCATCGGCTAGCGCAGGCCGTTTCTGGCTGCGAAGCGGTCAGGTTAAAAGCCAACACCCCCAAGCCCAGTCGCCTAAAATCGGCGCCAGTTGGGGATATCCTGAGGCCGCCCCGGCCGATTGGACAGCCCAGACAGATTTATTGGTTTATCGGCTGCCGCCTGAGCATTGGAAGGCAGTCAGCGCCGTGATCCCAACCCTGTCGTCAGGCCTGCCTCCACCGCCGAATTCCGCCGCAGCACAGGCCCCGAGCAGTGGGCGGGCGGAGCCTCCAGCCCCAGGGCAGGTTCAGTCGCCCACCCCGACGGGGGGTAAACGATCTTCTCCGGCGATGGATCCGGCCAACTACCGCCAACATCCCGCCAAGTCAGAGGTCGCCCACCCCAGTCGTCAGACTGATCCAGAGCAGATCGCCTTTCCCCAGCCGCAGCCTCATCGCCATCGCCGCCGCCAGTTTTGGCAAGGGTATCCCTTTATCCAGCAGCAAAGTACGGCGGATTGCAGCGCGGCCTGCTTAGCCATGATTGGTCAGTACTGGGGGCGTCGATTTAGTCTGAACGCCTTGCGAGATTTAGCGGGGGTGGGGCGATCGGGGGCTTCCCTGAAAGGATTAGCCCAGGCGGCAGAGCGGTTAGGATTCCAGGCGCGGCCGGTGCGGGCCAGTTTCAATCGCTTGGCGGATCGGCGCAATCCTTGGATCGCCCACTGGCAGGGAGACCACTATGTGGTGGTCTATCGGGTCAGGAAAAACCGGATTGTGATCGCCGATCCCGCCATGGGACGGCGAACGCTCTCAAATTCAGAGTTTCTGACCCATTGGACCGGATACGCTCTGCTGTTGGAGCCGACTGCATATTTACAATCGGCTGAGGTGGAAGAAACGCAGTCTCTCAGCAGACTGATCGGGGTGCTCTCGCCCTACCGCGCTTTGATCTTCCAAATTGTGTTGGCGTCTTTACTGATCCAGATCTTTGGCCTGCTGATTCCCTTTTTCACCCAGGTCATTTTGGACCGGGTGGTGGTGCAGAAAAGCCTGATCACCCTCCATGTATTCGCCTTCGGACTGATTATGTTCGGAGTTTGGCAGGTAGGGCTAACGGCGATCCGACAATATCTGCTGGACTATTTTTCCAATCGGCTAGACTTGACTCTGATCAGCGGGTTTGTCGGCCATGCCTTGCGGCTTCCCCTGCAGTTTTTCGCCTCGCGCCATGTGGGAGATATCACCACGCGAGTTCAAGAAAGCCAAAAACTTCAACGGTTTCTCACCCGCCAGGTGGTGATCGCCTGGTTAGACGCCCTGATGGCGATGGTCTATGTGGGACTCATGGCTTATTACAACTGGCGGCTGACCCTGCTGGTGTTGGGGCTCATTCCTCCCATTGTCATTTTGACCCTTGGGGCCACGCCTCTGCTGCGCAAGGTGTCGCGGGAAATCTTCCGGGAAACCGCCCAGGAACATTCAACCTTGGTGGAAATGTTCACCGGCATCGCTACGATCAAGGCGACGGCGGCGGAGCGCGAGGTGCGCTGGCGCTGGGAAGAGCTCTTAACCAGTATGCTCAATGCTCGATTTCGAGGTCAAAAACTGGCCAATAACCTACAAATCGCTAGCGGCTTAATCAATTCTCTGGGCAGCACCGCGTTGCTCTGGTATGGCGCAATGTTGGTGATTCAGGACCAACTGACCATTGGCCAATTTGTGGCGTTCAATATGCTGTTGGGCCATGTGATCAACCCGATCTTGTCAGTGGTTAAGTTGTGGGATGAGTATCAAGAAGTGGTGATTTCCGTAGAACGACTCAATGATGTGTTCTCCACTCAACCGGAAGAGAATCCCCAAAAGCCAATGTTGGCGCTACCTTCTCTGAAGGGGGAGGTGCGGCTTGAAAATGTCACCTTTCGCTATGGCGACGACCAGGAGCGCAACACCCTGCAAAATATTTCCTGTCACGTCCGGGCTGGCCAAACCATCGCCATTGTGGGCCGCAGCGGTTCGGGCAAAAGCACTTTAGTGAACTTGCTCCAGGGGTTGTACCATCCCAACAGCGGTCATATTTGGATGGACGGACATGATATCCGCCATGTATCTCCCCAGTCGTTGCGATCGCAGCTCGGGGTCGTTCCCCAGGAATGTTTTTTGTTCTCGGGCACGATTCTAGAAAACATCACGCTGCACCGTCCTGAATTTACTCTGGAGCAAGTGATTGAAGTGGCGAAACTGGCAGAAGCCCATGGATTTATTCAGGCGCTTCCGCTGGGATATCAAACCAAGGTGGGGGAACGGGGCTCGACACTGTCGGGGGGACAGCGTCAACGGATCGCGATCGCCCGAGCCCTCCTCGGCGCGCCGCCAATTCTAGTGTTGGACGAGGCGACTAGTTCGCTAGATACGGAGTCAGAGCGCAGATTTCAGCAAAATCTAGCCCAGATTAGCCGCGATCGCACCACATTTATCATCGCCCATCGCCTCTCAACCGTCCGTCACGCCGACTGCATCCTCGTCCTAGACCGAGGAATTCTGGTTGAACAAGGCTCCCATCAGGAACTAATGTCGAAACAGGGGCTCTATTGTCACTTGGCCCAACAACAGCTTGACCTTTAAGGGATCTGCATCAAAATAAAGTCCCAGTAAAAGGCAGTGGATGGGTAGATGGGTGGATGGGTGGATGGGATGTTAAGTACCTAGGCATTGAAAATTTCACAGAGGCTAAGTGTCATTCCGAGAGAAGCGAGGAATCTCAATCTTCCGCTAAAGTCTGAGATGTCTCGATTCCGCTTTGCTCCACTCGACATGACATCCTGGTCTTACCACGCATCGACTGTGTAATTAATTTTGCGTAACCACTTCTTTATCTACAGCCTTCCTAAGGTCATGCTTTATTGAACCATCTTTGAAGCGTGGTGAGCGCCTTGCCTCAGGCCAATAGCAGAGTCTGCCATCCCTGTTGAGGCGCCTCCAGTTCAAGTAACAGGTTGTTGACAAAAGTTTGTAATAAAGGTGCCATTTTGGCCCTAATAAGTGAAGTCAAAAGAACTAGTATGTGAACGGGAGGTAAGCGCCTAATCAATACAATCACTCAACGTATATTAATCGATCTCAAAAGAGCGACTAACCGAGTCTAAAAAAGTTATCTATGATACCAAAACCCAAGTCAAAGTCAAAGTATGATTAAGTATACTTTTTAACGCGTTCTAATTCAGTGACGACGCCAAGGCATAAAGGTATAATCAACTTGCTAGTCAACAACTTGCTAGTTATGACTTGTCGTAAAAGTATTCATCGATAAGCCTCCTCCCAACCCTCCCAGTAAACTCTCCTAGCCTTTCCAGCAACTCTTCGAACGTTTTCGCACAACTCGCAATTCAGGTTAAAATCGGCGCCCGTAGGTTCCCATCAAGTAGACATAACCAAACATTTTCAAACCTATCGTTGTAATGATGTGGACTGAACGCCGAGTAGGCCTTTTTGAATCAGGGTGGTTCATACATCGTCTTCCGTGTTAATTTGACGTTTTTGATTTGTTGCTTGGGTGATTATGGCCTGTATTGGCGCCTATGTTGGCGGTTGCCCAACGCGGAAGTCTTTCGGTTCTTGCGAGTGCTCCACCAGCCACAACGAATGAGTTAACAGCCAATCAAGAGCCGCAAAATTAACACTGTTTCAACCAGCGCTAAATCCTTGCTCAGGATTGATGAACTAGCGCTTCAGATGCAAATTAGTGGAGTGAAGTTATGCCCCCCCTTTTACTGGCATCCATAACGTCAGCGGCGGCTATTTCAAAACCCCCTGACCTAGCTGTTTCAAGGCTGGCGTCGAACCCCGCCCCGATTGAACAGCCGTCTCACCAGCCCAATCATATCGGTGCGCCCACCCCCCAGTCCTTGCCTGTTTCATCGCCTGAATGGCTGAAAGTGGGCCCAGGTATTGGCCCCCGTCTGTCGAAAATCCATCCAAATCGAGCGGGACTGACGGCCGCCTCATCAACCTCAAATTCACAAGTTGCCCTCCAACGATATATCGTCCAACCGGGCGACACCATTTGGGAAATTGCGCAACGTCACAACCTTTCCGCCCAAGCCATTCTAGCGGCCAATCCAGGGGTGGAGCCTAAGCGGCTGCAAATCAACCAAACCCTGACCTTACCCCTGTTCGACGATGCAGACGGAGCCCTCGCGCCTGAACAGTTTAGGCGACATGTAGTGCGCGCTGGCGAAACCATTTGGGAAATCGCCCAAGACTACAACCTGTCATTTCAAGCAATGCTAGCGGCTAATCCTGGCGTGAACCCCCAAAAATTGCATGTCGGACAAATCCTAATGGCGCCGATTCCTCGGTCTCAAAGCGCGGAGTCAATGGTCGCCAGCGCCCCGACGCCAGAACCAGATAGCCAGCCAGCCTTTACGCCCCCGGTTGCAGCGCAGGAGAACGTCGAAAAGACTCCCGACCCCGCCGCTCAACCGCCGGACGCCCGTATCCATCAATTAGATTGGATCGTGGGACATGGCCCCAAATTAGGCATTAGCGCAGCGATAGGCGCCGCCGCCTTGTTAGCCTTTTGGTATTGGCGGCGAGAGTTGGCCTATGCAGGAGTCGCGAGTCCTGATCTGATTGCATCAGCCCCGCCCACGTCGTTTCAACCGGAGTCAAAGACTGAGGCAACGGCAACGGCAACCACCCTTGAGACGGCGGCCTGGTCTTCATTTATGCAAACGGTGCTGGATCAACCCCCCTCCAGTCTCCCCCATCGATGGCTTTCGGGCGGCGTTGTGTTCTGTCTGGTGTTTGGCGCTTGGGCTTGGGTCGGAAAAATTGAAGAGATTGGTCGCGCCCAAGGACAGTTAGCGCCGCAAGGAAATGTCTATAAGGTCGAATTTGTTGACCTTGGCAAGGTGAGCAACATTGTCGTTGAGGAAGGACAGCAGGTGGAAGCCGGACAGGTGCTGGTCGAGCTGGATACTCAGACGGCGGCGGCTGAAGTAGCCCGGTTGCAGCAGACATTAGCCGCCCTGCAAACTAAATTGGAGCAACAGCAAGCCCTGATTGCGAAAACCCGTTTGGAGGCGGAAAGTCGAGCTGCGATCGCGCAGGCGGATTATCAAGCGCAGGCGGTTGCGATCTCCCAGTCCGAGGCCAGGGCCCAGACCGCCCAGACCCTAATCACCCAACTGGAAGGAGACGCCGACGCTCATAAGGTCCGGCTGGAACGGCTGAAACCGCTATTGGAGGCTGGCGCCATCTCGCGGGAAGAGGTCTTTGGGGCGGAGCAGACCCTACGTGAGCGTCAGCGCGCCATCACCCAAAGCGCTGGAGAGCAGCGACAGGCGCTGGGGGAGGCCGAACGCTTGCGGGCGGGCCTGGCTCAAAAGCAGGCTGAAGGTCAACGGGCTCAGTTACAGGCCCAGCAAGAGATTCAACAGTTAGAAGCAGAAGCGACTCAGATCAGCGCCAAAATTGATGAAACGAACAATCTGCTGGACATCGCCAACGTAGAACTGGAGCGTCGACACCTCCGCGCGCCGGTGACCGGCGTGCTGTTGTCCCTTGAGGTCGACCATGTCGGTGAAGTGGTTGAGCCCGGTGAAACTATCGCTGAAATCGCCCCCCTGGACGCCCCCCTCGTTTTAGCCGCTAAGCTGCCGAACCAGGAAGCGGGGTTTATCGAGGCAGGCATGCCCGTGCAAGTGAAAATGGACGCTTACCCATACCAAGACTTTGGGGTGGTGTCCGGTCGAGTCACTGCTATTTCCCCAGATGCTGAAATAGATGAACGGTTAGGAAAAGTCTATGAAGTTGAAATTGCCTTAGAGCGAGACCATGTCGCCACCCCTGACCAATTGATTCACTTCAAGCCCGGTCAGACAGCAAGCGCCGATATTATCATCCGCCATCGACGAATCGCCGATGTGCTGCTGGATCCCATTCGGCAGTTGCAACAGGACGGCATTAATTTGTAAGACGTTCAGGTTTCTCAACGCAGTCTCTTCAAAATGGACAACAAATCTAGTTTTATTTCATCCGAACGGGGAATTACCATGGATATGGCCTTTAAAAGCGCATTAAATAGTAGCAAACTTGACAAAATCATGAGTCCCGAGCAATTTGACCAGGTGGTTGAAGCGATCCTGGCGGGTAAGTATTCTTGGGCTTGCGTATTAATCCTCAGATTTGCTGGCTATAATCCCTTACATTACATTCCATATCGAACCTACAACCGCTTGATGAAAGACCACCGCCAAGGCGGTCGACTCAAGAAGAAAACCTCTTCTCCAGACCCTAAGCAAGCCCCCTCGCCGATCAAAGCAGGTCAAGCCGCTTCAGTCAGACAGTCAAGGCAAATTACTGACCTCACCTATTTAGAACCGGTTAATCACCATACTCCCCAGGTCCAAGGCGGTTCCGCCCATCCGCTGCTGGCGGACCTCCATCCCCTGATGAGGGAATTGGAGCCGGAGACGGCTCCGGAGGACTCCTATTTGATCCGATTAGCTCTGGAGCAATTAACGCGTTAACCCTTAGCTAACCCCCGTTCAACTTAAAAGCTGGCGATTTCAGCCCTCATCCCCAACCCCTTCTCCCTGAGAGCTACCGTGTACACAGATCTCGGTTTGGAAGCGGCAAACCTGGTTTACCCACCTTAGTCCCCCCTTGGCAAAGGAGAAACTCTAGTCCTCCCCCTTGCCAAAGGGGGAGTTAGAGGGGGGAAAGCCCACTTCGGGACATCTAAAAATGTACACAGCAGCCCTGAGGGAGAAGGGGAGCCAGATTCAACTAAAATTAGGAACATTCCAACCTATACGCTCGCAGTGTGATGAGTGACAAAATCAAGCCGGACTGGGCTGGGGAAGACTGGCTTTCCCGATTTGTAAACCTGCTGATTCAAACTAAGCCGATTTATGCGGTGATGAAGCGCCAAGCCAGACAGGTGCTGATCAAAACCGCTGAAAAAAATGGGATTCCCTGGCGGCAAACCTATCAGGATTTGGAAGCCTCCGGCGCGAAGGGCCGACTGGCGGAGATGACCAATGAACATGTCGTCTACCCCGACTACTACAAAATGCCCTTCCATGCCTACAGCGAAGGCAACCTCTGCTGGCCCGCCGCCTTTGAAGCAGAATCCGCCACCCACTCTATGGGACTGAGGGTTTGGCCCAAAGAAGACCTGACCTGGGAAGCGGCCCAAAATCGGTTACGGTCAAGCTTCCATCAAGTTCTGGCGCAACATGGACCTGATCAGGTGCGGAATATTTTGGATATTGGCTGCTCTGTAGGCATTTCCACCCTAGCGCTGCACCGCTTTTATGCAAACGCCCAAACGGCGCAAGTTCACACCGTGGGCTTGGATTTATCGCCCTACATGCTGACAGTGGCGGAGATGAGGGACATGAAGGGGGAAATTGCAGAGTGGCGCCACGCCAAAGGTGAAGACACGGGCTTACCGGATGCGACTTTCGATCTGGTAGCGCTCCAGTTTGTGATTCATGAACTGCCCGATCAGGCCTCCCGGTCTATTTTCCAAGAAGCCTGGCGGCTCTTGCGGCCAGGCGGCGCTCTGGCGATTGTGGACAACAACCCCAAATCACCGGTGATTCAGAACCTGCCGCCGGTTCTCTTTACCCTGATGAAAAGCACGGAACCCTGGAGCGATCAGTACTATACCTTTGATGTGGAGGCGGCGCTGCAGGAAACCGGATTTGAGGGTATCGTCACGATGGCCAGCGACCCGCGTCATCGGACGATCATTGGGAAAAAAGGCGGGTGAGGCGACTCTGTAACTATGACTGAACCAAAATCATTCATACCGTTGCAAATCGCAGTCATGACTGTGTCTGACAGTCGCACCGAGGCGACAGACACCTCGGGCAAGCTGCTGGCGGATCGGTTGACAGCGGCGGGGCATTACCTGGCGGAAAAAGTGATTATCCCCGACAACATTTATCAAATTCGGGCGGTGGTCTCCCGCTGGATCGCTAGTGATGATGTGCAAGTCGTGGTGACTACGGGGGGAACAGGAGTCACCGGGCGAGACGGCACGCCTGAGGCGATTAAACCCTTGCTGGATAAGGAAATCGAAGGCTTTGGCGAGGTGTTTCGGATGATTTCTTATCAGGAGATTAAGACTTCCACAATTCAATCCCGCGCTCTTGCGGGGGTTGCGAATGGAACCTATATCTTCTGCTTGCCGGGGTCTTCTGGCGCTTGTCGCACGGGGTGGGATCAGATTCTTAAGGATCAGTTGGATGCGCGGAATCGCCCGTGCAATTTTGCTGAGTTGATTCCGCGATTGAGGGAGAAATAGCCCTCGCCCCCGGCCCCTCTCCCAAGTTTGGGAGAGGGGGGAAGACTGGAAGGCCGCGCCTTCTCTCCTTTTCTCAAGTTTGGGAGAGGGGGGAAGACTGGGAGAGGGGGAAAACTGAAAATCCTCGCCTCTGGTCCCTTTCTCAACCTTGGGAGAGGTGAGGAAATCCAGTTCCCCTTCTCCCAAACCTGGGAGAAGGGGTTAGGGGATGAGGGCCAGAAGAACGTTACGAGACTCTATGAGCGATTGAGTGTGGAGAGGCGGTGATTGCCGTTTTGACACAGCAGATCGATTCTTTTTCGTCAAGATAGGCGCTGCACCCGATCATGAGGAAAGAACCGAGCGGTTCAGAGGACAGTTGAAAAGCTGTCCACTAAGTTCGGGATCAAACTGTTTTGTCGCGTAGTCATTAACAGCAATCCTGGAAATCGTTGCAAAACAACACATTTGGGAGAAGTTGCAATGATCCGCACGACTTTGTTTGGCCTTGCCTCTGACCAGTTGACTGAACCGTTACCACCGCGTCTAAACCCCATTGAAGAATGGATTCAAGAATCTGTTTGCGATCGCTGGGGGAAACCGCCCTCGACAGCTGAAGCAATTCTGCTGGCGGATAGTCCTGAGATTCGACAGACGTTGGCGGCAGCAAAGGCTCAGGCATGTAGTATTCTATCTGAACAGCGATATGGCAAGCCCAGACGCTTGCACCGCCGTCGTCCCCCGATGCGAAAGCAAGCTGATTGAGTGGAGGGCTGTAGAAGGCAAAAGAGCAACGCCAGAACAATATGTCATGCTGAGTGGAGCGAAGCGAAATCGAGACATCTCAGACTTTAGCGGGAGATTGAGATTCCTCGCTTCTCTCGGAATGACACCTGGTATTTGTGAAATTTTCAATGCCCAGGTACTTATCTCTATAATTCTAGAATCTGCTGCAGTCCTCTCTTGACAGGTTCGTATTCTTCTGAGGTTAATGAACCCAGGTATGAAATCACTCTCCGAACGTCAACTGATCTTATTTGATCTAACAGTGCGGCTGACGCTTGGGAAATCCCGCCAACTCCTGCCGCTAGCTGAGGATAAAGACGGGGATTTTCGTTAACCCATTCACCGATCTGAGTCGTCAAAGGAACAACGAGCAACACTGGATAACGAACAAGCCCTTTTGGAACACAAACAACCAACAACAATTGCAGGACGCTTACCTTCTTGCTCACGCCCTCTGGGTTGATGTGAAGGGAGACTGAGTAGAACGATATCACCTTGTTTAAGTATTTTCGGCAAGTGTGGGTTCCTCGTCGATAACTAAACCTACTTCTGGTAGATAGTGTACTGCCTGTCCTTTAGGGATACCCTCAGTTCCCCAGTCATAGGGGGGAAGTTCCTCTCCAAGATCAGCATCTAACCAAGCTCCTGTTTCGAAATCAGGGTCGGTGATAGGCTGTCTTAGCTCTGTAGTAAGCGCAGACAGCACGGCCTGCTTGTCCTCTATGGACAGTTGAGTAACGAGTTCGATGACTTGTTCAATGGTTAATTCCAGTTGAGGCATAGGTGAGAGATCTAAGGGGTTTGATGGGGATTGGATAGTTGATGCTATTCTGTTTTATACTATTCCCAATGTAGTCTATCCTTGTAGCCTACTGGGTTTGCGTGATGGTGCGTTCCAGATATTAGGCAACTGTCAAGATAGATATTGGGTGGAGAAATGCACCTTACGACTGGGGGAAACCGCCCTCGACGGCTGAAACGATTCTGCTGGCGGATAGTCCTGAGATTCGCCAGACGTTGGCGGCGGCTAGGGCACAGGCATGTAGTATTCTTTCTGAACAGCGATACGGCAAGCCAAGACGATTGCACCTTCGTAGAGTTCCAATGCGAAAACTGCCTAATCGGGTAGATGGTTAAGGGCAATATCCATCCATAAATTTCTGGCTGGGCCGGGATTCAACTCCTATCCATCCACCCGGCCTTTTCTCCTACTCTGGAAGCTGGAGGTTGTACAACTGACATGTCCAAACTGGAGCTTAGACACGAGGAACTCTTCATCAAGTAATATTCAAAAGAAAATGGGTAGTAGAAAAGCGGTCTGGCGGAGAAGATTGCTAAGGGCTCTATCCATCCATAAATTGTTGACTGGGACTGGGTTTCAACTCCCAGACAACAGATCGATTCGCAACAGCAACCCAGGATGAGCAAAATACAGCGAAATTTCTCTTTTTCTTAAGCTCCAACTTAGGGATCTCACTAGTAAGAAGCTCCAGATTCCTTACCACCGGAAAGTGGAAGCAAGATCACGCAGTCATTGCAAACCCCGCTACATCAACTTTTTTTGGCGAAAGATATGACGGAAGCGAAGGTCATTCCTCCATACACAGCACCGCCCACAGCACCGCCCACAGCCCCACCGATAGCCAAGGGCACAAGCCCGTCCCTCCAGCCCAAAGCAACAGTCACAGCAAAGACTACAGCCCCCGCCACAGCTCCCGCCACAGCCCCCGCCCTAACCCAGCTCTCAGCATTACCCGAATAAGAATTGAGAATCTTATTTCTGAGACGCCACCATTGTGTTATGCCCATCATAGCCCCGAACGCAGACCCGAACACAGCCAAGGTTACAATCCCAACTACAGTCCAGACAACAACTTCGGCCAGAGTCCCGGCCATAGCCCCGCCTATAACCTCGGTTACAGACCTGCCCACAACCTTAACTACAGTCCAGGCAACAACTTCAACTACAGTCCAGGCAACAACTTCGGCCATAGCCCCCGCCATAGCCCCCGCCATAGCCCCCGCCACAGCCCAGCTTTCAGCATTGCCCGAACAAGAATTGAGTATCTTATTTCTGAGCCACCACCATTGTGTTTTGTCCATCATAGCCCCAAACACAGTCCCTCCCATAGCCCCGGCCACAGCCCCGGCCACAGCCCCGGCCATAATCAAACCCACAGCCCCGGCCCCTCCCACAGCCCAACCCACAGCCCAGCCCATAGCCCAGCCCACAATGTTTATCCCTACCCACTGAATCCACTTTTTTGACACTACCAATGAACGTCTAACTCGCCCAGGAGCTGTGGTGCCCTCTTCTCGATTCAGAACTTCACGAATTTCGTCAGGTAGTTTCACTGCTAGCGTCTGACCATTGCGCTCTAACAGGAAATCCATAAAGATATAGTCTTTCAATGCGCTGTTGGTCGGCGATTGCTTTGATAAGCGCTGCATCATCGATTTCGCTAATTGAGATACCAGATTAGAGTGTTGATGCACAATCTCTAGCTGAAATCCGCCTGCTTCCTCTCCTTGAACAGCAGTGAGTAATAATTCCTGCAATTTATGACGAATGGTTTGTTCTTTCTCTGGGGTGAGAGTGGCAATTAGATGAGTTCTTAACCAGTCAGGCATGTAGCCATAGCGAAACCAGGGTAGACGAGCTAAATCAGTTATAGAGCTGGCTTCCAGCAATGGAAGTCCAGTCTCCGTTTTTAAGACATTGCCTAAGAATACCGTTAAATTCCAGTGTAGTTTAGGAAAGATAGCGCAAGCGCTTAACCAATAAAACCCCCCTGAACCAAGGTATTGTTGGAGAGTCAACAGCACTGTGTAGATCTGCTCTGAGGGGGGGGATTTCGAGCAATCCAGCGCCGGGGGTGCAAGCGTAAGGGGGGCGGTAGGGGCGCACGGCAAGAATCCTCTTGGGTTAAAGTGGTTTTACCTTGTTGCAGACTTTGAACAAAGTCTTGCAATCCCTGAACGGTGGCAGGAAGCACCACAAATTGTTCGGTGAGTTCGGTTTCTAGATAGCCCCACTGTTCGATCGCCTTGGGGGTAAGGATCACTCGATCCCGCCATCGAGTGAGGGGCTCAATCCAGGGGGCAATGTGTCCTGTATCGGATCGGAAAAGCTGATCCGCTTCCACAAAGAGCAACAAACGATGCTGGCTATATTTGGCTGCTAATTCGGCCAGACGTTGAGGAGAGTCTTTGCCGTGAAAAGGTAAGCAAATTCGTGGATCCCCATCAAAAGTGTAGCAGGTAATAAACACATCATTTTGCCGCAACCGGGCGATCGCCTCTTGCACAAATCGAGCCTGATGATCTCGATAGCTGCTGCGATCGATCAAAAAGAGATACTCCGGCGGCACTTTTCGATTGCCATATATAGGCGACAACCACCCTCCATGCCGCAGTGATGCATGGAGTGTTTTTTCGATATCAATTTCGTTAGAGGGAATGGAGATGCGTTGCCGCAGTAGATGGGCAATCTGCACAAACAGGGCCGATGGAAATAGACTTTGATCTGAATCAGGAATGGTGATTTTGTCTAGTTCAGGCGGTTGATGGACTGCACGTCGCTGCAAAAATAATTTCGCTTGCCGCTGCCACCAAAACTGCCATGCCAAACGTACTAATCCAGGAGTGAGGACGATTAGCGCAATAGAACTTGCGGGAAAATTGGGTGTTTGCCTCGGCCTTGAAATTACTGTTGGCGATGTATTCTCTGGGTTTGGAAATTCTGGTAGCGGTGTCTCCTCCGGGATTGAAGATTCTACTGGCGGTAGTTCCCCAGAACTTGAGATTTCTAGTTCCGATGTGCCTAACAACCAATGATTGAGCAGCACTGACGCTAGAAAACCGACCAAGAACAAAGCGGAGTAGACAAGAATTCGTTGCATGCGTTGAGTTCGCCGCTCAACTTGTTGTAACTCCTCCTCCAACGGTTCTGGTTTAACTGGCTTAGCTGTGGGGTCAATCAACCGAATCCAAACATCGAAGCGACGCTGAAAATCTTCTTGTTCAAAAGGCGTACTACAAAGAATTGGCCCCAGTAGGGTTTTGAGCCGATGGGGTTGATCCACAACACCATCTTGAGTAGAGATCGCCAGAACCAAATCCTGCGCCGCAATATACTGAGACAAGCCAATGTTGTATCCGGCTTCGCGCAACCCGTCGATAAAATCAACCAGCGCTTCGGGAGTCAGCCAGCTTAGGTCGGACGAGTCTGCGCTTGTAACCATTTCTCCACCACGGTTCTAGCTTTAGCCTGATCTTCAGCAGTTTTAATCAGGCTGCTGAGGGTCTTGTGTACCATATCAGGATTGTTTAGGGGATTCTCGGTGTTGGGCGAGATCGCCTTGAGGCTGGTGAGCCAGCCCAACAGTTCCGCCGTTGCGGGCTTTTTCCTCAAACCACTTTTTCTCAACTGATAAAACAAATCCAAGGCGGCCTGAAGAAACTCACTACTGGTCCCGGTATGCATGCCCAATCGATTGGCGACAATTTCGCTCAACCGGGCATGATCGGGAAACGGAATGTGATAGTAAATGCAGCGCCGCAGAAAGGCGTCTGGCAAGTCCTTTTCGGAATTGCTAGTGATAATCACAATCGGCTGCAAGTCAGGATCCGCTTCGACTCTATCATTTCCCAATTCTGGAATGCGAAAATACATCTGATCCAGCTCATTCAGCAGATCATTGGGAAAATCCCGGGGCGCTTTGTCAATTTCATCAATCAGAACCACCGACCGCTGTTGCTCAAAGGGAGGAAATCCGTCAGGTAAGAGGTGTTGGACAGTTTCCGGCGGGTTGGCCTGCAAAATTGCTAAGCCCAACGCCTGATACTTCAGGTAACTCAGCGGTTCGGTAGATCGCCCTCGATTTTGACCGCCTTGACTTTGAATATCTTGAAAGCGCTTCAGCGCATCGTAGACATAAAACAAATCCCGAGCGGCGCTATTAGATTTGGTTTCAAACTTGAGGGGCGGTTGAAAGCTAAGCTCCCAGGCTAAACTTGACGCAAATTGGGTTTTCCCAGTGCCGGGTTCTCCCGTCAGGAGGAGGGGTTGGTTCAGCAGCAGGGCCACATTGCAGGCGTCCTTGAGCCCCTCATCGGCAATGTAATTCTCCGGAGTTAGGAGTTTCGACCGCTGCGACCGAGGCAGTTTAGCAGGGGCGTCTCGCTCCTCACGGGCGCCTTTGCCTTGATAGAAAGGAAACCTCATGCCGCTTTGCCCGCCTCATCGAAATCTGACTTGAGAAATTTGATCAGTTGATTAGATAACTCTTCCATGGATAGGGTCGCCTCATTCTCGCTACTTTGCTCATCTAGCGCGTCATACATATCCCTGACCGCGCCCATGAGTATCGCCAGGTTAGCTTCTCCCAAAAACTCCTTGGCTTCGCTGCGAACCCAATCTTCCACATGACTGCGCCTGACTCCCGTTAACTTTGGTAAGACAATACCAAAGAGTCGATCAAAGCGCTCAAAATTTGAGGCTGCGATCGCATCAATTCCCTTACCGATCTCAGCGTTAATTTGCTGGCAATGCTTCCGCCGCCGCCAGGCTTTCCAGCATTTCCAGAAATTAAACAGCCAGCTTAAGCCAAATTTCCCGCTGGGTCTTGACCGCATCAGTTGATATTTCACGGAAATGCAAACAATCAGCTTTTGATCGGGCATTAATGGCGGCCACTGTTGCCAAAACTCCAGTAACTTTTCTAAAACATTGACCCTGCAATCCTTCCATTCGGAGGTCAGTAGTGTGGTGGAAATCATCTTAATACCGGGAAAGCGATAAAAAGCTTGATTGATCTCCCCTAAAGAGGCATAGGGATCATCCAGTACAGTTTCAGCCAGATCCACCTGCAACCGTTCTGATAGGTCGCTCAACTCTTTGAGGCCCGATGGCCAATCCAGCTGATGCTCTTGAATCACAATCTCATCGGGATCGGCGCTGTAGTACTTGGCCAGAATGCGCGGTAGAGATAGCGTCTTCAATCGCTCCATAAATTTGAGATGGCACTGGAACTCATCCCCATGAATGAGAATAACCAATGGCCCCGGTGGAATTTCTCCTTGCAGCGTCCGAATAAATTTGCCTAACGCGTATTCTTGGTCGCTACGATCCGCCAGGTAAGGCAGGAGTGAAGGGGTTTCCCGGTCTACTGCCGCAGCCGATAATGGGACATTCCCGGAAAAGTAGGCATTTTCGATATAAGCGCCATCGCCAATTGATGTCGCCCGACTATTTTCCATTTGGGCGATCGCCTGCCCGGAATTATCTTTAATGCCCACCTCAATCTGGTTAGTGGGGCGAGGGGGGCGATTCGAAGGTGATGGGGCGGGATCAGGCCGGGGCGATTGCGTCATTAACCAAATAAGCAAACGATCGTCTTAGGGAAGGAAAAGCGCCATAAGCAGGGCTAGAAGTCAGACACCCCCGGCAAAGCCGGTGGCTTAATGAATGTGACCGCCTCAAAGGCGGATGTCCTTGCCGGGGGTGTCTCAATCAGTCTC
>JASJDH010000119.1 GCA_030065175.1 Leptolyngbyaceae cyanobacterium MO_188.B28 | reverse complement strand
GCTGTTCCTGCTGTTCCTGCTGTTCCTGCTGTTCCTGCTGTTCCTGCTGCTCCTGCTGCTCCTGCTCTTGCTGCTGTCCTTGGGTCTGGGCAATCGGGAACACTGAGTTGAAGGTTAATGCTTCAGAAACATCAGTCTGTCTCTCTGGCATTGCTGCTGGATCGGGCTGAGCTAATGCAGATAAGCCGTAACTGGCGAAGTTAGTCAGGAGTAGGGCAGTCATTAAAACGAGCGCCATAGTCCGGGGCAGCAAACATATCCTAGTCATGATTGGAGTCCAAACAGTCATTTTTGGGATTGAAGTTTCACTCGATTTGTTATACGGGCCATCCTATGCACACCCCACGCTGCTAGGAATACCGCGAAGGCAGGCGGAATGAGAGGCGCCCACAAGCCGAATTGAAACAACACGATAAAACACAGGCCTGATAGTGGTATCACTGTCGCACTTCCCACCAAGGCAAGTTTTGCCGATGGAAAGAGCCAAGTGAGCACGCCGCCTATGAATGACCAAATTCCAATCCACAGAACATCATAGAAAGGGGGCCAAACACTTAACTGGGGACGATTATCCAAAACAGAACTGAGAATTTGGCTCACCAAGTGGGCATGAATCACAACTCCTGCCATACGTTGACCCGGTGGCCACTGTCCAAAGCTATAGGGGGTGTAGTGAAAAGCAGAATATTGACCTGGAATATCAGCGGTGTAGCCAATCAAAACAACTCGCCCCTCTAAGTCAGACTGATCAATTTCCCCCTGGATAATTTGACTGACGCTGACTCGTCGAAAAGCCCCTTGTTGAGGATGAGGGGAACGATAATTAAGTAAAACTTGATACCCTTCTATATCTCGCCATCGGTATCCTCCGCCATCTCCATCCTCCAACTCTTCTAGGACAGTACCTGTCTGGCTAAATTCAATGTAACCTTGATCATTTTCCATATACCCTTCTGGATCCAGAACAGGTGTAATTCCTATTGTCTCCAGGTACTCTATTGCCAGTAAAAGACCGAGCGAAAAGCCTGTATTACAAGTAGATGAAACATGAGATTCATCTATGGTTAATTGATAACGGCGAATAAAATGGAAATCAGGTTCTATAAAGAGGTTAAAACCCAAGAAGTCTTCAAATGGAACGTTTGTAAAGCCTAATCTATCCCAAGGGATAGATATACTTACATCTGAAGTTCTGGGCGCGATCGCACCTGGAATTGTTGCAGGATAAGGGTACAGTTCCTCTGGGACAACAAGACAGGCGGCAATTACATCATCTCTCTGGGCTAAGTGCGTGACAAGTCTATCATTGCCAACCTTAGCGGGTTGGTCAACATAAACATTCAGTCCAATAATTTGGGGTTGATAATTCTCCTTCAGTGCTTCTAAGAGTTCCAAAAGCTTTTCATTCGATATTTCGACTCTCTCTAAGTCTCGCGGAGTGATCTCAACAATTACGATACGGTCATCCGGGTTTTCAGGGGGACGTAAACTCAGCAACACATCATAAGCCATCAATTCTAGCGGCTGCAGTAATCCTATAAAGCGAATTCCTGTAACCATAACTGTTGTTACGCCACTTATCAGAACCATCGAGCGGAGAATACTTAGCGGGGAGAGAATATTACGCCAGCGTCGCTTTTGATGAGGTTTTGTCTGCAGATCTTTGAGTTCACCGAACTGGTCCGGATGGAATTTTAACTGATTGAGATTTTCTGGCGCCTCAATAGCAAGCTTGGGACGCCCCATCATAAAGCTTAGAAAGAGGTAGTCTCTTAAGAGATTGTCTTTAGAGGATCGCCTAGACAATAAATACAGCATCGAATTTGTCAACTTAGGTAAAATCTGTTGATGCTGTCTAGCAATCTCTAACTGCAAAGCCCCCACTTCTCCCTGCACTGCCGTGGCCAGCAATGTTTGAAAGGCCGCACGGACTTGTTGGTCTTGCTCACGAGTGAGGGTGGCAATTAGGTAACTCCGGAACCAATCAGGCATGTATCCAGATCGAAACCAGGGTAACCGAGCCAAATTGGGCAAGGAGCAGATCTCCAGAAAGGACTGTCCCCCCTCAGAGGTAAGCACAGTGCCCAAATAGAGAGTAATCGTCCAATGTAACTCTGGAAATACCGCACAAGCTGCTAACCAATAAAAGCCTTGGCGGCCTAAATAAGCTTGGAGCTGAGTCAGTACCACCCAGATTTGTTCAGGAGGGGGAGGATTGCGTTCAATCCACCGCTGGGGACGTATCGACAACAGCTCTGGGAATGGAGGTTGGGCTTCCTCAGAGACCTGATACGTTACTACTCCCTGGTGCAGTACTTGACCCAATATCCATACCCCTTTTGGGGTAATGGGTAAAACAATCAGTTCTTGGGCAAGCAACACCTCTGACCATCCCCAATACTCCACAGATTTTGGGGTTAGAACAGCTGGCTTCTCCCAACTCAGAATCGACTCAACCCAAGATTCGAGTTTGCCTGTAACAGGATTGAAGAATATCTCAGGGTCTGCAACAACAATCAGCCGATATTGACGATATTTGAAAGCAATATTCTGTAACCGTTGAGGCAACGTGTCTTGCCCTTGGGGAAAGCAAATACGTGGATCGCCATCAAAAAAGTAGCTTGTGACATAGACCCCATCCTGGCTTAGCTGGTGAATTAGGTCTTCGGCAAATTTCGCCTGATGATCGCGATAACTGGCCCGATCGATTAGAAACAAATACTCCGGTAAAACCTGTCGATATCGATAAATGGGGGTCAACCATCCCCCCTGGTTAAGGCATGCACGAATCGTTTTATCAATATCCAGAGCATTGGTTGGCAGCCGGATCCGACGTCTCAGATTTTGAGCTGTGCGTAATAACAGTACTGGTGGAAATAAGCACTCTTCAAATTCCGGCACAGAAATCTTTTGCAGCTCGGGTAGCTGTGTTGTTGACCGCCGTTGCAGAAAGAGATGGGCTCGCCAATGCCACCACAATCGCCAGATAAGGAAAGCTACACCAGGAGACAGAGATATTAAGCAAATCGTAAGTATAATTTCCCAATTTTCCTGTGATTCTGGCGCATCTACCGGCTCTGGATTTACCGGCTCTGGCGCATCTACAGGCTTGGGCAATTCGGAGGGCGTTGATGGTGTAGATGGAATAGGAGAAGTGCCTGCTTCTGGTTTTTGTGGAGCGCTCCAGCGAAGCGGCAGCAGAATTGCAAGAATTAAGCAAACTACTAATATCAGTGTTTGTTTGAGACGTTGCGATCGAGTTTTGAGCGTATCCAATTCAGTGGATAACTCCTCAACTGCTTTATCGACTGTTTCAGGTGGAACACGATGATGACTAAATAGCTCCACCCATTGCTCAAAGCGCTGTTGAAAATCGGTTTGCTCCCTCGGAGAGCCGCACAAAATTGGACCCAAAAGAGTTTTCAGCTGCTCTGGCTTATGCAATTCGCCATGGGTAGTTAGGGTCAGAACCAAATCATGAGCAGCAATGTATTGAGGGATGCCGATGTTGTATCCTGCTTCTCGCAGTTCATCAATAAACTGCGTTAGCAGCTCTGGATCTAACCATTCTGGTACAGTGACTGTTTTTTCATCCATGCCTCTACAATGCCCCTGGCTTTAGTTTGATCGCCCGCTGTTTTAATCAGACAACTCAGCGTTCGAAATACATTATCTGGTTGACTCAAAGGATTTTTTTCATCCTGGGTAAAGCGTTGCAAGGTTATCAACCAACCCAGCAATTCAGCGGTTGCAGGCTTTTTTCTTAAACCATGCTCAGGCAACCGGAGATGATAAAACAGATCCAAAGCCGTTTGCAGAAAAACATTATGACTATCGATATGAAGTCCTAAATGGCTGGCAATAATATCGGCTAAGCGATCAGGCTCGGGGAACGGAATGTTGTAGTAAATGCAACGCCTGAGAAATGCATCGGGCAAATCTTTCTCAGAATTACTCGTAATAACGACAACAGGCTGCCATTCCAGATCAGCCTCAACTTTTATATTGCCTAACTCTGGCACGCGAAAATAGAGTTGCTCCAGCTCATTCAATAAATCGTTGGGAAAATCGCGAGGAGCTTTGTCAATTTCGTCAATTAACACCACTGAGCGTTGCTTTCCAGAAAACGGAAAGTCAGAAGGTAGCAAATGCTTAACGGTCTTAGTATCTTGCGCCCTTAAGATAGCTAATCCCAATGCTTGATAGGTGATGTAATCCAAGACATTACTGGAGCTAAGGCCGCTTTGAATATCCTGAAATCGCTTCAGCGCATCGTAGGTGTAGAACAAATCACGAGCAACACTATCAGATTTAGTTTCAAATTTTAAAGGTGCTTCAAAGCCCAGTTTCCAAGCAAGGCTATAGGCAAACTGAGTCTTACCCGTACCCGGTTCACCCGTCAGCAGCAAAGGCTGTCCCAGTAATAAAGCCACATTACAGGCATCTTGCAGGCCTTGATCAGGAATGTAGCTCTCCGGTTTGAGCAATCGAGACCGTTGAGCAACGGGTAACTGAGTTGGCGACTCGGAGCGCTGACCACTACGATCCCATTTGTAAAATGGGAACCTCACGACAATTCCCCCTTTGCTACTTTCAGAGATTCCAGCAACTGAAATAAGTTTTTGCCCACATCGTTCATCGGTATCGTATTAGAGGTAGTTTGTGCTTCCCACTGGTCAAACATTTCTCGCACCGCCTCTAGTAATTTCTCTAACATGGCTTCGCCGACAAACATCTTCGTATCTTCGCTACGAACCCAGCTCTCTACTTGCATTCTGGAAATCCCGGTCAGTTCTGGCAAAATTATGCCTGACAACCGATCAAACTGATCAAATTGAGACGCTGCAAGCTCTTCAAGTTTCTGATGAATCTGTTGATTCAGTTTCTGGCGGTGGTGGTGTCTAAAGAAACAACGGATCAACGCACAAGGATTTGGAATCCAGATTATCTTTAATGGTTTAGGCTGCTTCACCTGATACGTAACAAACAAGCATACGAGCAGATTCTGGTTCTGAGCCAAATCAGGCCAGTGATTCCAAAATGTTAGCAGCTCATGCAAAATCTCAAAGCCCTGCTGCTGCCAGTGCTCACTATACAAATGGGTATGAACAATCACCGGGCCAGGATACTGACAAAATCTGTGGTTAATTTGGTCTAATGAAGCAAAGCTATACCCTTCAACCGTATCCGCTAAGTTCTTACTCAACCGTTCCGGCAAATTCTTCAAATTTTTTAAGCTCGACGGCCAATCTAGATGATACTTTTTAATGACCGTTTCATCCGGATCCAGCTTCATCAACCGAGGTAAGGAAACCTTTTGGAGCCGTTCCAAAAACTTATCATGACATTGAAACTCATCGCCATGAACGATGCAGATTAGCGGGCGTCTTATTTCCTGCTTAAAAAACACCTGAATCGCTTGCCCCAGCTCAAATTCCTGATTACTGCGATTAGGGAGATAGGGCAGCAGTGAAGGGACTGTCCGTTCGGTTTGATGCAGTGTGTATGGCAGGTTAGCATTCCCAATACTTTGAAAGACAACACTCCCCCCGGAAACAAAGACCCCAATTTCTTTGGCGTCCACTGCTTGGCCGCCATACATTTGCCCAATTACCTGCCCTTGACTTCGGCCAATGTCCTGCTGAATTACGTTGTCCGAAGTAGATAGCTTTGCAGAAGAGTCCTTTTGCGATTGGGGCATATCAAAGCAAGCAATAATAGAGGACTAAATATTTCGTATTTTTTGTATTTAAAGTTTTACATCACCTTCAACAGTGCCAATGTCACCGATGTTCTTGGCTTCACCGCCATACATCTGACCAATCATTTGCCCTTGAACCGTCTCAACCGTTTGCTGAACCACATTGCCCTGGCGGTCTGATTGTACATCTTGCAAAATTTCGGCAAGTGCTTCCGCCAAAGCCGAATCTTTCTGCAAAATAGCCTCCAGCTCTTCCTGCAGCGCCTCTTTCCAGGCTTCGCTATCAGGTTTATTCGCCAGTTTCTCCGCCGCCATTTTTGCCGCAGCGTCAGATTCCACCTTAGGCCATAGCTTCACCCAAATAGCCTTGGCTCTTTTCCAGGTGTCCTCCCCTAGTTTTGAAACAGCTCCATCCAATGCTGGCGCCCCAACTCTTTCAAAAAGAAAGGGCAAACAGGGTGACAGAAAAGCCGTAAGTGTAGCGACATCCATAGGCTTTTGGGGTTGGCAGAGTAGAACTACTTACTCTTATGATACAAATTTACGCAATTTGTAAGTACTCATAGGGGTGATTTAAGATTCTGCTCATGCCTGAACCTCTGATTACCACAAACCAGAGAGCTGAGATGGATAATGTCCTCAACAAACTTGGGGTGGACACTTCGCTTGGAATGAAGGTCTTAGTCTTAAGTGCCTGTGCAGAAATATTTACAGACCAGGTGACCGTATTCGAGTGGTTTCAGCGGCTTTTCTCTGTAATTAATTTCGCCTACCTACTTAATTAGGACTAACCCAAACAGGACGAACAACTGTCGAAAAACTTCAACTCAATCGTTCTGGCCTAGTTAATCTTCGTGGAATTTTTTATCATTTGGATGAGCATCCTCCAGATTTCTAAACACTTGGTTAAAGCAGGACAACTGGACAACTCATGGTAAAGTCGCCGTCTCAACAGCAATCACCGCCGCCGCCTTTAGAAAATGGCGATCGCCTCAATCGCTACGAATTTGAGCGGCGCTATAGCGCCATGCCCCATCTCAAAAAAGCTGAATTAATCGAAGGAATCGTTTATATCGCGGCTGCCCTGCGCTTCAAAAGTCATAGCCAGCCCCATGGACGATTAATCACCTGGTTAGGCGTATACGAAAGTGCGACCTCCGGCGTAGCCTTAGGCGATAACCCAACCGTCCGCTTGGATTTAGACAATGAACCTCAACCCGATGTCATCCTGCTGATTGAAGAAAACTGCGGTGGGCAGGCGCAACTCAGCGAGGACGACTATATCGAAGGCGCGCCAGAATTAGTCGCTGAGATTTCAGCCAGTAGCGCCACAATTGATTTGAGAGATAAAAAACGCGCATACCGTCGCAATGGCCTCAAAGAATACATTGTTTGGCAGGTGTTCGAGCAACAACTCAATTGGTTTTACTTACAAAATGGCGAATATACGCCCTTGCCCGTTGACCCAGATGGACTGATTCGAAGTCGCGTCTTTCCCGGACTGTGGCTAGCGGTGGAAGACTTGCTAGCAGGAAATATGGCAGGCGTTCTAACAACTTTGCAAACCGGACTAGCGACGCCAGAACAGGCAGCGTTTGTACAACAGTTATCAAATCAGCAATAGGCCGTTTTAACGTCTTTTACCCGCCATATACCAATAAAAGTAATCTGGTTGTGACTTGCATCACCTATTAGCGTAGGATTTAGCGATCGCTGACACTTTGAATCGAGATCGCTCCCGCAGTGATTGCAGGCGACTGACATTCTCGCCCACAAACCTGGGATAAACACCTTGCCTGGAAGAAGAGTGTAAGCTGATGAGTATTTAAGTTGCATTGCTTGGGCAGGCAAGATGCCCACCCCACAGAAGTTTCAAAAGATTGTTAATGCAAAATCAATGCCGATTAGCTTAGTTTTATTTGAAGGCTGACCCAAGTAGGACGAGCAACCGTCGAAAAACTTCAACATCTCGCGATCGCCTCTAAAACTGCTTCAACAACAATCCCCCTTCTGCATAGGAGCCATCGTCCTACCAGAAACTCAATGGCCGATCGCCTTAGCAAGCCAATTCATCTCAGACTCCTTCCTAACCACTTTGTAGAAACCTGTTTATGACAAATGTCATGTTCTAACCATGACATTTATTCGATGTGGCCCGATGCTCAGTTCGTTAATAATACGACTGTCAAGCTTAAGGTCGTTTTAACATCCATCCAAATGAGAACATTCACCTGAACTTTTTAATTGACTTGACACTTTTATACCGGTGTTGCTTGTTTCCTAGTTTCAACTTAGAGATTCGCAGAAGGAAGTCCTTGCTTCCTTGACAAGAAATTAGAACTTCTTGCCAATACGTTTTTCTAATTTAGAGCATGGAAACGAGAAAGCAAGAGAACCTTACCCTGTTCTTAATGCTACAGCTCCTATGCTTAGTTACTCAGAGCTAGCCGTTGAGTAAAAGTGTCAAGTGATCTATACTCCCTTTAATCTTGCTTTAACCTTGGCTTGAATTTGGATTGAGTATCACGATTTTTCCACCCCTGATTCAGAGATTAAAAAACTCCGTTTCAGGTAATGGGTCAGACCAGGGTTTCAAAGACTGCTCAATGATTCTCCAGCTGACAGCAAAAAATCAAAGCCACTGACAATTGGAAAACTACCCACAGGGAAAATGCATCAAACTAAGCACCAATTATCACGAAACAGCTTACTCAGCTTGGGCGCTGTCGATTTAGGCGAGACTTACTCACACCAATGGTTATTTTGTCCGCCCCGATCAACGTCCTACCGTCTCCGTAGCTGAGTCGCCGTCAACGCCCCACTCAAGTATTCCGATACTAGATCCTGGTTTTATTAGATGCTTGGGGGATAGGATTTTCGCCAAAGTTTAAGCGCCCCTCTGGAGTAGAGAGGCGGACAGAAACCTGTCGATTGATTCTCATGAATCGTCCTTTTACTATCAGCTAGATTATTGGAATTGCAATGATTGTCGTGTCTATTCCTGATTGATTTGTGAGAAATTTAGAGACTCATGAATAGTACCCGCTTCTCACCAGAGAATGTCATGAATTAGTAAATTATTACGAAAGAGAATAATAAGTATAGTCCTGGCGATCGATTCCTCAGGGATGGCTAAGTCTGATAGGTAGCCTCCACTTCGCGCCTAAGCAGGAATTGAACAATTAATACGATATATACGAGGTCAGACTTGTGTTAGAGAACTTTAGTATTGATCAGGCGTTGCCCCTATCCATTAGCGCCTTGCTAGTGAACCTGTTGCTGGGCGCTATCTCATCCTATGTCCTGTCTCAGCATTACGTGCGATTTGGCAAGACTAACTCAAATCGAACTGAGCTGGCCAACGTGTTTCCGATCCTGATCCTCACGACTGTTTTGATTATTACGGTGGTCAAGTCATCCCTGGCTTTGTCATTGGGATTGGTGGGAGCCCTTTCAATTGTCAGATTCCGCACTCCGATCAAAGAACCTGAAGAGTTGGGTTACTTACTGATCGCGATCGCCTTAGGGTTAGGCTTTGGCGCAGATCAACGACTGCCTACATTGATTGCCGCCGCCGCCATTATGGGCATTTTGATTGTGCTCAGAAATGCGCCAGGACTGCGTAAATCGGCTAAACACAATCTCTATCTAAATGTAGAAGTGCCTCAAGCTCAGCAGCAGGATGGCGTGCTTGAGAAAATTCATGGCATTTTATCAACCTATACTCGTTTGATCGATATGCGACGGGTGGATCAACGGGACGGACTTTTGCAGGCCACCTACTTCATCAACTGTCAAGACAGTAAGGCGCTGATTGGCTTGATGGATACCTTACAAGCCACCGTACCCAATATCGCCATTAGTTGTATTGAGCAGAAGGGTGTGTTGGGGAGCTGAGCAACCATGATTATCGATACCAATAACAATTCTCAGGAAAAAGCGGACGTGCGATCACAGCTTGGCCATTGGCTTTCCCAGCATCGTTGGCTAGCGGTGCTAGGCATGGCTCCAGTCTTCGTCGGCGCTGCATTGGTTTTGGAGACACTGGCGACAGTTCCAGGTTTACCGGAAACTGCCTCAAGCAGTCTAGGCTCAGGGGCAAAAACCAGATATTTCAAGGCGTTATGGGCGCAGTCCAATCGTCCAACCCTGCAAATTGATATGAAGTTCAAGCACTACAACACCCTCACCGCGAAACGGCGAGAGGCGTTGCAGAAAGGCGAATTGCATGCTTCCGGCAAAGTGGACCTGGTCCCCGCCAAGATCCAGATCAACGGAAACACTGTACCCGTAAGAATGCGGTTGAAGAACGGCGGCATTGATCACCTCAAAACCGATCAATGGTCCTATCAAGTATGGGTGAAAGATATTGAACGTATTTTTGGAATCAAGCACTTTACCCTGCAATATCCCCGAGCCCAAACCACCCTACACCGATGGATCTGGCTTCAACACTTGCGCTACGAGTCTGTCCCCGCCTTGCGCTCTCAGTTTGCCAATGTTGTCTTCAACGGGACTTCGAAAGGGGTTTTTGTGATGGAGGAAGACGTCGCTAGGGAATTCACGGCGTCTCAGAGAAAGCTAGAAAGCGTAATCGTTAAATTTGCCTCGCATCGCGATCCCAGTTCTTTGGAGTCCACGGATTTGACAGTGGCTGAGCCTTCAAAAGCAGATGACTATAGGAAGGCCGGAATTTCAGCGGGGCAAGCCAATCGACTCGATCAGCTGTTTATCTTATCGCAACAGCGAGAGGCCGCGATTAGTTTATTAACCGCCTTTCAAACTGAAGACCTTCCTGCTTCTCAAGTGTTTGACGTCCCGCTGCTGGCTAAATTTCTGGCGTTATGCGACCTTTGGCAAATCGATCATGGCCTAAAATGGACTGACATTCATTTCTATTACAATCCGATCACCGCTAAACTCGAACCCATTGGCTTCCTAGGCGATTTGAACTCAACCGCCAGCGAGTCAGATCCCGCCAGTCTAGTTTCGCCTCTGTCGGCAGCGGAGCTGCATTCCGAACCGTGGGTGCGACAGGCGTTAGCCGATCCGGTGATAGCCGCCGCCTATACCCAGGAACTCCATCGCATCACTCGGCCCAACTATCTAAAGGCCGTTCAGTCAGAACTGCAAGGAGCGTTTGAGAACTTGCCGCTATCCCTGTTTCGAGATCCTAACCTGGCCTTGAATCCCGGTTCCCATGCGAAATCGGTTTGGCGAATTCCGCAGCAGAGACAAACCGAAATTCGTCGGTCTCTGGCTGCGGGGAAAGGACTCCTGAAGACCGCCTCTCCATCCGTAGATCTTGACGAAACAGATCTTGGCGAAACAGGAACCGACGCCCTAGTGTCTTACCCGACGTCGACATTTTCTATGGAACAGGCCTTGAGAGCCCCAACCATAGAGCAGGCATTGGCCAGGCATCCCTTTCTCAGACGAGGGGAAAGGGAGGACGTGCTGTTGCTCCAATCTGGAGAATGGGACGTGCAAGGGCATTTGATCCTGCCGCAGGGAATCCGATTGCAGGCTGAACCGGGGGTGACTCTGAGGTTTGAAGCGGACGCCCTGTTGGTTGCTAGAGGTCCGCTGGAGTTTTTAGGGGAGGCGACTGCGCCGATTTTGCTAACGCCCCAGGAAGATGTTTGGGGAGGAATCCTGATGCTGGCGTCAGGGGCTGCCTCTACCTGGAGCCATGTTGTTGTCAATCAGACCCAAGGTGGCGTCACCCTTTATCGAAGCCCAATTTCTATGATTCATTGTCAACTTTTGGGCAGTCAGGCTGAGGATGTGATCAAGGTGATCGAAAGTTCATTTGAGATCAGACATTCCCAGTTCAGCGGCGTAATGGCGGGTTCCCTAGAGCGAAAAGCAGACGCCTTGGACGGGGAATCGGTGGAGGGAGTGATTGAGTCTTCTCAGTTCGTCAATGTCTCTGGAGACGCCATTGATTTAAGTGACAGCTATGTCCACATCCGTGACGTTTCTCTCCAGAATATTGGCGATAAAGGACTCTCTATCGGTCAGGGCAGCGAGGTTGAAGCAACAGACATCCAGGCGGTGAATCTAGATATCGCCGCCGCCAGCCTAGATCAATCGCAGCTGCGGCTAGATCGAATATCTATTGAAAATGCCTCTGAAGCAGGCCTATCAGCCTATCAACAAAGGGTGTCTTGGGGCCCTGCTAATATCGTGGCCACGCAGGTGAAATTCAGAGATACCCCCCACGAAACCCAGGTGCGGCGTGGCAGTTGGATCTCTTTGGAAGGCAGCCGAATTGAATGACCTAAAGGGCGGTAAAGTGCTTGTCCCATTAAAGGCATTGGGGTAGGCGGTAGGCGGTAGGCGGGGGAACAAACAGCCGCTCTCTACTAGGACCGATCTATTCTCCATCTACTGCCTACTCCCTACTGCCTACTCCCTCAAACCGAACTCTCCAAAAACAACAGCGAGTAAATATAACAATGCAAACACCCGACTCAACCCGTTTTGAAATCAAAATGGTGACGGCGGAATTGATGCTGCCGCAAGTCAGATCCTGGTTGCAGGTTCATCCGTCGGGCTTTTATCGGCCTTATCCGAACCGCCAGATTAATAACGTCTATTTTGATACGCCTCACCTCAGTAATTTTGTCGATAACCTGGCGGGGGTTAGTCAGCGACGCAAGCTCCGTTTGCGGTGGTATGGCGCTGACCCTAGCGCTGCTCAAGGAACGCTAGAACTCAAGTGCAAACGGAATCTGTACGGTTGGAAAGAATCGCAACGGCTGTCAAAATGCCTTAACTTATTGAACTCACGTTGGCTGGATCTGATCCAATTTATTCGCCAGGATCTGACGGGGGTTCTCCAAACTTATTTCAACAACGCCATTTTACCGGTGCTGATCAATCAGTATCACCGAGAATATTATCTCTCCTTTGACGGCAAAGTCAGAGTCACTATCGATTCCGCCAATACGGTTTATAATCAAACCCTTTCCGGCTCACCCAATCTGACCTTCGCGATTCCCCCCGCCGGAGGCGCTAATGCGATTATTGAAGTTAAGGCGGATAGAGCTGATCAACAGGCCTTAGCCGACTTCTTTCCTGACTTTCCGTTGCGAGTTGGTAGACACTCTAAATATGCCCTAGGCATGGAAGCAATTTTTTCATAATCCAGTCGGTCTTTAAAGGCTTCCTTCCCGTTACGGGCAACTTTAGGGTGTAATAACTAATAGGTTGATCCGGTTCAAGGGAGGGATAGATTATGGCGAATATCCGGCGTAGGGAGCTGCTGGCCTCGTTGTTTTTAGCCAGTGGCTGGGCCGCTTGGGAGTTCACGAGTAAGGCCGCCCATGCCTATGATGTCGCGATCGCACCCACCGACCCACAGCTTGGAGATACCCTCTCAGTCGTGGTGCGGCCCAATACCCCTACACCGTCCGTAGTTCCGACGGTGACCGTCAATGACATCGCGTATCGGAGCTTTCCCCTATCTGGTAACCGCTTTCGCGCCCTGGTTCCCACCAATCCATTGGATACGCCAGGTCGGCTGGTGATTCGGGTCAGCGGTGAGGAAACCACCCGTAATCTGGCGGTGGGATTGAGAAACCGGACCTTTCGTACTCAGCGGATTACCTTACCCCCTAACCGCAGGGATCTGGGTACAGATTATGAGTTTGATCGGGTGGGACAGTTTAAAGCCATTGTTTCCCCTGAGCGGTACTGGAACGGACCGATGGTGCGTCCAAGCCAGGGGCGGGTCAGTTCGGAATACGGCATCCGGCGGTATTACAATGGCGTCTTCGCTGAAAATTATTACCATCGGGGCGTGGACTACGCCGCCGGGACCGGTTCGCCGGTGGTCGCGCCAGCAGCGGGATACATTCGTTTAGTGGGCCGGGTTGCGGATGGGTTTGAGCTGCACGGCAACACCGTTGGTATCGACCATGGCCAGGGGGTGTTGAGCATTATGATTCACCTCAGTCGGGTTGATGTGAATGAAGGGGATTTTGTATCAGCTGGACAGGTGATTGGCGGCATTGGTTCGACTGGGGCGGCGACGGGACCCCATTTGCATTGGGGACTCTATGTAAATGGAGTGGCGGTAGATCCGGTACCCTGGCGGTTTGCCGGGATTGAGTAATCAATATTGATATGCATGTTGTCTATCCCATTCCAGCTATGCTTCAGCCATTTGGGGCAATCGCCTGCGATCTGATGGCTTAATCGGATTTTCTCCGGTAATTGATCGTAAGGCCCCTGGTTAAGAAATCTGCATTTAAAATCCCCTTCTCGTCGCTGACAAAGATCCCAGGGTTTTTCAAAAATCCTGGGATTTGTCGCCGCTCGCTTACTTCTGATGACGCAGGTGTTGAGTAAATATCGCATCAGAATAACTCTAGTTCGCGTGTTGGAAGGAGTTCATTGCGATAGGCCTCGAAGGCGGGGAAGTCGGTAACGCCATCGTAGGATAAGACTGTTTCTGGCCATTGAGAGACTTGACCAACTGTAGTTTGAGTTAGCTGGCGCAAGGCTTGACGAATTTCCCTGTACCTCCTGTGACTCGCAGGAAAGTTCACCGCCATGTTTTTCCACAACAATTTGATGGCTGATTGATAAGCTAAGCTCAAGCGCACATCCAATCGAGCCAATCTAAATTTAGCTGTAATACCAATCGGAAATGAAGATGAGCACAAAAAGGAGGGAATGGTTGCCCTAAAAAGCAGCTTGCAGCAGGGCATCCAGAATGAAATCAAAGGACGTTAGCGATTGTACCTGTGACAAGTTTAACTGGCTCAATTCCTGGTTCACCCGTTGCCTGAGAGCCTCTAACGACAGAAAGTTTTCTCCCTTCCATTGCCCTTTGAGATGTTGCCAGAGTCGCTCAATCGCATTGAGCTCGGGGCAATGAGGGGGTTGAAAGATGGGAATGATATTTTCTGGCCAATCTATTTTCTTGGCCCGATGCGCCGGGGCTCCATCCAGTTGCATCACGGCTACAGTGTCTCCTAACTGTTGGGAAAGTTCATCCAAAAACTGTTGAAAGTTCTCTCCATTGAGTTTGTCGTAGGACTCAGTCCAATGCCAACCGCTCAGCGGCTCCACTACCCCATAGAGCCAGAACGCTTCCCTCGGCCATTCAACGGATACTTTGGGCTTGACGCCTTTGGCCGTAATCACTCGTTTGGTCTCCGTTTTGCGACCCATGCGACTTTCGTCTTGAGCCAAGTAACGCAATTGGGGAATGTTCAGTAAGGACTGTAACTCCATCAACGCGAGTTGAAAGTTTTTTTAAACCTCTCGATTGCCTCCGGAGCCTGTTTAAGACTCTGCGGTCTCGGGACCTTGAGTTTAGCTTTTAACTTCTGGCTCACAAAGCGATTGACCGTATCGTACTTGAGGTCTAAACCACACTCCTGCTTCAACCAATCGACGATGGCGCCATAGCTGCTGAAGCCTTCTTCAGAGGCCAATTGCTGTTTCAATTTCTCTAATGCCTCCCCCTGAATTTTAGGGGGTGCTCCCGGCGCTGTTTTCTCTTCTAACAGAGCTGAAAGCCCACCGCTTCGATATGCTGCCAGCCAGCGGGTCAGGGTAGCGGAGCTACGACCTAAACGTTGGTTCAATTCTTTTCGCTGGCTGACCTGCCCGGTTTTGACCCACCAAAGCATTAGTAGTCTTTCTTTTTGAGTCCCACTCTTAGCTTGCTTGAGGCTTTTCTCCAGGTAGTCAGCAGTCTCGGTAATATCTAGGACAAAGGGTCGCGCCATATACAAAAAAATCTTGGTAGAAGCACCTTCAATTATGCTCTACTTCATTTCAGATTGGTATAAACCCTGAGCTTTGTTGAATCCTGTCACGGGACGGGACATCAACTGCTTCATTCAATGGTTGATAGTAAGGTGTCAGGCGCTCACTATGCTTAGCGATGATATAGAGTTCTCTCTCTTGGCTTCTTTCCCAGCCCGAACTTTCCTGCTTAAGGCATACTTGCACAGCCATGACATCTGTCATGCGCTAGATATGACATCCAGTAGATGTGGCCTGGTCCATCAGCTCGATATTATGCAATTGTCGAGGTTAAGAAGAGGTAAATAAAACAACAGATTCGAGTTAAGGAACGATCTAAACGGTTATTTGTAAATAATTGCAAAAAGGATAAAGCCCTTGTTTTATAAGGGTTTCAACATAAAGTCGGGGTTGATCTTCAGATCTGTGTTTTGATTGCTTGAAGGTTCTGCTGGTTAAGTGATTGGACGCCTTGAGAAAAAAGCCTGACTAGCAATATTCCATACCTCTAAGGAACTCGAACTTTTCTCTCTAGTTTCTATCAGCAAAATTTCACCTGATTTAGATCGCGAAAACTTAAGGACTGTCTAACTCAAAAAAGGTCTTGCTGAGAGCAGGACAGTAAACGATGAAATTGCAAAGGAGGAAAAAGGGTGCAAGCAATTATTTTGGCGGCCGGTTGTGGTTCACGACTAGCCCAAGTACTCAACGGCAAGCCCAAGTGTCTAACCCAAGTAGATGGGGTGACTTTAATCGAGTATCAACTGGCCGTGTTGCGCAGCTTTGGCATTACCGATGTTTGTGTCGTGCTGGGATATCGGGCGGACCAGGTCTACCGGATTATTGGCGATTACTGCCACTGCATCATCAATCACCGATATGCTCAAACCAACAGCCTCTATTCATTGGCGTTGACCCGAGACTGGGTAAAGGATTCATTTCTGTTGTTGAATAGTGATGTGCTAGCACACCCGTCGGTGTATCAGCGTCTTCTCAGTGCCCCAGGCAGTGCACTTGCCTACGATTCTAGATCAGGAACCGAGGCCGAGCACATGAAGGTGGCGCTAATCGATGGGAAACTGCAACGGATTAGTAAAGCGCTCTCGATTGAACACGCTCAAGGCGAGAGCATTGGCCTACTGAAATTTGACGCCCAAGATACGGACCAATTTTTTGATAATGTGGAAGCTGCTTTATCCCAGGGGGGAGAGAATCAATGGGCCCCAGCAGCGGTCGAGCGTTTGGCGAATACAAGCCCAATCACGGGAGTGGATGTTGCGGATCTACCGTGGGTTGAAATTGATTTCCCTCAAGATTGGCTGCAGGCTTGTGAGCATGTGTGGCCGAGACTTTATCAATCGGTTTCCACCCTCGACCTCAACTGCCCATTGCCAGCGCACTTAACAGCGGCGGCTTTCAATGTTCATGCGGAGGCGGCGTGATGAGTCACCTCAAAGATCCTGTTTTCCAAACTATCCAGCGCATCCGAACGCCGCATAGGGTCGAAGAGGCGATCGCCGGGGCTTGGGTTCGTTGGTCAGGCAAACCGCCTCAAGCGGTTCAGATCAAGCCAGGGCTAACCCATTACAAACCCTTTGAGCGGGCGCGGATCATGGCTGAGGCGACCATTACCCTATATGATGAAACCGCATCAACGGTGAAACTCAATTTCTTCTTTCACATCTTCGCCCGAGCCGAAGACGCTGAACAAGAGATTGAGCGGGCTCACACACAGGACTTCTTGCCCTGTTCAGGACCGCCCGTGTTTGAGCTTCCGCAGTGGCGAACCGTGGTTTGGACATTGCCCAATGCCCCGAACCTGGTGGAACTAGCCGAGCTACTAACTCCTGAGCAGTTTTGTCAAGATTTGATTCCTGAGGCTGAATGGCCGTCTGATAGCGGTGATTTTCCAACCCCGAAACTCTTTCGGTATGTGCCCCTGAAGCGAGCGCTGCTGACCTGGGAGAATCCCCACACCCACCGTTGCTACTTCGCCAAGCTGCTGAGGGAAAGGGAGGCTCCAGCCATTATTCGTAACTTCAACCTGATTAATCAGGCGGCTGAACGGAGCGATCTAGGGTTTACGGTTCCCCAGTTAATCGCATACGATTCAGAACGCCATACCCTGTTGATGAGCGAGGTTCCTGGCCAACAGTTTACGGCGGTGATGCATCATTTTTCCCCGGAGCCGTTTGCTCAGGTGGGTCGCATCCTGGCTCGACTGCATCACTGTGATCTGCAGCCAGAAACCATATGGACGCCGACTAAGGAGCTAGCCTTATTGCGTCGTCGCACCCGCGGCGTCTCGCTAGCGCTGCCGGATCTGGAGGGACGCCTTAACGAGGCGATCGCCGCCCTCGATAGGGTATCACAGACCCTCTCTTTCCCAACTAACCACCCCATTCACGGGAATCTCTTCGGCGATCAAATTCTCTATAGTCCCGATGGCGTCGGTATTGTGGACTGGGACGCCTTATCTCTAGGGGATTCGCTCTACGACGTGGGTCGTCTCCTGGCCCATCTGATTTACTTGGCGGGTTGCAGAGGGATTGCCCATAATGCGGCTAGCGCTTGTGCAGAAGCTTTAATCTGCGGCTACGAAGCCGAGACGCGGCAGCCGCTGCAACGCCAACGGCTGGCCTGGCATGTGGCCACACAATTACTATTCCGCGGCAAAATTTCATCCCTAAGAATGTTGCCGGAAAGATGGCAAATCCATCTCTCCTTCGTGGTCGCCGAGACCGGACAGATTCTCGGAGGACGGAGTCGTTATCTTTCCCTACCCGCTTTATATTCAGTTTTATCAGAGGTGTAGAAATGCCAAATACTCAACCTATTACCGTTCTTTTTACAGGGTATGCGCCGGTTCATTTTCTCTGTTTTCGCCCCCTCTATGACCAGTTAGTCAGATTGGCGGATGTGGAGGTGTATGTCTCCGGCGGGTTACACACTAAAACAGCAGAAGGATACCACTACGACGGCGCTGGCATGTACGGGCCGTTTCACATCCCCTCAGAGCGTATTCTCTCGGTTGACGATATTCAGACGCGCAACTTCGATGTTTTGTTTTCGGCAAATAAGCGGATTATCTTACCGGCGGAGAACGTCGGCGCAAAAATTCAGATTTTCCACGGCGTTTCCTTTCGCAATCGGGGGGTCCGAGTCGAAAATCTAGTTTACGACTTCTTCTTCCTGATCGGTCCTTACATGCGGAAGAAATTTGTCGAAACAGGACTACTGACCGCCGATGATCCGAGGGGCGTACCGATTGGGTTCCCAAAAACCGACCCCATGCTCACGGCAGAATTTGATCGGCAAGAGTTGCTGGCAAAGTATGGATTTGACGGTAAACGCCCCATTCTTCTCTATGCGCCCACCGGACAGGCTGATAATTCCCTGGAAATCATGGGTAAAGAGGTCATTCAGCGATTGACGGCGACGGATAAGTACGACCTGTTGATTAAACCCCACGACCACCCAAAGAACCAAGATATCGATTGGTTCGCCGAACTTGCGCCTTGCGAGAACAAACACACCCGAGTTGTCCGCGCCCTGGATATCATTCCCTTGCTCAGTCTTTCAGATCTGTTGATCACAGACGCCTCATCCGTGGCCAACGAATATACCCTGTTGAATCGGCCCCTGGTTTTCCTCGACGTACCTGAGTTGATTCAGCGGGCGAAGGATCAGGGAGCCTTTGTTGATGAAGCCTGGGGTCGACGCGGCGGGCCCGTGGTTAAGCGCCCCGACCAAATCGAGGAGACCATCGCCGCCAGTCTGACTAACCGCGAAGAATCCTCAGAGATTCGTCGGAGCATCGCCCAGTCTCTCTTTTACAATCCAGGCGGCGCGACTGAAGCGGCGATCGACTGGTTTACTCGACAGTTCCTCAGAGAATAGGGAAGGGGGATAGGGAGGATGGGGGGTAGGGAGGATGGGGAAGATAGGGAGGATGGGGGGGTGGGGAAGATTAGCTCAAAAATTCTTTCGATTCAACGCCTACTTTTTCCTGTTCCCTGGCTAGGCGTGAATGGGGAGACTTTGGCTCCGATCATCTGGGGCGGAATCTCAAAGGGTTTTCCCAGCCAGAGATGGGGAAACAAAGATCAAGTTTTAGCAGGGAGTAGCACGATTAAACTTTCCCACCTTGATTCAAGAAACACTATCCTCCCCCCTCTTCCCTCCTCTCAGCCTCCTGCCTCCCCATCTTCCCCCCCCCGCCCCAACACCCCCCCCCCCCCCC